>NZ_JBEZMS010000059.1:0-23232 GCF_040652815.1 Micromonospora sp. NPDC048169
CGGCGCCCAAGTCTGGATCATGTCCCCGACAACATCCGCCACAAATAGAAGATCATGCCCGAGGCCACAACCTCACCAACTGAGACACCCCCTAAGAAGATGCTCGGGAAGGTGATCGCGGGCGCCGCTCTCGGCGGAGCGGGCCTTCTCGCGTTCACCCCGGGAATGGCCTACGCGGGCGGACATGACGAAGGCAAGGTCATCGCCAAGCCGCACGTGGTGAAGGCCGGGGACACCGTCGAACTGCTCGCGATCTGCTCCGAGCCGCAGAAGCACGCCACCGTCTGGTCGGAGGTGACCGGCAAGGTCGACCTGCACCCGGCCCGGGACGGCGAGCACGGCGACTGGGCCGACGGCGGCGACTGGGGCGGCGGCCAGGACTGGGGCTGGGACGCCGACCAGGGCCCGGACGGCAAGAACGACCACGGGAAGGGCCCGGACGGCAAGGACGACCACGGCAAGGGTCCCGACGGGAAGGGCGAGCCGGGCGAAGACGGCCATGGTCCCGGCGGCAACGGCCCTGGCGGACCGGGCGGCAACGGTCCGGGCGGACCGGGCGGCAACGGGCCGGGCGGGCCGGGGAACGGCATGCCGCAGCCTCCGGCGGACCAGCCGCAGCCGGGCGGCCAGCCCGGAGGACAGCCGCAGCCGGGCGGCGCCGGTGCCGGTATGGCTGCCGACACCGGCGCCTGGCAGGGGCACGACGAGTACGGCCAGGACGCCGAGCCGGGCTGGGACAAGGAGAAGGGGGGCGCGCCCGACTGGACCAGGGACGAGCACGGCCCCGACGGCAAGGACCAGCACGGCCCCGACGGCAAGGACCAGCACGGCAAGGACGCCAAGGACCAGCGTGGCGGCCGTCCGGACGGCAGGGACGAGCACGGCAAGAACGGCAAGGACGGCAAGGACGGCAAGGACGAGCACGGCGCCTGGTCGGACGGCAAGGACGACTGGCAGGCGAGCGGAGGCGCCTGGCAGGACGACAAGGACAGCTACGGCAGGGACGAGCACGGCGGCTGGCCGGGTGAGAAGGACGGCAAGGGCGGCGACTACGGCAAGGACGACGCGGGCTGGGAGCACGGGAAGGACTTCGTCTACTACGGCGAGGCCACCGTCTCGCACGACGCCCGGCCGGGCCGGTACGAACTGCGCGGCTCCTGCGGTGAGGGCGAGCTGGTGGTCCTGCCGCGCGGTGGGGTCGACGGCGGCGACGGTGGCATGACGACCACCGGCGTGGACCGCAACCTCGCCACCGGTGGCGCGGGCATGATCGGCGCCGCGGCGCTGGGCGGCCTGGTGCTGCTGCGCCGGCGGCGGGCCGGTGGCTCGGTCTGACCGGACGACGACCCGGGCCGGCGGCCGTCACGGAAGTCCGTGGCGTGCCGCCGGCACGGCCGTCGTCGTCCTGCTCGCCATGGCCGGGGCCGGTCTGGTCGGCGCGTCCGTCCGGACCGACCCACCGCCCACCCCGCCACAGCCGATCGCGCAGGCGGGCCCGGTCACCACCGGCCCGTCCGACGATCCGGGCACCTACGCCGATCCGGACATCGCTGGGGAACCGGCACCGAACGCCACCGGCCGGCCGGTACCCGGCAGCGGGCAACCGACCACGGGAGGCGCCGGCCAGGCGACACCAGGCCCGCCCACCATCGGACCCGGCACCCCGAACCCAGTCGCCGCCGGCACCCCGGGCGCGGGCACCCCGGGCGCCGCGAGCACCCCGCCGGCCGTGGCGGGCGCTCCGGCGGCGACCCGCGCCACCGGCCCGGCTCCGCTGCCCCGGTCGGCGCCGGTCAGCATCTCGATCCCCCGCATCGGGGTACGGGCCCCGATCATGTCGCTCGGCACGAACCCGGACGGCACGGTCCAGGTGCCCCCGCTGGACCAGGCCATGAAGGCCGGCTGGTACTCCCCCGGCGCCAGCCCCGGTGAGTCCGGCAACGCGGTGATCGTGGGTCACGTCGACTCCGCCCAGCTCGGCCCGGCGGTGTTCTTCAACCTCGGCGCGCTGGTGGCCGGCGACACCATAGTGGTCGGCCGGCAGGACGGCTCGACCGCCACGTTCACCGTGCACGCGGTCGGGTCGTACCCGAAGACCGCCTTTCCCGCCGCGCAGGTCTACGGTCCGTCGGCCGCGCCCGCCCTGCGCGTGGTGACCTGCGGCGGGGTGTTCGACAAGACGGCCGGCAGCTACCTGAACAACATCGTCGTCTACGCCACGATGACCGGCTGAGGCCGGGAACGGCGGTGGCCCGGTGGTCGGGGAACCGACCACCGGGCCACGCGCGCGTCAACGGTCAGGCCGCCGCCGAGGTCCGGACCAGGGTACGGATCTGGCGCAGCAGCACCGACAGCGCGGACAGGTCGGCGCGGGACTCGTCGAACTCCCCCATCGCCCGGTGCGCCCGGTGGATCGAGGTGGCGTTCGCCTGCTCCCACTCCTGCACCCGCTCCACCGGCGGCACGTCCTCGGGCGTGGACCCGAGCACCTCGGCGGTGAGTGCGGCCAGCGCGGCGTACAGGTCGTAGCGCAGCGCCATCCGGGCCAGCGTCTGCCACCTGTCCTCGCGCGGCAGCAGGGAGATCTTCGACAGCAGCGCGTCCACCCGGAACCGGTCGGAGAGCACGAAGTAGACCGCGGCCACCTCGTCCACGTCCCGCCCGGTCGCCTGCGCCGTCTCGACGATGTCCAGCAGGCCGAAGCTGTACATCAGGCGGGTCGCCTGCTCGGCCAGGTCACGCGGCAGCCCGCGCTCGACGAGCGACTCGATGTGCTCCGCGATGGCCTCCCGCTCGGTGCCCCAGAACCGGTGCTCCAGGTCCGGCAGGAGCCGGGCCACGCCGTCGCGCAGCCGGGCGACCTCCGCCGGCACGTCGATCGGCGACCGCCGGTTGGTGACCAGCCAGCGCACCGCGCGGTCGAGCAGCCGCCGGGTGTCCAGGTAGACGGCGGTCTGCAACTCGGGCGAGACCTTGTTGTCCAGCGCCTCGACCGCGTCCCACAGGTCACGCAGCCCGAACACCTCGCGGACCACCACGTACGCCCGGAGCACGTCCGCCGCGGACGCGGCCGTCTCCTCGACCACCCGGAAGACGAACGAGATGCCACCCCGGTTGATCGCCTCGTTCACCAGGACCGTGGTGACGATGTCCCGGCGCAGCCGGTGCCGGCCCATCCGTTCGGCGAAGCGCTGCCGCAGCGGGGTCGGGAAGTAGTTGACCAGGATGTCGGTCGTCCACTCCTCGTCCGCCAGGCCCTCGCCGACGATCTCGCGCTCCAGCACGATCTTGACGTACGCGAGCAGCACCGCGAACTCCGGCGCGGTCAGGCCGCTCTCGGTGCGGACCGCCAGTTCCTCGTCCGACGGCAGCGCCTCCAGCGCCCGGTCGAGCGCGCCGGACCGCTCCAGGTCGTTGATCATCCGCCGGTGCACCGGGAGCAGCGAGGCGGCCTGGGCCTGGGCGTTGTTGAGCGCCCGCGCCTGGTCGTAGTTGTCCCGCAGCACCAGCTCGGCGACCTCGTCGGTCATCTGGGCCAGCAGCTCGTCGCGTTCCGGCCGGTCCAGCTCGTCGTCGGCCACCGCCGTGTTGAGCAGGATCTTGATGTTGACCTCGTGGTCGGAACAGTCCACACCGGCCGCGTTGTCGATGAAGTCGGTGTAGATGCGGCCGCCGGTCGCCGCGTACTCGATCCGGCCCTGCTGGGTGAAGCCCAGGTTGCCGCCCTCGCCGACCACCCGGCAGCGCAGGCTCTTGCCGTCCACCCGGATGGCGTCGTTGGACTTGTCCCCCACGTCGGCGCTGGTCTGGCTGGACGCCTTGACGTAGGTGCCGATGCCACCGTTCCAGAACAGGTCGACCGGCGCGGTGAGGATCGCCTTCATCAGCTCCTGCGGGCTGAGCTGCGTGACGTCCTCGTCGAGGCCGAGCACCGCGCGGACCTGCGGCGAGATCGGCACCGACTTCGCCGTACGCGAGTGGACGCCCCCGCCTTCGGAGATCAGCTCGCGGTCGTAGTCCTCCCACGACGAGCGCGGCATGTCGAACAGCCGCTTGCGTTCCTCCCAGGACCGGGCCGAGTCCGGATCCGGGTCCAGGAAGATGTGCCTGTGGTCGAACGCGGCCACCAGCCGGATGTGCTTCGACAGCAGCATCCCGTTGCCGAACACGTCGCCGGACATGTCGCCGACGCCGACCACTGCGAAGTCCTGCGTCTGGGTGTCGTGCCCCAGCTCCCGGAAGTGCCGCTTCACCGACTCCCAGGCGCCCCGGGCGGTGATGCCCATCTTCTTGTGGTCGTAGCCGGCCGAGCCGCCGGAGGCGAACGCGTCACCCAGCCAGAAGTTGTGCGCCTCGGAGATCTCGTTGGCGATGTCGGAGAACGTCGCGGTGCCCTTGTCGGCGGCCACCACCAGGTACGGGTCGTCGCCGTCGTGCCGGACCACGTCCTCGGGCGGCACGATGTCGCCGCTGACGATGTTGTCGGTGACGTCGAGCAGCGCGGAGATGAACTCCTTGTAGCAGGTCACCGCCTCGTCCCGGTCGCCCGGCTTCTGCTTGAGCACGAAGCCGCCCTTGGCGCCGACCGGCACGATCACCGCGTTCTTCACCATCTGCGCCTTGACCAGGCCGAGCACCTCGGTCCGGAAGTCCTCGCGCCGGTCGGACCAGCGCAGGCCGCCGCGGGCCACCGGCCCGTAGCGCAGGTGCACGCCCTCGAAGCGAGGCGAGTACACGAAGATCTCGAACTTGGGTCGCGGCGCCGGAAGATCCGGGATGGCCTGCGGGTCCAGCTTGAACGCCACGTACGCCTTGGGCCGCCCGCGCACCGGCTTCTGGTAGAAGCTGGTGCGCAGGGTGGCCTGGATCAACGTGAGGTACGCCCGCAGGATGCGGTCCTGGTCGAGGCTGGCCACCTCGTCCAGCGCCTCGCCGATCGCGTCGACCAGCTCGCCGCTGCGCTGCCGGCGCTCGTCGAGCGTGGTCGCGCCCGGGGCGAACCGGGTCTCGAACAGCTTCACCAGCAGGTCGGCGATGCGCGGGTACGCGATGAACGTCTGCTCCATGTACTCCTGGGAGAACACGGTGCCGGCCTGGCGCAGGTACTTCGCGTACGCGCGCAGCACGACGACCTGCCGCCAGGTGAGCCCGGCGCGCAGCACCAGCTCGTTGAAGCCGTCCACCTCGGCCTCGCCCCGCCAGGCGGCGGCGAAGGCGTTCTCCACGTGCGGGCGCACCTCGGCCAGGTCCTGGTGGCGCTCGGGCAGTTCCAGACCGAAGTCGTAGAGCCAGATCCGGCCGTCGACGCGCTCCACCTCGTACGGGTGCTCGTCGACCACCTTCACGCCGAGCGAGTGCAGCACCGGCAGCACCGCGGAGAGCATCATCGGCTCGCCGTACCGGTAGACCTTGAACCGCACGTCCATCGCCTCGTCGGCGTCGGCGGCGCGGCCCGCGTACGGGCGCGGCGGCGCCTGCTTGCGGAACAGGTGCATCTCCAGCTGGCCGGGCTCCTCCAGCAGCTCCAGCTTCGCCAGGTCCTTCATCGCCTCGTACGGCGTGTGCCCGTCCTTGTAGCCCTCCGGGAACGCGTCGGCGTACCTGGTGAACAGGTGCTTGGCCTGCTCGTCGCCGAGCTTGCGTTCCAGCACCAGCCGGTAGTCGTCGTCCCAGAGCCGGGTGGCGTCGGCCAGCTCCTCGGCGAGCAGGTCGGCGTCGATCTCACCGGGCGGGTTGTTCGGGTCGGTACGCACGATGAAGTGCACCCGGGCCAGCATCGACTCGGTCACCCGGGTGGTGTAGTCGACGCCCACGCCGTTCAGCTCGCGCAGCAGGATGTCCTGCATGCGCAGCCGGTTCTGCGTGGTGAACCGGTCCCGCGGCAGGTAGATCAGGCAGGAGATGAACCGCCCGTACGCGTCGCGGCGCAGGAAGACCCGCAGTTGCCGGCGGCCCGCCATCCGCAGCACGCCGATCACCGCGTGGTAGAGGTCGTCGGTCTTGATCTGGAACAGCTCGTCGCGCGGGTAGGTCTCCAGGATCTGCAACAGGTCCTTGCCGGAGTGGCTGCGCAGGCTCAGGCCGGAGCGGTCCAGCACCTCGGCGACCTTGCGCCGGACCACCGGCAGCTCCTGCACGCTGGTCCGGTACGCCGCGGTGGAGAACAGCCCCAGGAAGCGCCGTTCCCCGACCACCTCGCCGGCCTCGTTGAAGATCTTGAAGCCGATGTAGTCGAGGTAAGCCGAACGGTGCACTGTGGCACGCGAGTTGGCCTTGGTGATGATGAGCAGGCGCTTCTCCAGCACCTTCTCGTGCGCCTCGGGCGTCATCGAGTTCAGCGACCGGGCCTCCGGCGAGTCGGAGCGCAGGATGCCCAGTCCGGTGCCGAGCACCGCCTCCAGGGCCTGCCCGGTGCGCGCGCCGTCGGTGTGGACGAGGCGGTATTCCCGGTAGCCGAGGAACGTGAAGTGGTCGTGCGCCAGCCAGCGCAGCAGCTCCACCGAGTCCGTGATGTCCTTCTCCGGCACCGGCGGGCGGTTGTCCGACGTCCGGGCGGCGGCCAGCTCGTCGGCGAGCGCCAGGGCCCGCTGCCGCATCTTCGGCCAGTCCTCGACCGCCTCGCGCACGTCGGTGAGCACCCGCTGCAACTCGCGGCGCAGCGTCTCCCGCTCGGCCGCGTCGCGGACCGGGTCGATCTCGATCCGCATCCAGCTCTCGACCAGGTCACCGGCGATCGCGTCGTCCGGTTCCACGTCGGCCGAGACCTCGGTGAGCCGGCCCAGCGGCTCGCGCCGCACCACGACCAGCGGGTGCACCAGCAGGTGCACGTCCAGGTGGCGGGAGTTCAGCAGGGCGGTCACCGAGTCGACCAGGAACGGCATGTCGTCGGTGACGATCTCGACGACCGTGTGGTGCTGCTCGGCGTCCGGCTCGTGGATGCGCAGCTTCAGCTCGCCCGGTACCCGCTGCTGGGCCAGGTCCCGGTGGGCCCGGGCCGCCTCGAGCATCTCCTCGGCGGTGAAGCCGATCAGCTCCTCGTCCGGCGCGAACCGCCAGAAGCGGTCCACGAGTGTGGCCGCGTCGTGGTCGTCGCCGGCCAGCGCGACCGCCTGGGCGACCAGCCGTTCCGCGTTGGGAACGGGCTCGTCCAGCTCGGCGTCCTCCGACTCTCCGGCCAGTGCCTGCGCGGGCAGGCCCAGGTCGTAAAGGGTGTCGATGCTGGAACCGGTCATCCCGGTCACGCCTGTGTCGAGACGGCTGAAACCGTCTCCGTCGGTCGCCGAATCGAAGCTGTCGTCGTCGTCCCGGCCGGTGTCAGCCTGCCGGAGGTCGGGTCCCGGTTTGATCGCCGGACGCCGGTCCATCGGTGCCACTCCCCTCGACCCACCGCGTTGTGGGTCACTCTGCCGCCCAGCCTAGGCCCTACCGCGTGGTACCCCCCGCGGTGGATCATCGACCGGACGTCCGGATCGGGACTTCGTCCTTTCACCCGTTGCGGGTCTGTGGTCGGCCGTTCGCGGAGTACCCCGACTGGCGATGTTCATCACACTGCCACACGCTGCTTGTCGCGCTGCCGGAGGCCGTGGCGGGGCGGTGGCGAGCGGCGGGCCGTACTAGCGTGCAGGGCAGTTACGCACCGGAGGGACTGCTTCATGCCGTTGTCGTACCCCGTCCGCCCCCGCCGTCACACCCGTCACCGCCTCCTCGCGACGCTGGCCGCCGTCCTGGTCACGGCCGGCGCGCTCACCGGATGCTCCGGGGACGACGGCCCGGACGCGGCCGTCGAGGAGTTCCTCGGCGGCTGGCGCTCCGGCGACCTGCACGCGGTCGGCTTCGTCGAGCCGACCGGCGGGCGGCTGCCCGCAGCCGAGGTGACGAAGCAGATCCAGGCGCTCGCCGGCGCGCTCTCGTCCGGCCCGCCGGAGCTGGCGCGCACCGGCGAGATCACCACCCAGGGGGACATCGCCACCGCCCGGGTCAAGGTGAGCTGGGCGCTGCCGGGCGGCGGCCGCTGGGACTACGAGAACCCGGTACGCCTCAAGCGCGGCGACGACGACCGGTGGCAGGTGATCTGGGAGCCGTCGGTGGTGCACGAGAAGCTGGAGAGCGGTGACCGGATCGCGCTGCGGCGGGAGCCGGCGCAGCGGGCGGGTGTGCTGGACGCGTCCGGCCGGCCGATCGTCGCGCCGCGCCCGGTGGTCCGCGTGCAGCTCGTCCCCGGCGAGATCGACGACGTCCCGGGCATGATCCGGAAGCTGGACGCCGCGTTCAAGGCGATCCGGCCCGCGCTCACGCCGCCGGTCGACCTGGGCGACCTGCCCAAGCGCCTCAAGGAGGCGAAGCCGGACGCGCGCGTCGAGGTGGTGACGTTGCGCGACGAGGCGTACCGGCAGATCAAGCCGCGCGTCTACGACCTGCCCGGCACCCGGTTCGCCGCCGAGCAGCTCATGCTGGCGCCGACCCGCGAGTTCGCCCGGGCGCTGCTCGGCTCGGTCGACCAGGCCACCGCCGACGACCTCCAAGCCCACCCCGACAAGTACGCGCGCGGCGACCTGGTCGGCCACGGCGGTCTCCAGGGCCGGTACGACGAACGGCTGCGGGGCGTCCCCGGCGTCACCGTGATCACCGAGCGGACCACGCCGGACGGCAAGGTGGAGCCGACCGGCACGGAGCTGTTCCGCAGCGACCCGAAGCCCGGGCAGCCGGTGCGGACCACCATCGACGCGGCCACCCAGAACGCGGCCGACGCCGCGTTGCGCGGGCAGACCCGCCGGTCCGCCCTGGTCGCCGTGCGGATCAGCGACGGCGCGGTGCTGGCCGCCGCGAACGGCCCGGGCGCGGCGGGCGACAATCTCGCCTTCACCGCCCAGGTGCCACCCGGCTCGACGTTCAAGATGGTCAGCGCGCTCGGCCTGCTCGACCGGGGCGCGGTGACCCCGCAGACGGTCGTGGACTGCCCGAAGACGGCGACTGTCGAGGGCCGCAACTTCAAGAACTCGGACGGCTTCGAGCTGGGCCGGGTGCCTTTCGCCACGGACTTCGCCAAGTCGTGCAACACCGCCTTCGTCGCGCTGGCGCCGAAGCTCGGCCCGGACGGGCTGGCCCAGGCCGGCCGTACGCTCGGCCTGGAGGGCGCGTGGGATCTCGGCACCGAGGCGTTCACCGGCAAGATCTCCGCCAACGGTCCGTCGCCCGAGCAGGCCGCCGCCGCGATCGGCCAGGGCACCACGCTGGTGAGCCCGCTGGCGATGGCGAGCGCCACCGCGGCCGTGGCCCGGGGGAAGTTCGAGCAGCCCAAACTTCTGCTCGACCCGGCGCCGGCCAAGCCCGCGCCGTCCGGCGAGGCGCTCAAGCCGGAGTCGGTGGCGGCGCTGAAGTCGTTGATGCGCGGGGTCGTCACTTCGGGTAGCGGCAGCGCGCTGGCGGACGTGCCGGGCGAGCCGGTGCACGGCAAGACCGGCACCGCGGAGTACGACAACAACCCGGCGCACACGCACGCCTGGTTCGTCGGCTGGCAGGGCGACGTGGCCTTCGCCGTCTTCGTCGAGCAGGGCGGGGCGGGCTCGAAGGTGGCGGCGCCGATCGCCGAGAAGTTCCTGCGCGGCCTGGCCGGCTGACTCTGTTCACCAGGTCGTGCGATCCTCGTCGATGTCGAACCGCACAGTGGGGAGGGTCTCGGTGTCTTCTGACCTTTACGCGACAGCCGCCCAGGTGCTCCCCGTTGTGCTCCTCGCGCTGATCTGGGAGTCGCGCTTCCTGGAGCGCCTGCGCGGGCAGAACCGCCGGCTGCGGCGCGACGATCCGGGCGGCGTCCTGTTCTGGACCCGGCCCCGCGTGCGCGCGTACTCGCTGTTCATCGTGACGGTCATCGTGACCGGGACGGCACTGGCCGTACTGGCGCTGGCCGAGGTGCTGCCGCACGGTCCCGTGCTGCGTGCCGGCGTGACGATCTGCGTGCTCCTGGCGCTGGCCACGCTGCTCACCCGCGTCGTGCTGGAGGTGCTGGCCGCGACCTCCGCCGAGCCGGGCTCCGGGGAAGCCGCACCGCCCGCGCCCCGATCCCCGTCGCCCGCACCGACGGCGCCCAGTGCTCCTACCGAACCGTGATCGACACGGCCGACGTGCCCTTCGCCGACGGCCGGTGGTCCTCACGGCGGGGATGACGTCGCGGCGTCACTTCCCGGGAAGCGGGGATCACGCCCGGTCGTGCTCGGCGGATGCCGGCGACGTCTCCTCGGCCGGCGGGACGTCCACCTCGGGCACCGCCACGCGGCGGAGCAGCCCCGGGCCGGCGGGCGGTAGCCGATCCTCCGCGTCGGGCCACGACGGCGGCTCCTCGGCGTCGGCCGGCGCGTACTCGTCGAGCCCGGCGGGCGCGGCCGGCGGGCCGATCGGGTCCGTTGCCACGGCGGGCACCGGCACCGTCACCGCCGCCCGCTGCGCGCGGTGATTGCCGGCGGTGCGGGGCGCCGGTGCGACAGGCGCGGCCGGCAGCAGCCGGGGCGGCACCGCACCGGGCGCGACGACCGGGGCGAGCCCGGCCACCACCGTGTTCACGATCTCGGCCGCGTACGCGCCGTCCGGGTCGTAGTCGGGGTCGAAGACGGTCAGCTCGACGCCGAGGCAGTGCGGGGTGTCGACCAGACCGGCGAGCAGGATCTCCAGCTCGGCGAAGGCGATGCCGCCCGGGTCGGGCGCGTCCACTGCGGGCATCACCGCCGGGTCGAGCACGTCCACGTCGATGTGCACCCAGTAGCCGGCGCAGTCGACGAGCTGCTCGTGCGCCCACTGGGCGGTACGGGCGGCGCCCTCGGCGCGCAGCGCGGGCACCGGCCGGGTGGTGATGCCGGCGGCCTGGAGGTCGAGGCGGTACTCGTCCTGCGCGCGGATGCCGAGCACCACCACGTCGATGTCCCGGAAGTACGGCCGCCGGCCCTCGATGGCGGCCAGGTCGGGCTGCCCCCGGCCGGTGACCAGGGCCAGGTCCTCCCCCGCCGCCGCGCCGACGTAGGAGGCGTTGCCCGGGTGCCGGAAGTCGGAGTGGCCGTCGACGAAGACCAGCCCGATCCGCCCGCCTACCGCCTCGCCGAGGCGGTGCATGGCCAACGCCGAGCCGAGCAGCACCGAGCAGTCGCCGCCGAGCACAAGCGGGAACTCGCCCCGGTCGATGATCGCGCCGATCCGGTCGGCGAGCGCCACCGAGTACGCGGAGATCTCCGGCGCGTGGCAGACGCCGTCGCCGGGTCGCCAGTCGCCCGGGTCGTACCGCGGCGGGGTGAGGCAGCCGGCGTCGCGGGCCCGCAGCCGGGCGAGCAGGCCGTGGTCGCGCAGCGCGCCCGGCGCCTTGGCGCAGCCGGGCACGGAGCTGGCGGTGGGCGGGCGCAGCCCGAGGTTCGTCGGCGCGTCGAGGACGGCGATCCGGCGCATCATGGGCTCCCGTCCTCGGCGGTCGGGCGGGCCGGCGGTGCGCCGGCCCGCGCGGGTTGACTCAGAACAGCGCGCTGGCCAGGGCGCGTCGGGCGGAGGCCACGGCGGGATCGTCCGGGCCGGCGATGGTGAACAGGCCGAGCAGGTGCTGGCGTGCCCGGTCCCGGTCGTCCCCGGCGGTGCGCCGGACCAGGCCGACCAGCCGCTTGTACGCCTGGTCGGCGAGGCCGCTGAGCACCTCGATGTCGGCGGCGAGCAGTTGGGCGTCCACGTCGTCGGGGGCGGCGGCAGCGGCGTCCAGCGCGCCCTGCGGGTCCGCACCGGCCACCCGGCGGGCCAGCCCGACCTGCGCCAGGCCCGCCTCCGCCGCCGCGTCCGCGGGCGACTCGGCCAGGATCTTCCGGTACGCCGCCTCGGCGGCGTCGAGGTCGCCGCTCATCAGCGCGTCGTCGGCGGCGTCGAGGCGCGGGTCCTCCGGCTCGGCCACGGTGACGCCACCGGCCTTGAGCACGGCCTGGAGCCACTGTCGCAACTGCGACTCCGGCACCGGGCCGGGGAAGGCGTCGATCGGGCGGCCGCCGACGATGGCGTACGTGGTGGGCAGCGTCTGGAGCTGGAACATCTGCGCGAGCCGCGGCTGCTGCTGCACGTCGACCCGGGCCAGCAGCCATGCGCCGCCGCCCTCGGCGGCGAGCCGCTCCAGCGCCGGGGCGAACTGGTCGCTCTCCGGGTAGCCGGCGGCACCGAAGAAGACCACTACCGGTGTGGTGAGCGAGCGTTCGAGCACCTCGGACTGGATGTTCGCCTCGGTCACGTCGATCACGGCGGCGGAGCCGGCGGGGCTGCCCGGCAGCCCGGTCGGCCCAGCGCCCTGGGACGGTGTGGCGGAGGAGGTGTCGGCCGGTGCGGGGGTGCGCAGCGCGCTGAGGTCGACCGCGCCGCGGGTGAAGATCGACGAGGTGATCCGTGGGTCGCTCATGGTTGTCTAGTCTCGCACGTACGCCACGGATCTCCGACCAGCCGCGACGGCGACAGTCACCACTCTCCCCCAGCTCAGCCCGTTCGCAAGGAAGGGCCCCCTGTTAACGCCTCCGGTAGAGGAAGGGCCCCTTGTTAACAGCGGGTGTTAACAAGGGGCCCTTCCTTGCGGGGCGGGGGTCAGAAGCGGGCGGGCTCTCGGTAGACGCCCCACTCGGCGCGGAGGGCGTCGCAGATCTCGCCGAGGGTGGCCTCGGCGCGAACCGCGTCGAGCATGGCGGGGATCATGTTCTCGCCGGTCCGGGAGACCTCGACCATCCGCGCGACGGCGGCGGTGACGGCGGCGTCGTCGCGGGCCGACTTGCGCTCGGTCAGCACCCGGCGCTGCTCCAGCTCCACCTCGTGCGAGATGCGCAGGATCTCCAGGTCCTTGGCCACCGTGCCGGTGTGGCAGTTGACGCCGACGATCTTCTTGTCGCCCTTCTCCAGCGCCTGCTGGTAGACGAACGCCGACTCGGCGATGTGGCCGGTGAACCAGCCGTCCTCGATGCCGCGCAGGATGCCGGAGGTCATCGGGCCGATGGTGTGCGGGCCCTCGCCGCCGAGCTGCCTGATCCGGGCGAAGATCTCCTCCGCCTCGGCCTCGATCCGGTCGGTGAGCGCCTCGACGTACCAGGAGCCGCCGAGCGGGTCGGCCACGTTCGTCACCCCGGTCTCCTCCATCAGCACCTGCTGGGTCCGCAGGGCGATCTCGGCCGACTCGTCGGTGGGCAGGGCGAGCGTCTCGTCGAGGGCGTTCGTGTGCAGCGAGTTGGTGCCGCCGAGCACCGCGGCCAGCGCCTCCACGGCGGTGCGTACCACGTTGTTGACCGGCTGCTGGGCGGTCAGCGACACCCCGGCGGTCTGCGTGTGGAACCGCAGCCACTGGGCCTTCTCGCTGGTCGCGCCGTACACGTCACGCAGCCAGCGGGCCCAGATCCGGCGGGCGGCGCGGAACTTGGCGATCTCCTCGAAGAAGTCCACGTGGGAGTCGAAGAAGAAGCTCAGGCCGGGGGCGAACGTGTTCACGTCCAGCCCGCGCGACAGGCCCAGCTCGACGTAGCCGAACCCGTCGGCGAGCGTGTACGCCAGCTCCTGCGCGGCGGTCGAGCCGGCCTCGCGGATGTGGTAGCCGGAGACGGACAGCGGCTTGTACCGGGGGATCTCCCGCGCGCAGTACTCCATCAGGTCGCCGATGAGGCGCAGGTGCGGCTCGGGGTCGAACAGCCACTCCTTCTGCGCGATGTACTCCTTGAAAATGTCGGTCTGGAGCGTTCCGTCCAGCGTGGACAGGTCGGCGCCCTGCCGTTCGGCGGCGACCAGGTACATGCAGAAGACCGGCACGGCCGGGCCGGAGATGGTCATCGAGGTGGTCACGCCGGCCAGGTCGATCCCGTCGAACAGCACCTCCATGTCGGCCGCCGAGTCCACTGCGACACCACAGTGGCCGACCTCGCCGAGCGACTGCGGGTCGTCCGAGTCGCGGCCCATCAGCGTCGGCATGTCGAAGGCGACGGAGAGACCGCCGCCGCCCGCGCCGAGGATCATCTTGTAGCGCTCGTTCGTCTGCCGGGCGTTGCCGAAGCCGGCGAACTGCCTGATGGTCCAGGTCCGCCCGCGGTAGCCGGTCGGGTACAGACCCCTGGTGTACGGGAACTCGCCCGGCCAGCCGATCCGCTCGAACCCGGGGTACGCGGCGTCCTCCGGCGGGCCGTACACCGGCTCGACCGGCATTCCGGACAGCGTGGTGAAGTCCGCGTCGCGCTTGCGGGCGGCGTCGTAGCGGGCCTGCCAGCGGGCCCGACCGGCGGCGATCTCGTCAGCGTCCATGCGCGGAGCTCCTTCTCAAGTCGTCGTCCCGCTTCCGAGTGTAGAGCGAGATCCTGAACGATCCTTAAGGGCTCGCGTACCGGCCGGTAACCCGGCGGGCCGCCCGCCATCCCGACGCATGGACGTCGATCCGCAGGTCAGGGCGCTGTCTCACGTGGCGGACGGCTGCCCGGCGCAGCCTCCCCGCGAGCGGGTTCCCGTGCCACACTCCCGCCGTGGGCAATCGAATCGCGACCCGGCTGATTACCTAGGCGGCGTACGCCTCCGCGTGCGTCGCCGGCCAAGCCATCCTGTCGGCTCGTCCTAGTGAGGCCCCCGTGAGCGTGTCCGCATCCACCCCCGCAACCGTCGGCCATCCCCGGCCCGCCCCCGGCCGCCCGCACGCCGATCCGGCCGGTGAGCACGGCTCGCCGAGCACGATGGTGATCCACCTCGGCGTGGGGCACTCCACGACCGGGCTGCTCAAGGTGCTGTCCGTGCTGCACTCGCGCCGGGTCGCCGTCTCGCACGTCCAGTACGTGCAGTGCCCCGACCGGTCCGCGGTGATGATCGTGGAGTGCTCCCCCGGCACGGCGCCGATGGAGACGGTGCGCAAGAGCGTCGCGAACGCCGTACCGGTCGTCAGCGTCAGCGTGCACAGCGCGCCGAGCCGCGAGAGCGTACGGCGACTGCGGTCGGGCCGCGGCACCCACAGGTGACGGGTCAGCCGGCGGGCTCCGGACCGGCGGCGCGCATGACGTCGCGGGCGGTGAGCGCCACGTGCAGCGACAGGCGCCGCTCGCTCGAGTCCAGGTCGACGCCGAGCACCCGCTCGATCAGCTCCAGCCGCTGGTAGAGCGCCGACCGCGACAGCGACATCGCGTCCGCCGCGCGCCGCTTGTTGCGCCCCTCCACCAGGTACGTCTCCAGCAGCGCGACGTGGTTCGTGCCGTGCCGCTGGTCGTAGGAGAGCAGCGGGCCCAGCTCGCGCTCGACGAACGTCTGCAGGCGCACGTCGTCGCGCAGCAGGTACAGCAGGCCCCGGAGGCGGACGTCGTGCAGCCGGTAGAACGCGCGGGGCTCGGCGGTGTGCACCGTCGCGTCGGCCACCTGCGCCGCCTCGACCAGTGAGCGCCGGGCCAGGTCGAGCGTGCGGACCACCGATCCGGCGGCGACCACCACGTCCGAGCCGGCCCGGTGACCGGCCCGGGTGAGCGCTGTGGACAGGCCGTGCAGCGCGGCCTCGTCCGAGCCGGTCTCGTCGAGGGCGACGAGGAGGGTGACGCCGGTGCCGCCCGCCGCCTCGTCCACGTCGCCGGCGAGCGCGGCGAGCCCGCACTCGCGTACCGCCGTCTCCACCGCGTCCAGCAGCTCCCGTCGGCGCGCGTTCGGGTCGGCGCCGCCGGCCGGGGCCGCCCGCCGCCGACGGACCACGACCCCGAGCAGCGGTCGCTGTTCCAGGACGACACCGAGCCCGCGCGCCCGCAGCGCCACGTCCCGGGTGGGCGCCGAGTGGTTGACGATGCTCAGCAGCAGGCTGCTGCGCGCCTGCCGCTCGACCGACGAGGAGTCCCGGGCGACGAGCTGGTTCAACGCGATGGTGGACGCGGCCCGCTCCAGCAGCACCCGGGTCCGGGCCGGCGGCTCCTGGTCGCACAGCAGCACGAGCCGCCCCCACCTGTTGCCGCGCGCCTCGACGCTCGTCACCAGCCAGCCGGAGCGCGGCTCGTAGCCGGTGCCGGACGGGACCTCGACCGCACGCGAGCGGGTCTCCCACCGGTCCAGCAGCTCCTCCGCGGTCAGCGGGCCGGTCTCGTACGCGAGCACGTGGTGGGCGAGGTTCTCCAGCACCGCGGGACGCCGGGACAGGCGGGTGACCTCGCGGAGCACCTGCCGGGGCTCGGCGCCCTCCACCGACAGTTCGGTGAAGATGCGGTGGATCTCGTCCTTGGCGAGCAGTTCGGCGGTCTGCTCCTCGACGATCACGGAGTGGACGACCTCGGTCACCGCCACGAACCGCATCTCGCGCCGCAACGCGATGAGGGGCAGGTTCCGGCTGCGGGCGTGCTCGACCAGCCCGGCCGGCAGGGTGCCACCGAACCGGCGGCCCAGCTCGACCACCACGCCCGCCACCCCGACGGCCGCCAGGCCGTCGATCCAGCGGCGCAGCCCGTCGTCGTCGGGGGGCAGGCCGATGCCGGTGGTCAGCACCAGCTCACCGCCGCGCAGCAGGTCGGCGATCTCGGGGATCTCGGCGACGTGCACCCAGCGCACCGGCGCGTCCAGCCGGTCCCGGCCGGCCAGGACACGCGGCCCGGCCTGCTGCAACGCCGGCAGTTCGAGCACGTCACGAACCGTCATCGGCATCGGCGGCGTCTCCCCCTTCCCCTCGGCGCACAGTATGTGCGCATCCCGGGTACGGGAACGACACAGTGCCCATTGCCCGGACCTGGGGAAGCGCAGATGATCCGGGCATGACCCAGACAGCACCCGGCACCGTGCCCGCTCCCGTCCCGCTGGAGCGGGTGACCCACTGGATCGACGGCAAGCCGTTCGCCGGCGTCACCGAGCGTACGGCCCCAGTCTACGATCCGGCGCTGGGCGCGGTCCGCACGGAGGTGCCGCTGGCCTCGGTCGACGAGGTGGACCAGGCCGTCGCCTCCGCCGCCGCCGCGTTCACCTCCTGGCGGAACTCGTCGCTGACCAAGCGCACCCAGGTGCTGTTCGCGTTCCGGGAGCTGGTCAACCAGCACAAGCAGGAGCTGGCCGAGCTGATCACGGCCGAGCACGGCAAGGTCGTCTCGGACGCCCTCGGCGAGGTCACCCGCGGGCTGGAGGTCGTCGAGTTCGCGTGCGGGATCCCGCACCTGCTCAAGGGCGGCTACTCCGAGGGCGTCTCCACGAACGTGGACGTCTACTCGATCCGCCAGCCGGTCGGCGTCTGCGCCGTCATCTCGCCGTTCAACTTCCCGGTGATGGTCCCGATGTGGTTCGTGCCCATCGCCATCGCGGCGGGGAACACCGTCGTGCTCAAGCCCAGCGAGAAGGACCCGTCGGCGTCGCTGCTCGTGGCCCGGCTCTGGGAGCGGGCCGGCCTGCCCGCCGGCGTGTTCAACGTCGTGCACGGCGACAAGGTGGCGGTGGACCGGCTGCTGGAGCACCCCGAGGTCAAGGCGGTGTCGTTCGTCGGCTCCACGCCGATCGCCCGGTACGTCTACGAGACCGGCACCCGCAACGGCAAGCGCGTCCAGGCCCTCGGCGGCGCGAAGAACCACATGGTGGTGCTCCCGGACGCCGACCTCGACCTGGCCGCCGACGCGGCGGTGAACGCCGGTTTCGGCTCGGCCGGCGAGCGGTGCATGGCGATCTCCGCCCTGGTGGTCGTCGAGCCCGTCGCCGACGACCTGGTGGCCCGGATCCGCGAGCGCATCGCCACCCTGAAGGTCGGTGACGGGCGGCGCTCCTGCGACATGGGCCCGCTGGTCACCCGGGAGCACCGCGACCGCGTCGCGTCGTACCTCGACGCGGGCGTCGAGGCCGGCGCCGAGCTGGTGGTGGACGGCCGTGAGGTGCGGGTCGACGGCGACGAGTCCGGGTTCTGGCTCGGACCGAGCCTGCTGGACCGGGTGCAGCCGGAGATGAGCGTCTACACCGACGAGATCTTCGGGCCGGTGCTGTCGGTGGTGCGCGTCGGCAGCTACGACGAGGCGCTCGCGCTGGTGAACGCCAACCGGTACGGCAACGGCACGGCCATCTTCACGAACGACGGCGGCGCGGCCCGCCGCTACCAGAACGAGGTCGAGGTCGGCATGGTCGGCGTCAACGTGCCGATCCCGGTGCCGATGGCCTACTACTCCTTCGGCGGCTGGAAGGACAGCCTCTTCGGCGACTCGCACGCCCACGGCGCCGAGGGCGTGCACTTCTTCACCCGCGGCAAGGTCGTCACCTCCCGGTGGCTCGACCCCAGCCACGGCGGCATCAACCTCGGCTTTCCCGAGAACGTCTGAGCAGCGGAAGAGAGAACGCCGATGAGCACCAGCGCACGCCGCACCTACGAGCTGGACCGCGCGCACGTCTTCCACTCCTGGTCCGCCCAGTCGCAGCTCGACCCGATGGTGGTCGAGCGCGCCGAGGGGTCGTACTTCTGGGACGGTGACGGGAACCGCTACCTGGACTTCTCGTCGCAGCTCGTCAACACCAACATCGGCCACCAGCACCCGGTGGTGGTCGCGGCGATCCAGGAGCAGGCGGCCCACCTGTGCACGATCGCGCCGTCCTACGCCAACGACGTCCGCGGCGAGGCGGCCCGGCTGATCACCGAGCTGACCCCGGCCGGCCTGGACAAGGTCTTCTTCACAAACGGCGGCGCGGACGCGATCGAACACGCCGTCCGGATGGCCCGGCTGCACACCGGCCGGCCGAAGGTGCTGTCGCAGTACCGCAGCTACCACGGCGGCACCCAGACCGCGGTGAACCTCACCGGCGACCCGCGCCGCTGGCCCAGCGACAACGGCACCGCCGGGGTGGTGCACTTCTTCGGCCCGTTCCGGTACCGGTCGGAGTTCGGCGCCACCACCGAGGAGGAGGAGTGCACGCTCGCGCTGCGCCACCTCGAACGCGTCGTGGAGATGGAGGGCCCGTCCACCATCGCCGCGATCGTGCTGGAGACGGTGCCGGGCACGGCCGGCATCATGCCGCCGCCGCCGGGCTTCCTCGCGGGCGTACGGGAACTGTGCGACAGGCACGGCATCCTCTACATCGCCGACGAGGTGATGGCGGGCTTCGGGCGTACCGGCGCCTGGTTCGCGCTGGACCACTACGGCGTGACGCCCGACCTGATCACCTTCGCCAAGGGCGTGAACTCCGGTTACGTCCCGCTCGGCGGTGTGGTGATCGCCGAGCACGTCGCCGAGACGTTCGCCGACCGCGCCTACCCGGGCGGCCTGACCTACTCCGGTCACCCGCTGGCCACCGCCGCCGCCGTCGCGACCATCAACGTGATGCGGGACGAGCGGATCGTCGAGAACGCCGCCACGATCGGCGCCGACGTGCTGGGCCCGGGGCTGCGCGACCTCGCCGACCGGCACCCGAGCGTCGGTGACGTACGCGGGCTCGGCGTGTTCTGGGCGCTGGAACTGGTGCGCGACCGCGAGACGAAGGAGCCGCTGGCGCCGTACGGGTCGTCGTCGCCGGAGATGAACGAGGTGCTGGCCGCGTGCAAGCGGGGCGGCCTGGTCGCGTTCGCGAACTTCAACCGGATCCACGTGGTGCCGCCGTGCACCGTGTCGGAGACGGAGGCCAAGGCGGGCCTGGCGATCCTCGACGAGGCGCTGACACTCGCCGACCGCCACACGGTCTGAGGCAACGCCCACACCGCCCGCCGGGTCCACCCCGGCGGGCGGTCCCGTATCCGAGATCCGCGAGACGGCCGGCGACCCCGGTGACGCGGAGACCCCGCACCCAGAAGGTGACGAATGACTACCGTAGATCTCGCCGACCCACCGGTCACCAACCCCTTCGCCGGCACCACCGGCCTTCCGCGTACGTCCGAGGGCTGGACCCAGCTCGTCACCCCGGACGGGCGCCTGCACCCGGACGTGGACGCCGACCACGACGCCCTCGGCCGGCTCACCCGTGACCTGTACCGGGGGATGCGGCTCGCGCGCCGCCTCGACGACGAGGCGTTCGCGTTGCAGCGACAGGGCGAGCTGGGCCTGTGGTTGCAGTGCCGCGGCCAGGAGGCCGCCCAGGTCGGCTCCGTCGCGGCGGTACGCGCCGACGACTACGTCTTCCCGAGCTACCGGGAGCACGCCGCGGCGCTGTGGCGCGGCATCGGCCCGGCCGACCTGCTGCGCCAGTGGCGCGGTGTCGCTCACAGCGGCTGGGATCCGGAGCCGTACTCGTTCCACATCTACACGCTGGTCCTGGCCGCTCAGCTGCTGCACGCCACCGGGTACGCGCTCGGCGTGCAGCGCGACGGCAGCGACACGGTGGTCGTGACGTACTTCGGTGACGGCGCCGCCAGCGAGGGCGACGCGAGCGAGGCGATGAACATCGCCGCCGTCAACGACGCGCCGATGGTGTTCTTCTGCCAGAACAACCAGTGGGCCATCTCCACCCCCGCGTCGTCGCAGACGCGTACCCCGATCCACCGGCGCGGCGCCGGCTTCGGCCTGCGCAGCGAGTGGGTCGACGGCAACGACGTGCTGGCGGTGTACGCGGTGACGTCGGCGGTGACCGCGCACGCCCGGTCCGGCGCCGGCCCCGCGATCGTCGAGGCCACCACGTACCGGATGGGCGGGCACAGCACGTCCGACGACCCGACCCGGTACCGCACGGACGACGAGCTGGAGGCGTGGCGGGCGCGGGACCCGCTGGCCCGGGTCGAGGCGCTCATGCGCGCCGAGGGCTGGAGCGACGAGGCGTTCCTCGGCGAGATCCAGGCCGAGGCGGACGAACTGGCCGACCGGACCCGCCGGGAGTGCCTGGCCCTGACGGCGCCGGACCTCGCCGACGCCTTCGCCACGGTGCTGGCCGACGTGCCCCAGCTCCTGCGGGAGGAGCGCGACGCGTTCGTCGCCTACCGCGCCTCCTTCCTCGACTGACGCCCGCCCGCGATCGGAGAACTCGTTCATGCTCACCCTCTGTCAGGCACTGAACTCCGGCCTGCGCCGCGCCATGGAGGACGACGACAAGGTCCTCCTGATGGGCGAGGACGTCGGCCGGCTCGGCGGCGTCTTCCGGGTCACCGACGGTCTCCAGAAGGACTTCGGTGAGGCCCGGGTGGTGGACACCACTCTCGCCGAGTCCGGGATCGTCGGCACGGCCATCGGGCTGGCGCTGCGCGGGTACCGCCCGGTCTGCGAGATCCAGTTCGACGGCTTCGTGTACCCCGCGTTCAACCAGATCGTCTCCCAGCTCGCCAAGATGCGGGCCCGCACCGGCGGCCGTACCGCCCTGCCGGTGGTGATCCGGATCCCGGTCGGTGGCGGCATCGGCGCGGTGGAGCACCACAGCGAGTCGAACGAGGCGTACTTCGCGCACACCGCCGGGCTGCGGGTCGTCTACTGCGCCAGCCCGGACGACGCGCACTGGATGATCCGGCAGGCCGTCGCCGGTGACGACCCGGTCATCTTCTACGAGCCGAAGCGCCGCTACTGGGTCAAGGGCGAGGTGACACCGGAGGACTCGGGGCCGCCGCTGCCGCTGGACCGCGCCCGGACCGTACGGCCGGGCACCGACGTGACGCTGCTGACGTACGGGGGCACCGTCGCCACCTGCGTCGCCGCCGCCGAGGCGGCCGCACCGGAGGGCCGCGACATCGAGGTGATCGACCTGCGGTCCATCTCCCCGCTGGACGTGGCGACCATCGAGGAGTCGGTGCGCCGCACCGGCCGGGCGGTGGTGGTCCACGAGGCCCCCACGTTCGCCGGGTTCGGTGCCGAGGTCGTCGCGCAGGTGACGAGCCGGTGCTTCTACTCGCTGGAGGCGCCGGTCGAGCGGGTCGGCGGGTTCAACCTGCCGTACCCGCCGGCGAAGGTCGAGGAGGAGTACCTGCCCGACCTGGACCGGATCCTCGACGCCGTCGACCGCGTCCTGGCCGCGTGAAGGGAGAAGGAGCAGTGACCGTTCAGCAGTTCCGCCTGCCCGACGTCGGCGAAGGGCTCACCGAGGCCGAGATCGTCACCTGGCGGGTCGCGCCGGGCCACCCGGTACGCCTCAACGACGTCATCGTGGACATCGAGACCGCCAAGGCGGTGGTCGAGCTGCCCAGCCCGTACGCCGGTGTGGTGGACCGCCTTTTCGCCGAGGAGGGGCAGACAGTCGAGGTCGGCTCGCCGATCATCGCGATCCGGGTGGCGGGCGACGGCCCGGCCGCCGACGAGCCCGCCGCCGCGCCGCCCGCCGACGAAACGTCCGCCGACGAGCCGCCCGCGGAGCGCACCGCGGTGCTCGTGGGCTACGGGGTGTCCGCGCAGGCCCGGACACGCCGGCCACGTCGCACCCCGTCCGTCCGTCCGGCCGACACCTCCCGCCCGGCGCACACGTCCCGGCCGCCGGTGCTCACCAAGCCGCCGCTGCGCAAGCTCGCCAGGGACCTCGGTGTGGAGCTGGCGGACGTGCGCGGCAGCGGCCCCGACGGCCGGATCACCCGCCAGGACCTGCTCGACCACACCACCGGCCCGGCACTGGCGGCCGACCACCGCCGGGACGAGCGCCTGCCCGTGCGCGGGGTCCGCAAGGCGACCGCCGCCGCCATGGTCGCCAGCGCGTTCACCGCGCCGCACGTCACCGAGTTCCTCACCGTCGACATGACCGGCACCGTGGAGTTCGTGGACCGGCTGAAGCAGGACCCGGCGTTCCAGGGGGTGAAGGTCAGCCCGCTGCTCGTGGCGTCCCTGGCCCTGCTGGACGCGATCCGCCGGCACCCGGACGTCAACGCCCGGTGGGACGAGGAGAACCAGGAGATCGTCCGGTTCGCCGACGTCAACCTGGGTATCGCCGCCGCGACGCCGCGCGGCCTGCTGGTGCCGAACATCAAGGCCGCGCAGAACCTTCCGGTACGGGACCTCGCGGTCGCCCTGAACGAGCTGGCGGCCACGGCGCGGGAGGGCCGCACCCGTCCCGCCGACCTGGCCGGCGGCACCGTCACCATCACCAACATCGGTGTGTTCGGGGTGGACGCCGGCACCCCGATCCTCAACCCCGGTGAGGCGGCCATCCTCTGCCTCGGTGCGCTGCGCCGGATGCCGTGGGTGGTCGACGAGCAGGTCGTCCCCCGCTGGACCGCACAGTTGTCGCTGTCGTTCGACCACCGGCTGGTGGACGGGGAACTGGGCAGCCGGGTGCTCGCCCACGTCGGGCGGTTCCTGGAGGATCCGCTGTGGGGCCTGGCCCTGCGCTGAGGACGGCAGACGAACGGCGCGTGGACGGACCCGGGTCCGTCCACGCCGTAGGACATCAGGAGGGGGAGGAAAG
>NZ_JBEZMS010000060.1:0-22235 GCF_040652815.1 Micromonospora sp. NPDC048169
CGCGGCGATCGCGACGCCGCTGGTGAGGCACGCGGCGAGCGCGGACACGGCCACCCGGGCGGCGAGCCGGACGCGGCGGCGGCGACGCACCCGACGGGCCGCGTGGAACGCCGCGACCGCTGCCGCCTCGCCGTCGAGTTCGCCCGGGCCGGGCGCGGCCCGGACCGCGGCCAGCACGGCGACCAGGCCCGGGGGAGCGGACGGCGCGTCGCCGGAACGGCCGGCGAGCAACCGCTCGACGGTTTCCTGGTCCAGACCGGATGCGTCCATCTCGTCACCCTCAGCGCCGTCACCCGGCCGGGTGTCACACTCCGTACGCCGCGGACGCGGTGAGGCCGTTCACCCGCCCCCGGTCACGGCGGGTCAGGCATCTCCGGTTGCCGATGTCCGACGGTAGCGGTGAACTGAACTACATGGGTGTCATCAAGGTGGGCACGTCCTCGTGGGCGGACCAGATGCTGATCCGCTCCGGCTGGTATCCGCGCGGGGTCAACACCCCCGCCGGCCGGCTGGGCTGGTATGCCGAGCGGTTCGGACTGGTCGAGGTGGACACGTCGTACTACGCGGTGCCGGTGCCGGAGACCACGGCGGGGTGGGCGGCCGCCACCCCGGACGGGTTCACCTTCGACGTCAAGGCGTTCCGCCTTTTCACCGGCCACCACACGCCGGTCGACGCGCTGCCCCGCGACCTGCGTCCGGCGGGCGGCCCGAGCCGGATCCGCTGGCGCGACCTGCCCGCCGGGGCGTACGACGAGTTGTGGGACCGGTTCCACGCGGCGCTGGCGCCGCTCGCGGTGGCCGACCGGCTCGGCGCCGTGCTGTTGCAGTTCCCGCCGTGGCTGGCGCGGAGCGAGGCGGCCCGGCGGCGGATCCTGGACGCCGCGCGGCGCTGCCGTCCCTGGCCGGTCACCGTCGAGCTGCGGCACTCGTCGTGGTTCGACGGGGACGCGATGGCCGACACCGTGACGTTCCTGCGCGAACACGACCTCGGGTACGCCTGCGTGGACATGCCGCAGGGGCACGTCTCCTCGGTGCCGCCGGTCCTGGTCGCCACCACCGACCTGGCCGTGATCCGGTTCCACGGGCACAGCACCGCCTGGGAGAGCGGGGACAAGCAGGAGCGGTTCCGCTACGCCTACGGCGAGCGGGAGCTGCGGCACTGGTCGGTGCTGCTGCGCGAGCTGGCCGACCAGTGCGCCGAGCTGCACGTGCTGATGAACAACTGCTGCGGCGACCAGGCCCAGCGCGACGCCGCCCGCCTGGCCGACCTGCTCGGCGTCGCGCCCGCCGCCGCGCGCGCCTGACGTTTCCCCGGCCGTCGTCCGGGTACCGCCGGGGGCATGGACGACCGCGAGGGGGGATCTGTGGAGAAGCGGCACGGCGAGGACGAGCGGGACCCGCGAGCGACCCGGGAGGCCGAGGAGGCGCACGGCGGCAGCATGGCGCCGGGCCTTGTCGACGACACCGGGCACCCGGTGGCCGAGTCACCGGTGCCGGACAACGAGCCGTCGGCGCCGGGCCGGCCGGGTGAGGACGGCACCGGCTCCTGAACTCTCAGGGGCGCGTCTCCGGGCGCATCCCGGTCGCCTCCTCCAGCGCGTTGTCGCCGAGGTCGCCGTCCGCGCTGTCGTCCGGGAACGTCCGCCCGGACGGGGCCGGATCCGGCGGCGCGCCCGGTCCGGCCTCGGGCGTCCGGGTCGGTTCCACTGAGCCGAGCCCGTGCCGGCCGGCCCTCGGCCCGCCCGGCCGGACCCCGGCCGCCCGTCGTTCACCGAGCCGCCCCTCGGGCACCGCGGTCTCCTCGCTGCCCTCGTTCATCGGGTCGTCGTCGCCGGCGCCCCACGGCGGGTCGGCGTCGAAGCCGTCGGTGGTGCCCCACGGCGCGGCCGACTCCGGTCCGCGCCCGTCGCCCCCACCCGGCCGGTCCCTGCTGGTCATGGTCACCTCACCTGGCTGCTGATGTCCGCGCCGTCCGCCCGGGGACGGCCCTGTCCCGCGCCGGTACACCGCGCGGCCGGTGACCCACCCCGATGTGGGTCACCGGCCGCGCGGTGGTCAACGGGCCGCCCCGACCAGATGACGTCCGGCCGCGCCCACGGCGGCCACCTTGCCGATGTTCTTCGGCGCGGCCATCAGCCCGCCCGCGCGGTCCAGCATGCCCCGGAACACCTGGCCCGGTTTCTGCTGTTCGCCCATGTACGCCGACACCACGACGAGCGCGCCGGTCAGCGCCGGCACCGCCCACTGGAGCAGCTTCATCTGCCGCTGACTGGCGGCGACGTTCGCCGGGGTGTGGTGGCTGGGTTCGGTGGTCCCCTCGACCGGCGGCCCGCCGGCCTTCTCCAGCCGCATGCCGACCAGCCGGCTGTAGCCGGTCACCGCCAGCGCGCCGACGGTCAGCGCGGTCTTGACCGCGCTCATCTTCCCCACGCCCGCCTGGCGGGCCATCCGCGGGCTCTCGGTGACCAGTTCGCCGACCGCGCCGGCCAGGTGCGCGCCGATCGCCGCCGCGTTGACAGGTGTCCACCGCGCCCACCCGGCCGAGGCCACCGGCAGCCGCTCGGTCGTGTCGTTGATCCGCGCCGCCGCGCCGTTGACGCCGAGCGCCCCCATCAGGGAACCGCCGAACCAGGCCGCCAGGCCCAGGTCGTGCATCGAGCGCAGCGTGGTGTGCCGTTCTGACATCAGATCCCCCTCCGCCGTGTTCGGGCGGTGCGGCATACCCACGATCGGGCGACTCACGCCCGGGCGTGGCTCACCGGCGGGGAAGCGTGCCGGCGTGGCTCAGCGCCGGGGGAGTGTGTCCGCGAACGCGGCGATCCGGGCGGCCAGCGGCGCCGACGCGCGTACCCAGGTGAAGTGGTCCAGCGGCGCGCCCGCCTCGGCCACCGTGTAGCGGTGCCGCGTCACCGGCGCGCCGGTCAGCTTCTCGCACAGGTGGTCGAGCGTCTCGTGCGGCGTGTACTGGTCGTCGTCGACGCTCACCGCGAGCACCGGCGTGCGGATCCGCCGCACGGCGGCCTCCGAGTCCACCCCGTCCAGCGCCGGGAACCGGCCGGTGCGGGCGGTGTGCGCCCAGTCCCGGATCACGCCGGCGGCCTGCCGGCCGCCGAAGCCCCAGCCCGGCCAGACGCCGAGCAGCCGGGCCGTCGCCGCGATCGCCTGGGTGTACGGCAGCACGCCCCACCCGCGCAGGCCCGGGTACCGCCGCCACCACGGCAGCCCCACCGCCACCAGGGCCAGCCCGTCCACCCGCTCGGCGTCGTGCAGCGCCTGGTGCAGCACCGCGACCTGGCCGCCGAGGGAGTGCCCGAGCAGCACCCGGGTCCGGCCGTCGAGCCGGGGCTTGAGCGCGTCGAGCACGGCACCGATGTCGGTGGACATCTCCTGGTAGCCGTAGCGGCAGGCGCGCGACGGCGCGGGCGTGCTCTCGCCGGTGCCGCGCAGGTCGGCCACGATCACCGCGAGCCCGGCGTCGCGCAGCGCGGCGGCGAACGGCCGGTAGTAGCGGGCGCGCACGCCCATGGCGGGCCAGATCAGCACCACCGGGGCGCCGGGCGGACCGGCCGGCTCCGGATAGACCTGCACACCGATGCGCGCGCCGTCGACGTCCACGTACTCCTGGGTGTAGTCCCCGCTCACCCGGACAAGCGTACGGCCCGAACCTACCGCCGGGTAGGAAGGGGTGGCCGGAGCCGTTGCACCGGCGCGCGCCGCGCGTAGTCGACCCGCAGCCCGTCCCACGGGTCGGCCAGCCCCAGCTCGGGCTGCTCCCACGCGGAGAACGGCACCGGTCGTCTGCCGTGCTTGCGGCGGCTGAACCGTTCCTCTTCGGCGGCGGCCACGACCCGGCCGTCGACCACCAGGGCCGCGGCCGGGTCGTGAAAGATCGCGTTGATGCCGAGGACACGCATGGGTGGACCCGTATCCTCGGGATCCGCCCCTCACCAGTAGATCATCGACTTCTCCGCCAGCCCGCCGCCTCCGCTGTGGAGGCTCGATGCCCTGGCCGGGGCGTCGACGCGGGTCCCCGGACCGAGAAACGGTCAGCCCGGCAGCATCCCGGGGCCGAACACCTCGTACGCGATCCGCTCGGCCGGCACGCCCCGGCGCAGGAGGTTGCCCCGGACCAGGTTCATGAACGCGATCGGACCGCACAGGTGCACGGCCACCCCGGCGGGCAGCGGGAGCCGGTCCGGGTCGATCAGCCCGCTGGACACCTCCGCCTTCAGCCCGGGCAGCTCTGCCCCGGCGGCGTCGAGATACCAGAGGTGGACGGCCAGGTTCGGCAGCCGCCGCTGGAGCGCCGGCAGTTCCGCGCGCAGCGCGTGCGCCTCGGCGTGCCGGTCGGCGTGCGCCAGCGTCACCTGGCGCCCGGGGTTCCGGTCCGCCAGGTGGGCCAGCGCCGCCATCGCCGGGGTGAGCCCGATACCGGCGCTGACCAGCAGCAGCGGGCCGCCGTCGCCGGTGGCGTCGACCTCACCGAACGCCGGGCTGAGCCGCAGCGTGTCGCCGACGGCCACCCGGTCGTGCAGGTGACCGGAGACCATGCCGTCGGGAGCGCCGGCCTCACCGCGTACCCGCTTCACGGTGATCCGCCACGTCTCGGCGCCGGGGCGGCCGGAGAGGCTGTACTGGCGGATCTGCTGTCCCCGGCCGCCGTCCAGGTCGACGGCGACCGAGACGTACCGCCCGGGGGTGAAGCCGGGCGCGGCGCCGCCGCCGGCCGGCGCGAGGGTGAGCGAGACGACGTCGGCGCTCTCCCGGGTCCGGCCGGTCACCCGCCACTCCCGCCACACCGGCGCGGCCTCGGGCACGCCGGCGCCGGCGTAGAGCCGCGCCTCGCGGGCGATCAGCTCGCAGGCCAGCAGCCAGTAGACCTCGTCCCAGGCGGCGGCCACCTCCGCGGTGACGGCGTCGCCGAGCACCTCGCCGACGGCGGCGAGCAGGTGCCGGCCGACGATCGGGTACTGGGTGGCGGTGATGCCGAGCGAGGCGTGCTTGTGCGCGATCCGGTCCAGGACCGGCCCCCACGGCAGGCCGGCCTCGCCGGTCAGGTGCGCCGCGTACGCGACCACTGCCGAGGCGAGGGCGGCCTTCTGCGCCCCGGTGGCCTGGTTGCCCCGGTTGAACAGGTTCAGCAGTTCCGGGTGGGCGTCGAACATCCGCTGGTAGAAGCGGCCGGTGATGGCCTCGCCGTGCGCCCGCACGACGGGCAGGGTGGCGGTCACGACAGCCGCTGAGGATTCCGAGAGCACTACCGAATCTCCTTCCGGGACTCGAACAGGTCGATCCCCACAAAACAGGTATCTGGAAGTCCTCTTTAGGGTCGAAGGTCCCGGGAGCGTGGTGGCATGGGTCACCGTGAATCTGCTTGTGTCGCTGACGGCACCGAATGGCTAGGGTCGGTGCGTGAGGCTCAACCGGTCGACCGACATGGCGCTGCGGATCGCCATGCTCACCGCCGCGTCCCCGGTCCGGGCCACCGTCGACGAGCTCGCCACCCGGCTCGAGCTGCCCCGCAGCCACGTCGCCAAGGTGGTGCAGCGGCTGCAACGCATCGGCGTCCTGGTGACCATCCGGGGCCGCTCCGGCGGAGTGGCCTTCGCCGAGCACGCCGGCGACCTCACCGTCGGCCAGGTCGTCCGCGCCTTCGAGGGCGACGGCGAGGTGGTCGACTGCGCACAGCCGGTCTGCCCGCTGGTCGCGGAGTGCCGGCTGCGCGGCGAGCTGCGCCGCGCGCAGGCCGCCTTCCTCGCCGTGCTCGACGGGGTACGCCTCGGCGCCCTGGTGGACGGCGCCGCCGGCCCGATCCTGCTCAGCCTCGGCACCCCACCGGTGGTCCGCTGATGGCCGTCTCCCATCCGATCTTCTCCCGGCTGTTCGCCCGCGCCAGCGTCGCCATGGACCAGGCCGGTATGGCCCGCCACCGGGCCCGCCTCGTCGCCGGGCTGCACGGCCGCGTGGTCGAGGTCGGCGCCGGCAACGGGCGCAACCTCGCGCACTACCCGTCCCGGGTGACCCGGGTGCTCGCCGTCGAGCCGGAACCGCGCCTGCGTGCCCTGGCCCGCGCCGCCGCCCCCGGCGCCCCGGTGCCGGTGACGGTGGCCGCCGGGCTGGCCGAGGCGTTGCCGGTCGCCGACGGCGCCGCCGACGCGGTGGTGCTGTCGCTCGTGCTCTGCTCGGTGCCGGACCAGGCGGTCGCGTTGGCCGAGGCGCGCCGGGTGCTGCGGCCCGGGGGCGAGCTGCGCTTCTACGAACATGTGGTGGCGCAGACACCGGGCCTGCGCCGGGCCCAGCGCCTGGCCGACGCGACACTGTGGCCGCTGTTCTGCGCCGGCTGCCACACCGCCCGGGACACGGTGGCCGCGATCCGGGCCGCCGGGTTCACGGTGACCGAGCTGGACCGCTTCCGTTTCCCGCCGACCGGGCTGCCCGCACCGGCGTCGCCGCACGTCCTCGGCGCCGCGATCCGGGCCTGAGGCCGGCCGGCGTCCCGCGCCGCGGAACGCCGGCCGACGCTTCTCAGCTCACACTCACCGTGCCGTCCGGGGCGCGGACGCAGGCGACGGTACGGGCGCCGGTCGCCGCCGCACCGGCCAGGCACCGGCCGAGCACCTTGTGCCCGGCGGCGTTCGGGTGCCACGACTCCTGGCAGGTCTGGAAGTACGTGCCGCAGGCGTTGGCGATGCGCTGGATGTCCAGCTTGTCGTAGCCGGACAGGCTGGTGACGAACGTGCCGGTCGGGCCGTCCATCAGCCGGATCGGCGTGGCCAGGGCGTTGCCCGGGCTACCGGTCGACTCGCAGAGCCGGGCGCCGTCGAAGGCGCGCTGCACGTTCAGGTAGACCAGGTCGTCCTGCGGGAACTCGGCGGCGAGCGTGCCGCGTACCGAGCTGACGAGCGTGCCGAGCCCCTGGGAGAAGCGGTGTCCGGGCGCCAGGCTGGCCCGGTGGATCGGGCAGCCGGCCGCGTACCGCTCGGCGCCCAGCGCGCGGAACTTGTCCCGGGTGTCGTCGCGGCTGTCCTCGGTCCAGTAGCTCTGGTCCAGCTCGAACGGCAGCGGGTTCGTGTAGTCCTGGAACACCACCCGGCGCTGCCCGTCGGCGTCGATCTGGTCCAGCGTGGTGAGCAGTTGCCGCAGCGCCGTGGTGGTCTCCGCGGTGGCGGCGGCGAACTGCGCGGCGGTGCCCAGGTCGGCGTCCGTGCACGGCTTCTGCTCCACCGGCCCGCCCAGGTACGCCCAGAACTCCCACCAGCCGGTCCACGCGTCGGCGATGAACCGGTTGGCGCACTTCTCCGCCACGCTGCCGAAGGTGAACGAGCTGTTGTTCGAGCCGAGGCCGACCAGCACCAGGTCGATGTCGTGGGTCCGCGCCACCGACCGGAGCTGGTCGAGCTGGGCGGCCACCTGCCGTCCCTTGGTCCGGGTGGCGGAGGCGTTCGCGATGTCGTACGGCTGGCCGCCCGAGCAGGCCAGGTTGAACCGCGCGGAGATGCCGGGCAGGTCGGCCTGGAACAGCGAGGCGTTCGGCGAGCGGTGGCAGAAGTAGGCGTTGGCGTTGGCGGCGGACCAGCCGGGGAAGCCCTGGGCCACCCCGTTGACGTCCACCACCGGCGCGTACGCCCCGGCACCCTCACCGCTGATGAAGCTGTCACCCAGCGCCACCGCGGCGGTGGGCAGCGCGGCGGTGGGCAGCGCGGCGGTGGCCTGCCGGGCGGGCGCCGCGGCGGCGGGTGACGCCACCGTGGCGAGCGCCAGCGCCGCCGCGAGCACGGAACGACGGAACACGGACATGCCCGACCTCCCAGAACATCGAAATGTGAAAGATTCTTTGGGGTGGCGATCAGATCACGCGCGTGTGACGGACGTCAATGCCCCGACATCCGCCGCCCCTCGTCGGGGAAGACATCCGGCGCCCGGGTCGTTGTGCCGCCTGGACGCTCCGCCCGTCCCACCGGGCCGCCCTACGCGGCCCCGGCGCGGACCCGGCGGCGAGGCCGATCGCGCAACGCACCGCCCCGGTGCCGCCGACCTGTCGGGGCACCCGGCTAGGCTCGCTGCGGCGCGCCGCGCCCGGCGATCATCGTGGGGGGATCACACGGTGAACGGCACCACACCGCCGAGACCTGGGAGTACGACCAGTTGACCGCACAGCCTGAGACCCTCTACGGGGCCGACGACCTGACGCATCTGGAGGGCCTCGACGCCGTCCGGAAGCGCCCCGGCATGTACATCGGCTCGACCGACAGCCGTGGCGTGGGTCACCTCGTCAACGAGATCCTCGACAACTCCACCGACGAGGGTGTCGCCGGTCACGCCACGAAGGTCGACGTGATCCTGCACGCCGACGGCTCGGTCCAGGTCGACGACGACGGCCGTGGCATCCCCACCGACGTGCACGCCAAGTCCGGCATCTCCGGCGTCGAGCTGGTGCTCACCCGCCTGCACGCGGGCGGCAAGTTCGGCGGCTCCGGCTACAAGACCTCCGGCGGCCTGCACGGCGTCGGCGCGTCGGCGGTAAACGCGCTGTCCCGCCGCTTCGACGTCACCGTCCGGCGCGGCGGCAAGGTCCACGCCATGTCGTTCCGCCACGGCGTGCCGGGCGTCTTCGACGGCGACGGCCCGGACGCGCCGTTCACACCCGGCCCCGGCCTCCAGATCGTCGGCGCGATGAAGCGCGGCCAGCGCACCGGCACCTCGATCCGCTGGTGGCACGACCCCCGCTACTTCGAGACCGGCGCCGCGCTCGACACCGAGGCGGTCCGGCTCAAGCTGCGCAACACCGCCTTCCTCGTCCCCGGCGTGGCCTACCGGCTGCGCGACGAGACCGGCGAGGAGCCCGTCGAGGAGCGCTTCCACTTCCCCGACGGGCTCACCGACATGGTGGAATACCTCGCCCCGGCCGGCGACCGGCCGGTCTCCGGCACGCTGCTGGTCACCGGCGAGGGCACCTACCGGGAGAACGCCGCCGACGCCAACGGCGTCATGCAGTCCAACGTGCAGCGCCGCGCCGAGGTCGAGGTGGCGTTCCGCTGGGGCACCGGCTACGAGCGCACCGTCGAGTGCTTCACGAACACCATCCGCAACGCCCACGGCGGCACCCACCGCAAGGGCTTCGAGCGGGCGCTGGCCCGTACCCTCGCCGAGGCCGCCCGCAACGCCCGCGGCCTGCTCAAGCCCAAGGAGGACGCGCCCACGCTGGACGACGTCCTGGAGGGCATGACCGCCGTGGTGCACGTGCGCATCCCGGAGCCGCAGTTCACCTCGCAGACCAAGGACGAGCTGTCCACCGCCGGGATCACCAAGGTGCTCCAGGGCCTGGTCGAGGCGCACCTCAAGAGCTGGCTGGACGACCGCCGCACCAAGGCCGAGGCCCGGACGGTGCTCCAGAAGATCGTCGACGCGGCCCGGGTCCGGCTCACCCAGAAGCAGCAGAAGGACGCCGCCCGCCGCAAGACCGCGCTGGAGGGCGCGGCCATGCCGGCCAAGCTCGTCGACTGCCGGGCCGCGGGCATCGAGAGAAGTGAACTGTTCATCGTGGAGGGCGACAGCGCCCTCGGGACGGGGCGCCTCGCGCGGTCCTCCGAATACCAGGCGCTGCTACCGATCCGCGGCAAGATCCTCAACGTGCAGAAGGCCAGCCTCCAGCAGGTGCTGGACAACGCCGAGTGTGCCGCGATCGTGCAGGTGCTCGGCGCCGGCTCCGGCCGGACGTTCGACCTGTCCACCCTGCGGTACGGCCGGGTCCTCATCATGGCCGACGCGGACGTCGACGGCGCGCACATCCGTACCCTGCTGATCACGCTGTTCGCCCGCTACATGCGGCCGCTGATCGAGGCCGGGCGGCTCTACGCGGCGATGCCGCCCCTGCACAAGATCACCACCAAGGGGCGCAACCCGCAGACCGTCTACACCTATACCCAGGCCGAGATGGAGGCGACGGTCCGCAAGCTGGAGAAGGCCGGCAAGCAGATCGTCACGCCGATCCCGCGCTTCAAGGGCCTCGGTGAGATGGACGCCGACGAGTTGTGGGAGACCACGATGAATCCGGCCACCCGGGCGGTCCGCCGGATCACGCTGGACGACGTCGAGGCCGCCGAGCGGATCCTCGAACTGCTGATGGGGGAGAAGGTCGAGCCCCGCCGCAACTGGCTGATCGACTCCGCCGACCGCGTCGACCGCGACGCCATCGACGCCTGACCAACGGGTTCGTCTCGGAAGGAAACGCACACCATGGCACGCCGCAAGGACGACCGCGCGAAGGCGGACCTGGCCGCCTTCGACCAGGCCGGCGCCCGCGTCTTCGACAACCCGCTGGTCACCGAGGTCTCGGACTCCTACCTGGAGTACGCGTTCTCGGTCATCCACTCCCGCGCCCTGCCCGACGCGCGCGACGGGCTCAAGCCGGTGCACCGGCGCATCCTGTGGTCGATGTACGAGCAGGGCCACCGGCCGGACCGCAGCCACGTCAAGAGCGCCCGGATCGTCGGCGACTGCTTCGTCGCGGGGACGCTCGTGTCGACACCGACCGGTCTTCGGCCGATCGAGTCGATCGAGGTCGGCGACACGGTGCTCGACGGCGACGGAGTCGCCACTCCGGTCGTGGCGGCCTACCGAAACCCGCAGTCGGAGCTGGTTCGGGTCACCTGGGACAACGGGCACACCATGTCGGTCACGCCGGGTCAGCGTTTTCGCGTGGTCGACGAGGACCTGTCCGTTCGTTGGGTAGAGGCGTCCGAACTCACCGGGCACCTCACGCTCGCGTACGGCGGTGCCCGCAGGAAAGCCGCCGCCCCCGGCGGCACTCCCTACGACTACGTCCGTGGGCTGGTGGTGGCGGAGGGCTTCGCCGTCGACCGGGCTCGCTCGGCTGACGGTCGCGTGCGAGTGCACATGTGTGACGTCGAACCGCTCGACGTCGCACATGGTTGGGCGATCGCCAACGGGCTCAACGTCAGCCGAGGCAAGAGGACGGCGACTGATCCGCGGCACCGCGATCAGCACATCGTCACGTTCGCGAGGCACGAGGGCCTGCTCGAAGCGGGGGGACCGCTGAGCAGTGCCAAGCGTGTGCCGAGTGATGTCCTCGAGAACCGCTCGGCATGGGCCCCCTTCCTTGCCGGATTCTTCGACGGTGACGGTTATGTCCGCAAGCGCTTCCGGGAGATCGTCTTCGTCAGTACCAGCGAGACGCTCGTGCGGCAGATCAACTCCATGCTGGCCGACCTGGGCTTGCACGGGCACTACTGGACCAGCGCACGAGACGGCTTTCAACGCCTTCTCGGCCTGTCCTTCAGCGGGCGTGATGCCGCCGCTCTGGCCGAGATGCTGCTGCCCTGGGTGCGGATCGGTTACAAGATCGCAGGTCTGGAAAAGGTGGTGGACCTGACCTATCAGTACGGCGGCAAGCAGGGCAACGACCGGCTGCCGTACGCGCGGGTGATCAAGGAATTCGCCGACGCCCACCAGGGGGGCGGTTGGTTCCGGGACGAGGCCGGCAAGGCGTTCCGATCATCACTTTCGGGCGCGGGTAGCCAGATCCGTTACGGCAAGGACCGTAACGGCGTGCCGCTGTCGGAGCGTTCATTCCCGCTCTGGCGTGCCGAGCGGGATGGATGGATCCGAAAACTCCGGCGCATCGGGTCTCCGCTCGCGAGACGGCTCGAGGCACTTTCGGGCCGATCCTTCCTACGGGTGATGTCGGTCGAGCGGATTCCTGCCGACACCACGTACGATATCCAGGTCGGCTCCGACGAACACGCGTTCGTCGCGGAGGGCCGCGTGGTGCACAACTGTATGGGCAAGTACCACCCGCACGGCGACACCGCCATCTACGACGCGATGGTGCGGCTGGCGCAGGACTTCTCGCTCAACGTCCCGCTCATCGACGGGCACGGCAACTTCGGCAGCCCGGACGACGGCCCGGCCGCGGCGCGATACACCGAGGCCCGGATGTCCCGGGAGGCGATGCTGCTCGTCGGCGAGCTGGGTGAGGACACCGTCGACGTCGAGCCGAACTACGACGGCTCGCTGACCCAGCCCACGGTGCTGCCGGCGGCGTTCCCGAACCTGCTCGTCAACGGCGCGTCCGGCATCGCGGTCGGCATGGCGACGAACATGATCCCGCACAACCTCGGCGAGGTGGTCCAGGCCGCCCGCTGGCTGATCAACCACCCGGACGCCACACTCGACAAGCTCATGGAGTTCGTGCCCGGCCCCGACCTGCCGACCGGCGGGCTGCTGCTCGGCCTGGACGAGGTGCGCCGCGCGTACGAGACCGGGCGCGGTGTGGTGCGCATGCGCGGGCGGGTGGAGATCGGCCCGCTGGAGGGCAGCCGCGGCCGGCAGGCCATCACCGTTACCGAGCTGCCGTACGGCGTCGGCGCCGAGAAGGTCATTGCGGCCATCACCAACGAGGTGAACAAGACCAAGCGGCTGACCGGCATCGCCGACGTCAAGGACCTCACCGACCGGGAGAACGGCACCCGGCTCGTGGTGGAGTGCAAGGTCGGCGTGAACCCGCAGGCGCTGCTGGCCGACCTCTATCGGCTCACCCCGCTGGAGCAGTCCTTCGGCGTGAACAACCTGGTCCTCGTCGACGGCCAGCCCCGCACGCTCGGGCTCAAGGAGCTGCTCGACGTGTTCCTGGCGCACCGCTACGAGGTGGTGACCCGGCGCAGCGCGTACCGCAAGCGCAAGCGGGAGGAGCGCCTGCACCTGGTCGACGGTCTGCTGATCGCCCTGCTCGACATCGACCGGGTGGTCAAGCTGATCCGCGCCAGCGAGGACGCCCAGGCCGCCAAGGACGGCCTGATGCAGAAGTTCAAGCTCTCCGAGATCCAGGCGAGCTACATCCTGGACACTCCGCTGCGCCGGCTGACGAAGTACGACCGGCTGGAGCTGGAGGCCGAGCAGGAGAAGCTGCGCGGCGAGATCGCCGAGTTGTCGAAGATCCTGGACGACCCGAAGGTGCTGCGGAAGGTGGTCTCCGACGAGCTGGCCGCCGTGGTGAAGCAGTTCGGCGCGCCGCGGCGCACCACGCTGGTCGACGGCGACCTCAAGGAGGTGCTCGCCGCCTCGGTGCCCGCCGGTCCGCTGGAGGTCGCCGACGACCCGTGCCAGGTCATCCTCTCCGCCACCGGGCTGGTGGCACGGACCGCGGCCGAGTCGGAGGAGGCCGCCGAGGCGCGCCGGCGCAGCGGCCGGGTCAAGCACGACGCGGTACGCGCGATCGTGCACTCCACCGCCCGGGGCCGCGTGCTGCTGGTGACCAGCGCCGGGCGCGCGTTCAAGATCGACGTGTTGCCGTTGCCGGTGCTGCCGGAGCAGTCCGGCACGGTGTCGCTGCGCGGCGGCATGTCGGCGGCGGAACTGGTGCCGCTGGAGCCGGGCGAGACGGTCGTCGGGCTCGCCCCGCTGGGGCCGTCCGCGCAGGGCTCGCCCGGTCTGGCGCTCGGCACCCGGGCGGGGGTGGTGAAGGTGTGCGCCCCGGACTGGCCGGTCCGCTCCGACGAGTTCGAGGTGATCTCGCTGCGCGACGGCGACGAGGTGGTCGGCGCGACCTGGCTGACCGACGGCGCCGAGACGCTGGCGTTCGTCTCCTCGGAGGCGTCGCTGCTGCGCTTCGCCGCATCTGTGGTACGCCCGCAGGGGCTCAAGGGCGGGGGCATGGCCGGCATCAACCTGCCAGGCGACGCGCGGGTGGTCTTCTTCGGCGCGATTCGCACCGACGACGCGGCGCACGGTGAGCCGATGGTGGTCACCTCGACCGGCGCGACGGTGAAGGTGACGCCGTTCAAGGCGTACCCGGCGAAGGGAAGGGCGACCGGCGGCGTGCGAGCGCAGCGGTTCCTCAAGGGTGAGGAGGACCTGTCGGTGGCCTGGATCGGTCCGCGGCCGGTGGGTGCGACAGCCACCGGCGACCCGGTGGAACTGCCCCCGGCCGACCCGCGCCGCGACGGTTCCGGTTTCGCCGTGATGCTGGGCCCGACGGTCGTCGGCCACCACCTCGACCGAGACTGACGGCAGCGGCGGGCGGCGCACCCCGCCCGCCTCTCGCCTAGCCTCGGTTGATCAAGGACTCCTTGATCAACGGGCGGGGAGAGGGCGACCGGGTTGCCGGAGCGCCCCGAAATTCGCCAGCGCCCGGAGAGCTGCCACCGGGCCGCCCGCTCCGGTGATCAGGAGTTTGGGGACGAACGGAAGCGGAAGAAGGCCGCAAGTTTGTGGGTCTTCCGCGCCTCTTGACGTCCGCAAACTCCTTGATCACCGGAGTGGGGCGTCCGAGGGCGTTCTGGCGGTCGGGCGCCCGCCCGCACGGTCGATCATGAAGTTGGCGGCGACAAAACGGATACCGGGTGCCGTCAACCTCATGATCAACGGGGCGAGGGGGCGGGTCAGAGTTCGGGTTCGGGGGACTGACGGGACTCGGGGGTGGTGCCGCGCAGACGGGCGATCAGGCGCATGCCGTGGTAGACGACCAGGGCGGCGGCGGTGCCCAGCGCGATGCCGTTGAACGACAGGTCGCCCGCTGTCAGCGTGTAGTTGGCGGCACCGATGATCACCGCTACCGCGGCGGTGAACAGGTTGATCGGGTCGTGGAAGTCGGTCCGGCTCTCGATCCAGATGCGGGCGCCCAGGATGGCGATCAGGCCGTACAGGGCGGTGGTGGCGCCACCGAGCACGCCCGCCGGCACGGTCAGGATCAGCGCGCCGAACTTCGGGCAGAGCCCGAGCAGGATCGCCGTGCCGCCGGCCACCCAGTACGCGGCGGTGGAGTAGACGCGGGTCGCCGCCATCACGCCGATGTTCTCCGCGTACGTGGTGGTGCCGGAACCACCACCGGAGCCGGCCAGCACCGTGGCGACGCCGTCGCCGAGCAGCGCCCGGCCCATGTCCCGGTCCAGGTTGCGCCCGGTCATCGCGGCGACCGCCTTGACGTGCCCGGCGTTCTCCGCGATCAGCACCAGGATCACCGGGATGACCAGCACGACGGCGCGTACGTCGAAGCTCGGCGTGTGGAACTCGGGGAAACCGATCCAGGCCGCCTGGCGCAGGCCGCTGACCGCCTGCTGGTCGAGGTTGCCGGTCAGCGCGGCGAGCACCCAGCCGACCACCACGCCGATGAGGATCGACAGCCGCGCCACGAAGCCGCGGAACAGCACCGTGGTGAGCAGGATCGCGACGAGCGTCACCACGGCGATCAGCGGCTGCGCCTTCACGCCGGTGCCGGAGCCGCCGCCGTCCCAGGCCACCGGCGCGAGGTTGAGGCCGATCAGCATGACGATCGCGCCGGTGACGACAGGCGGCATGAGGGCGTCGATCCAGCGGGAGCCGGCCACCTGCACCACCACGCCGACGATCGCCAGCGCGACGCCGGCGACCACGATGCCGCCGAGGGCCGCGCCGATGCCGCCGTCGGTCTTCGCCGCCAGCACCGGCGCGATGAACGCGAACGACGAGCCGAGGTACGACGGCAGCCGGTTGCCGGTGATCAGCAGGAACAGCAGCGTGCCGATGCCGGAGAAGAGCAGCGTGGTGGCGGGCGGGAAGCCGGTGATCAGCGGGACGGTGAAGGTGGCGCCGAACATGGCGACCACGTGCTGCACGCCGACGCCGACGGTGCGCGGCCAGGAGAGCCGTTCGTCGGGCTGGACCACGTCGCCGGGGCGTACCTGGCGGCCGTCGCCGTGCAGTGTCCACGGGGACCAGCGGGAAGTGGGGGACTGGGTCATCGCGCGCCCTTCGCGTCATCGGGTGACGGGGGCGTGATCGACCCTGAGAGTTGTTTCTAGCAGGTGCCCTGCGGGGTCGTGGGCCCGGCCCGGGCTCAGGCGACGCCGGTGGGACGGAACTGGACGCTGACCCGGGGGCTGACCGGGCGGGTGGTCTTCGGCACCGCGTGTTCCCAGGTGCGCTGGCAGGAGCCGCCCATGACCACGAGGTCGCCGTGGCCGAGCGGGAACCGCAGGCTGCCGCCGCCTCCGCCGTGCGGGCGCAGCAGCAGCGCGCGGGGGGAGCCGAACGAGACGATCGCCACCATGGTGTCGGTGTGCGCGGAGCGGCCGAGGGTGTCGCCGTGCCAGGCCACGCTGTCGCGCCCGTCGCGGTAGAGGCACATGCCGGCGGTGACGAACGGCTCGCCCAGCTCGGGCGCGTAGTGCCGGGTGAGCGCGTCGCGGGCGGCGGTGAGCACCGGGTGCGGCAGCGGCCGGCCGGCGGCGTACCAGCAGAGCAGCCGGGGCACGTCGACCTCGGTGTCGTACATCGTGCGGCGTTCGGCCCGCCAGGGCACGTCGTGGCGCAGCGTGTCGAGCACCGCGTCGGAGCCGCGCACCCAGCCGGGCAGGTGGTCGACCCAGGCGCCCCGGCTCAGCTCGTGCCGGCGCAGCGCCCCGGCGAGCGGGCCCAGAGCCGGGCCCTGCTCGGCCAGGTCGAGCATCGAGGGCTGGTACGCGTCGGACACGCAGCCGATCGTACCGTGCCCTCGAACAGGCGTACGACGGTCAGCGCCGCAGCATCCGGCGGACCTTGCCCGGGACGGCCTGCTTGATCCGCTCCCGGAGCTGCTGCGACCGCAGCGCGTCGATGGTGCCGGTGAGCTTGGCGTTCTCGTCGCGCAGCCGCTCGATGCGGGTCAGCAGCTCGGCCGGCGGGGTGGTGGCGGCGGGCCGGACGGCCGGGGGGAACACCGTCTCGCTGACCTGGCGGTCGAAGCGCGCGGCGCTGTCGCCGTCGGCGAACGAGGTGCCGAGGTCGTGCTTGCGCAGGAACGCGGTGATCGTCTCGAAGCGGGCCTTGTGGCCGTCGTTGAGCGCGCTGTAGTCGGCCTCCGCGTAGAGGTCGGCGGCGTCGACGTCGGCCGGCACGTCCCGCATGATCCGGTGCGGGATGCCGAAGTAGCGGGCCAGTTCCAGGGTGCGCGAGTCGTGGGCGAACAGGTAGCCGGGCGTGCCGGCGACGAGCGCGCTGATGGTGCCGTGGATGCGGGTGCCGAACGCGAAGTCGTAGCCGGACAGGTGCGAGAACCAGGTCCACGGGTCGACGAACATGCGCACCTTGTCCTCGGCGAACAGCGGGTGCGAGGTGTGCAGCGGGATGTCGCTGCTCTGGCCCCGGTGCTCGGGCGCGTCGCCGTAGAGCAGGGTGCCGAGTGTCCGCAGGTCCTGCGGCACGTAGCAGAGGTTCGGGTAGCGCTCCTGGTGGCGGCGGACCACCGGGGCCATCGACCGGACGTACGGGGAGATGTTGAGCGCGATCTTCGACTCGGCGGTCAGCTCCGGGCGGGTCTTCTCCAGGTGGAACGAGTCGCCGTGCAGGAACATCGACGGGCAGCCGATCTGCTCCACCGCGGAGAAGCCCAGCGCGTTGAGGTAGCTCTCGGTCACCTCGCCGCGCACGCCGATGCTGTGCGACCGGTCCAGCACGGCCTTGCAGAACGCGCGCACCGGCTCGTCGATCGGCCGCAGGTACTCGCGGTCGCCGTCGACGTTCGTCTGCACGCCGACGCCGAGCACCACCACCGGGATCTTCAGTCGCTCGATCAGCCGGGTCAGTGGCGTCAGGCGGTGCACGAAGCTGCGGCGGAACGCGTTCGCCAGCGGAACCACGAAGACGTCGTACCGCTCGTTGATCTCGTCGGCCAGGCGCGGGTCGGCCGGGTTGCGGGTCGGCGTGATCTCGGCCGTGGAGGTGGCGAGCAGCTTGTGCGCGGCGTGGCTGAAGACCAGGTTGCCGCTGTTGTCCCCGATCCAGTTGCCGGCGAACGTCTCCTCCGGTGTGAGGACGTCGAACGCGCCCTTGCGGGCGCGGAGCAGGATCCGCTGGTGCATCCGGTTCGCTCACCTTCCGTACGGCACGGCGTGCGGCGGGAGCCGGGTGGGCGCCCGCGCGTGCAGGAGGGGAAATCCTATCCGCCGCCCCTGGGCGACCGGCTGGACGTCGGCTCGCCGGGAACGTCCCGGTTCCCCGGGGTAGGGTGCCCGGAATGACCAGCGCGCCGACCGTCACCCGTGCCCCACGACTGCCGTCGCTGACCGGATTGCGGTGGGTAGCCGCGCTGCTGGTCTTCGCCTTCCACGCCGGCACCATGGGGATCATCGCCGAGCCGCACCTGAAGCCGGTGATGGACAAGGCGTTCAGCCTCGGCCTCTCCGGTGTGGAGTTCTTCTTCATCCTCAGCGGGTTCGTGCTGGTCTGGTCGTACCGGGACGGGGAACGCGCGTGGACGTTCCTGCGCCGGCGGCTCGCCAAGATCTACCCGAACCACGTGGTGACGTTCGTGGCGGCGCTGGCGATCGCGGCCTGGTTCGCCGACCCGGTCGTGCCCTGGGCGGCGATCGGCAACTTCTTCCTGGTCCAGGCGTGGATCCCGCTGGGCGGCTACTTCTACAGCGTCAACAACGTGAGCTGGTCGCTCTCCTGTGAGCTGGCGTTCTACCTGTGCCTGCCGCTCGTGGTGCCGTGGCTGCGCCGGGCCCGTACCGGGGCGCTGCGGACCGTGCTGGTCGCGGCGCCGCTGCTCATCCTGGCGCTGTGGCCCGGCCAGCACCTGGTGCCGGAGGAGCAGCGGTGGTGGTTCACCCAGATCTTCCCGGTGACCCGGTCGCTGGAGTTCTGGATGGGGGTGGCCGCCGCCGAGCTGATGCGCCGGCACCGCTGGCGCGGACCCAACCTCGCCGCCGCCACCGGCATCTTCGTCGCCACCTGGGTGGTCGCCGCGATGTGGATCCCGGCCGAGTTCTGGGCCGCCCTGCTCGCCGTGGCGTACCTGCTGGTCATCGCCGCCGCGGCGGACGCCGACGTGCGCGGCCGGTCCACCCCGTGGCGGTCCCGGGCGATGGTCTGGCTCGGTGAGGTCTCGTTCGCCTTCTACCTGGTCCACGTGCTGGTCATGGTCACCGTGCTGCGGCTGACCGGGCACTGGGGGACCGGGCTGCCCGGCTGGCGCGGCCCGCTCGCGGTGCTCGGTTTCCTGGTGGTCACGCTCGCGCTGGCCGCCGCGCTGCACCGCTGGGTGGAGGTGCCGATGATGCGCCTGCTCGGCCCGTCCCGCCGGGCCCGCGCGGCGTCGCGCGCACCGGCCGTGCCGGCTCCGCGCGGGCCCGCCGCCACCCCGGCCGCCGACGGCGGCGCGACGTCCGGGACCGGTCCGGCCGAGGGCGTCGAGTACGCCGGGCGGCGTCGCCCGGACTGACACGCGCACACGTCGGCCGGTCGATCCGCGACACGCCGTGCGGCGGTGCGTTGGTGGGGGATCGGCGGTAATTTGTACCCGTGCTTCCGATCGCGCTCACCTGCCCCGTGTGGTGGGTGGCGCGCTGGGCCGCCCGGATGTTCGCCAGTCTCGCCGTGGTCGTCGCCTGCTCGTTCGGCGCCGCCGCGCTGCCGTCCGGTGTCGCCGCCGCTCCGGCTCCGGCGGTCGCCGTCCCGGCGTACCCGGCCGTGGGCGCCTCGGCTGCCGCACGGCCGGAGGCCGACCGCGTGGCCGAGTGGCACGCCCGTCCCGCCGGTGGCCCGGCACCCGCCGCCCGGGTGGCGGTCCCGGGTGACCCGCAGCCGGTCCCGGCCGGCCGGACCGCCGCGCCGGCCGGCCCGCGGGCACCGCCCGCCCGCTGATCCACCCACGGGCCGCGCCCGTTCACCGCACCCACCGCACGTCATCCCCGCACCCGCCACGGCGGCCCAACGGCGCCCGGCGAGGTCGTGCGGGTCCTCCCGCCAGGTCCTTCCCGTGAGGTGCCGACCATGTCGCAGACCGCTCTGTACCACTTCCTCACCTCCGTGCCCGAGGCCGCCGCCATCTGGTCCTTCCTGCTGCTGCTCGCCCTCGGCCTGCTCGCCGCGCTCGTGGCCCGGCCCGACCGCGACGCCGCGCCGGAGGCCGCCGCCGAACCGGCCGACGCCGCCCGCCGCGACGACCTGATCCGGTACGCCGAGGAGGTGGCGGTGGCCGCCGCCGGGGCCGCCCAGACCGCCCGGCGCCGCCGGGAGCAGTGGCTGGCCGCGCAGGACGAGGCGGACCGGGCGTGGACCGCGTACGACGAGGCGGACGCCGCCGCCCGACGCCTGGCCGGCACCGCCGCGCTGGCCGCCCCGCGCACACCCCGAACCCCCGCGGAGTACGCGACCCGGGAGCGCTGGCTGCGCCACGCCGCCATGACGGCGCACTGGCGGGGCGACCTGAGCGCCCGCCAGCTCGCCGACGTGCTGGCCCGCCGCAACGGCTGGGATCCGCGCCGGCACCCGGCCGACCAGGAGATCGTGCTGGCCCGCATCGTCCGGGACGGGCGCCGGGCCGGGTGGGAGAGCGCCGCCGCGCGGGAGCGGCAGTCCTGGCGGGACGCGGAACTGGCCGCCGAGGCCGCCCGTACGCTCGCCGCCGAGGCGTACGCGGCCACCGCGGCGCTGTGGCCCGCCCCGGCGTACCGGAGCGCCGCGACGAACCCGCTGCCGGTGCCCGCGCCGGTGCGGCGTGCCAGGTGGCGTCCGGCCCGGGTGGGCTGAGACGGGCGTCTCGACCGAATCGTTACCCGCGATGTTTGCGGGCCCGGGGACCCGGGCCGTCGAATCGGGCGCCGGGCGCAGAACGGGCCATCGAGTCACGCGACTGCGGGCCGGCTGCTCGCAGTCTGTCCGCTTTCCGCCGCCGGGTGACGTGAAAACCGCTTGTCCCATCGAGTGAAGTCAGTAACCGGCTGTTCCGAAATCCGTTACCGCAGATCACGTTTACGCAGGTCGGGACGTTTGGCAGGGGGCAATACCGGCCGGTAGTGTCGGCGCGTCGATGCGGTAACCGATCGCCGACGGCGACGCCGCACCGACCCGCCTAATCGTGTCTCACGAACCGGGGACCCATAAGCAACATCGGGGTGAATCCGCGGGCCCACGGCCCGTGGTAGGGCGTACTTCCCGCCCGAATCCGTCAGCTAACCCGGTCGGCGGTCACGGAAGGAGTACCGACCTCGTGCCCACCCCCCGATCGTCCCCCCGCCTCCACGGCAACGCGGTGCCCGCGCTCGCCTGACGCGCGACCGCAACCGCCCCCCTGGGCGCCCGGCGTCACGGGCGTTCCCGATCCCCCGGCCATCCGGCCCCGCCAGCACGCGTGAGTTCCTCCGCGTGCCGGGCCGGCGTGCGCCGCTCACGCCCCGTGGAGGATTTCGTGAAGCACCACCTGAAGCGTCAGCTACGACGGATCGTCACCGAACGCCCGTACCAGATCATCGCCGGATCGGCCGCCGCGCTCGTGCTGGCCGCCGGTGCCGGCACCGTCGCCACCGCCGGTGACGACGCGCCGGTCCAGGAGAACACCGCATCGGTCGCCGAACTCGGCGCCGCCCGCCTCGGCGAGCAGCCCGCCAGCCGCGGCGAGGCCCGGATCGCCGTCCCGCAGGCGTCGCCTAGTGCCTCGGCCGCGCCGAGCGCGTCGCCCAGCGCGTCGGCGTCGGCGAAGGCGTCGGCGGACCCGGACACCACGGCGAAGGCGAAGCCGAAGCCGCCGTCGAGCAGGTCGCTCGACTACGACTACCAGGCGCAGACCAACTACTTCTACTGCGGCCCGGCCGCCGTGCGCAACGCGCTCAGCGCCGCCGGCATCGAGCGCAGCCAGGACGCGCTCGCCGGTCCGCTCGGCACCACCGAGATGGGCACCAACTCGGCCGAGGACACCACCCGGGTGCTCAACCAGCAGGTCAAGGGCAACCCGTACCGGACCCGCATGATTCCCGCCGGCTCCGCCAGCCCGGCTCAGATGGACCGGCTCCAGGCCGACGTGGTCGAGGCGATCAGCAACGGCCGCGCGGTCGTGGCGAACGTCGCCGGCACCGTCACCGACACCAACGGCGGCTGGCACTCGTTCCCCGGTGGCCACTACGTCGCGGTGGTGGGCTACAAGAACGACGGCCGGATGGTGCGGATCGCCGACTCGGCCGACCCGTCGCTGCCGTCGTACTGGGTCACCACGATCGACCTGGCGCACTGGATCGCCAGCCGCGGCTACTCCGCCTGACCCGTCCGCAAACCCGAAGGCCGGCACCCCCCGGGGGTGCCGGCCTTCCCCGTCCCACCTTCCGCCCTCGTTGATCTTGCACTTTCGGCCCTTCCACAGCGGGGTAAAACGGGCATCGGCGGGGCCGCAACTGCAAGACGCTTCTATGTGTGTGGTGATCGGTTCGGCTGGTTGCCGTTAGGGTTCGGCATCGATGATCACTTGGGTGACTCTTCGTCGATCC
>NZ_JBEZMS010000061.1:0-21700 GCF_040652815.1 Micromonospora sp. NPDC048169
GTGGGCGCGCTGTGGGGGCGGATTGGTTCTCAAACCCCCCCGCCATAGGCGGGGGGGGGGGGGGGGGGGCGGGGCCGGGGGGGGGGGGGCGGGGGGGCCCCCCCCGCCCGCCGTCCGCCCGTGTCCGGGCAGGCTAAGCACGCGAATCGAACACCTGTGCGAAGATGTCCAGGTGTCGAGCGAGGCCACCATCCTGCACGCCGACCTGGACGCGTTCTACGCCTCGGTCGAGCAGCGCGACGACCCCCGGCTGCGCGGCCGGCCGGTGATCGTCGGCGGCGGCGTGGTGCTCGCGTGCAGCTACGAGGCCAAGGCCCGGGGCGTGCGCAGCGCGATGGGCGGCCGGCAGGCGCGGCGGCTCTGCCCGGACGCCGTCGTCGTGCCGCCCCGGATGGCCGCGTACACGGCCGCCAGCCGGGCGGTGTTCGAGATCTTCCGGCACACCACCCCGCTCGTCGAAGGGCTCAGCATCGACGAGGCGTTCCTCGACGTGGGTGGGCTGCGGCGGCTCGCCGGGCCGCCGGCCGGCATCGCGGCCGCGCTGCGGGAGCGGGTACGCCGCGAGGTAGGACTGCCGATCACCGTCGGCGTGGCCCGGACGAAGTTCCTCGCCAAGGTGGCCAGCGGCGTGGCCAAGCCGGACGGGCTGCTGGTGGTGGAGCCGGAGCGGGAACTGGCGTTCCTGCACCCGCTGCCTGTCGAACGGCTGTGGGGCGTCGGCCCGGTCACCGCCGCCCGGCTGCGCGAACGCGGCATCCGTACCGTCGGCCAGGTGGCCCGGCTGGACGAGCCGGCGGTGGTGTCGCTGGTCGGCGCGGGCGCCGGCCGGCACCTGCATGCCCTGGCGCACAACCGTGACCCCCGGGCGGTGCGGGTGGGCCGCCGCCGCTCGTCGATGGGCGCGCAGCACGCGCTGGGACGCGGGCCGCACTCCCCCGCCGACCTGGACGCGGTGCTGGCCGGCCTGGTCGACCGGGTCACCGGGCGGATGCGCGCCGCCCGGCGCACCGGCCGCACCGTGACGCTGCGGCTGCGCTTCGCCGACTACACCCGGGCCACCCGGTCGCACACGCTCGACGAGCCGACCGCGCAGACCGGGCCGCTGCGGACCGCCGCCCGTGACCTGCTGCGCGCCGCGCTGCCGCAGATCGCGGAACGTGGTGTCACGCTGCTCGGCGTCTCGGTGGGCAACCTCGGCGGCGGGCACACGCAGCTCGCCCTGCCGTTCATCGCCGACCCCGGCCCGGCGCTGGACGCCGCCGTCGACGCCGTGCGGGACCGCTTCGGATCACGGGCGCTGACCCGCGGCGTGCTGCTCGGCCGCGACCCCGGCGTCGAAACGCCCCGGCTGCCGGACTGACCGGGTCACTCCTCGATCGCGCCGCCCACCGCGCGCAGGTGCGCCCGGAACGTCAGCGCCGGGTCGGCCGTCCGGGCCGCCAGGTACGCGGCGAACCCGACCTGCTCGCGCAGCGACTGCCCGGCCCGGATCCGGTCGGCCTGCCGCCGCTCGGTGTCCCGGATGGACTCGGCCAGGCCGACCAGCTCCCCGGCCCGGTCGGCGGGTACGAACAGCACGCCGTCGTCGTCGGCCAGCGCCAGATCCCGAGGGCCGACTGTGAACGGGCCGACCCGGGCGTGCTCCAGCGCCCCGTCCGGGCGCGGGTCCAGTTCCAGCGGCCCGCTCGGGGTGGCGCCGAGGCTGAACACCGGCAGGCCGACCGCGACCAGGTCGGCGGTGTCGCGGTGCGTGCCCCACACCACCAGCCCGGCCAGGCCGGCGGCCCGCGCCTCCAGCACCACCAGGTCACCGACGCAGGCCCGGTCGGTGCGCCCGCCGTCGTCGACGACGAGCACGTCCCCGTCGGCGGCCTGCTCGATCGCCTCCAGGAAGACGTCCACGCTGCCGGCGTGCCGGGCCGGGCGCACCGGGCCGGCCAGGCGCCGGCCGGGCAGCACCGGGACGACGGCGACCGGGGCGCAGCGGACGGGGACGCCGGCGCGCAGGCAGGCGTCGGCGACGTGGGCGGTGCTCAGCGCGGCGAAACGCGTGGCCGGCTCGTCGTGACGGATGTCCATACGCCGACGCTAGCCAGCCGCGGCGGCGCGGGCAGGTGCCAGTCGGCACCCGGTGGCCTGCGGGGCCGGCGGGCCGCCCCCGGGTTCCCGGCGCCGTGGCGGGTCAGCGCCCGAACGTGCGGTCGAGCAGGTCGAACAGGGCCGTCCAGTGCCGCCGCGTGGCCGGCTCGTCGTACATCGGGGTGTCCGACTGGGTGTAGCCGTGGCGGGCGCCGGCGTACACCTCGGAACGGTAGGTCACCCCGGCGGCGTCCAGCGTCTTCTCCAGCGTGGCGATCTGCTCGGCGGTCATCGACGGGTCGGCGTCGGCGTGCCCGAAGTACAGTTCGCCGGTCACCGCGCCGACGGCCAGGTGCGGGCTGTCCGGGGCGTCGGTGACCACCCGCCCGGCGTGGAACGCGGCCACCGCGGCGATCCGGTCCGGGAGCGCCTCGATCGCGCGCAGCGCGTTCGTGCCACCCATGCAGTAGCCGGTGATCACCGCCGGGCCCGGCGCGACATCCGGGCGGGCGGCGAGGAAGTCCAGGTAGGCGGCGGTGTCGCGGGCCACCGCATCCGGCGTCAACGCGGCCATCATCGGCCCGATCCGCTCGAACAGGGCGGCCCGGCGGCTGTCGTCGGCGAGCGCGCCGAGGTCGACCAGCGGCGCGCGCCCGGAGCGGTGGAACAGGTTGGGGGCCAGCACCACGTAGCCGCGTGCGGCGATCATGGCGGCCATCTCCGCCACCCGGGGCCGCAGCCCGAACGCGTCCATGAACAGCAGGACGGGCGGGAAGGGCCCGGCGGCCTCCGGCACGGCCAGATAGGCGTCGGCCGTCCCGTCCGGGGTGGGCACGTCCACGGTCGTCGGCTGCACTGTCGGGGCCTCCTCGCTGCGGGTTCGCGCTGCACGCTACCCGGGCTCGGCGACGCCGGCACCCCGAGGGCTGACCGGCCGTTTGCGGAAGTCCAGGGCGGGAATCCCGCACTCCCGGCGGAGGAAGGCGGCGAGATGGACCATGATCAGTTCATCGACGCGGTGGCCCAGCGGTGCGGCGCGTCCACCGAGCAGGCCACCGCGATCACCCGGGCCACGTTGACCACGCTGGCCGAGCGCATCGACGGCGGGGAGGCCCGCGACCTCGCGGACCGGCTGCCGGAGGCGCTCCGGGCGTACGCGTTCGGCCCGGTCGAGGACGCCGAGCCGTTCGGGCTCGACGTGTTCGTGGAGCGGGTGAGCGGGCGCGCCGACGTGGACGCCGACGCCGCCCGGGACGGGGTCACCGCGGTGTTCGACGTGCTGCGCGACGCCGTCGACCCGGCCGCCTACGCCCAGGTCGTCGGGCAACTCCCGGCCGAGTACGGCGAGGTCGCCGACCAGAGCGCCAGGTATCTGACCGGTCAGTGATCCGGGCTGTCCGGGCGGGCCATCAGCCGCAGCGCGTTCGGGTCCAGGCCGATGCGGACCGGGGTCCGCCCGTAGGGCTCGCCGTCGACCTCGATGCGGGCCGGCCGGTCGGTGTCCAGCCACAGCTGGCGTACCGCCAGGAACGGCTCCTCGCCGAGCGTGCGGCGGTGGCCGGCCGCCGCGTTGCGCGCCGTCTCGCGCAGCAGCCCGCGCCGGGTCGGCCCACCCACCGGGTACGCGACCAGCAGCCGGTCGTCGGCGGTGGCGTCGGCGGTGATCGGGCGGCCGGCGTGGAAGCCGCCGTTGGCCACGTACACCTGGTGGGTGGTGAACGTGTGCTCGCGGCCCTCGGCGCGGACCGTCACGGCCAGCGGCCGGTGCCGGGCCAGCAGCCCCAGCCCGGTCAGCGGATACGCGAGCCGCCCGGCGACCCGTTTCAGCCGCGGCGGCGCGGCCCGCATGATGTCGGCGGACAGCCCGATCCCGACGTGGTTGGTGAACCGGGTGTCACCGATCAGGCCCAGGTCGACGTCGATCACCTTCCCGTCGGTGAGGATGCCGATCGCGGCGTCCAGGTCGAGGGGGACGCCGACGGTGCGGGCGAAGTTGTTCGTGGTGCCCAGCGGCAGCAGGCCCATCGCGACGTCCCGGTGGGCGAGCAGCCGGGCCGCCGCGCCGACGGTGCCGTCGCCGCCGCCGGTGACAAGCAGGTCCGGGCCCAGCCCGGCGGCCTCGGCGAGGACCCGGTCCAGTTCGCCGGGCCGGTCCACGGGGTACGCGCCGAGCAGCGTGAACCCGGCCGCGCGCAGGCGCGAGTGGACGGTGTCGTAGAGCCGCCGGCCACGGCGGGAGTGGGCGTTGACCACGAGCGCCGCCCGCCGCCGTTCCCGGATCGCCGTCGACAGCTCCTGCTTGGTCCGCACGGTTGCGACAGTAGCCGCCCCCGCGGTCGTGGGCCGGTTGCGCTGCCGACGTTGACGGGGTTGGTTATCGTCGCGACGGCCGTGATCGTCGATCTTCCAGGATGGTGCCCAGATGAACCAGCCGGCAGCGCCGCAGGCGACAGCACCGGTGCCCCCGCCCATGCAGCCCAAGCGCCCGGCGCGGACCCTGATCGGGCTGGCGCTGATCGTACCGGCGGCGATCGCCTGGATCTGGTCGTACGTCCTGCCGACGCTGTCCACAGTGGCTCGCAGCTTCCAGGGTGACGGGCCGCGCGGCTCGGGCGAGTCGGTCGGTACGGCGAACTACGAGGCCGCTTTCACCTCCGGGTTCGTCGGCCAGGTCGGGTTCGCGGTGCTGCTCGGGCTGATCCCGCTGGTGGTGGCGCTGCTCGCCGCGCCGCTGCTCGCCGTCCTCGCCGACCGGGCCGGCCGGGTCGCACGCCTTGTCACCCGGGGCGTGCTGGCCCTGCCGCTCGCCGCGTACGCGCCGGTCGCGGTGTTCCTCGGCCGGCGCGCCGAGGGCATCGAGGACGGCACCCTCACCCAGGATCTGCAGTCCCCCCGGGCGTTCCTCGTCTCGGCGCTGGCACAGGTGACGTTCGGGCTGGTCGTCGCGGTGGCCGCGACCGTCTACCTGAGCGCCCTGCGCCGCCGCGACCCCGACCAGCGACCCGCGCCGGCCATGCTGGCTGTCGGCGGGCTGCTCGGCCTGGGCGTCCTCGCCGCCACCCTGCAGACCTACACGGCCCCGTACATCCTGACCGGCGGCGGACCGCGCGGCGACGACACGGCGACGCCGGTGTTCACCGCCGTGCAGACCACCTTCCGGACGATGCGCTTCGGTGTCGGGTCCGCGACGTCAACGCTGCTGCTGGTGCTGCTCGGGCTGCTCGGGCTGGCCGCGGTGGCGCTCATCCTGGTCACCCGGCTGCGCATCGAGTTCGACGGCTGGCGGGACCGCCCGGCCGACCGGGAGGCGGAGTCCTACTCCGGCCGCCGTCCGCTGTTGGTCGGCCTGACCGCTGTCGCGCTCGTCGTCGTCCTCGGCGTGACCGTCTGGGCGTTGTCGCCGTGGCTGGGGAACCTCTCCTCCGACACCGGGCCCCTGCCCAAGGGGGTCGAGACGTCGAACCTGTTCGCCAACACCTGGGTGCCGCCGCTGCTGTCCACACTCGTCGCGGTCACGCTCGCCGCGCTGGCCGGGTTCGGGATCGGCGCGCTGCGACCGCTCGGACGCTGGAGCGAACTGCTGCTGGTGCCGTTCGCGCCCTGGTTGTTCGTCGGTGCCGGCCCGCTGGCCATCGCCAATTTCGAACGCACGATGGAGCGCGAACAGCTGGGCCTGTTCCTCGGCCTGGTGCCGCCCACCTGGCTGTCGGTGCCCGCGCTGTTCGCGTTCACGCTGCTGTTCCGGGGCCAGCACGAGCGGTGGCGCTCCGGCGGTGGCGCCGGCCGTACGCTGCTGCTGCCGGCGCTGCCGATGCTGGCCGTGACCGCGTTGCCGACCTGGCTGGCACACGCCCAGTCGCCGCTGTGGGCGACGCTGGTGGGCCGGGGCCCGGACAGCCTCACCGCTCCCGCGCTGGTGAACATGATCGCCAGCCGCGCCTTCGGCGCCGGGGGCGAGCTTCCGCTGGGCCTGGTCCTGCCGCTGCCCATGCTGATCCTGTTCGTGTTGCTGTTCGTCGCGCTCATGGTCGGCTACGTGGATCGGCTCGCCATCCGGGTGGGGCGGCGCGGCGGCGCGGACGCGCCACCCGCCGGTGCGGGCGAGGCCGTCGGCAAGGTCACCGCATAGGGAAACCCCCGATTACGGGCGGTGACGTCGCGCCTAGCGTCGCTGGCATGGCAACTGACGCGCTCACACCGGCCCGGACCGCCCGCCTCCACCGCGCCCGCCTGGCGCTGCCCCTGGTGCTGCTCGCCCTGCTGGCGCCGGCCGGGTGCGACTCCGGCGGCGACGTGCTCGACGGGGGCTCGGCCGACTCCGTGGCGGGCGAGGACGGCGGCGACGCCGACGCGGGTGCGGTGGACGACGTCCGGCCGCCGTGCCCGTTCACCGCCGCCCAGGTCTCCGAACTGGTCGACCGGAAGCTGCGCGACGAGGGCAACTGCTCGTTCGGCGACGGCATCGCCCAGCTGGCGGTCACCACGGCCTCGGCCACCGCCGGCAAGGCCACCTACGACTACCAGCACGAGCAGGCCGGCCAGCAGTACGAGAAGGTCGTCGACCTGGACCGGGGCGAGCGGGGCTACCTCGCGGTCAAGGACGTACGCGGCGAGGCGGTGCTGATCGACGGCAGGGGCACGTACACGGTGACCATCAGCAGCTTCGGCGGCGGCACGGCCGGCAACGAACAGATCCTGCGTCGCGCCCTCGACGCGATCCCGGCCTGAGCGGGGCAGCCATGCGAACCCGCCGACTGACAGCGCTCGCGCTGGCCGCGATCCTGTTCACCGCGTCCGCCGGCTGCGGCGGCGACGAACCGCCGGCTGCCGGTGGCGCCGCACCCGGTACGGGCACGCCGGTCGCGGACCCGACCGGGGCGGCGCCGGCCGAGCCGAGCGCCGAACCGGTGGACGGCGCCGCCGATGCGCCGCAGGCGTGCACGCTGGTGTCGAAGGACGACGCCGAGCGCCTCGCCGGCACGCCGCTGGAGGAACCGGTGGTGGCTGGGCAGTCCTGCACCTACACCGGGCCGACGAGCGGGCCGACCGCCCAGGTCGAGGCGTTCGTGGGCGAGGGTGCCAAGAAGTACCTCGACATCGAACGGCAGCTCGGGCACGAGATCCGCGAGCTGCCCGGCGTGGCCGACGAGGCGCTGCTCACCTATGAGGCGTTCTTCCTGCGCAAGGGCGACCTGTGGGTCGCGGTGCGGCTGGTGCGGCTCAACGACCCGCAGGAGAACAAGGCGCCGCTGGAACGGCTCGCCCGTACCGTCGCCGGCCGGATGTGAGGCGGCCGGTGCGTGGCCGTCGTCTGCTCGCGGCCGGAGTGGCGGTGCTGCTCGTGGTGACCGGCTGCGGCGGCGGTCCCGCGCCCGGCCCGGCCGAGGCGGGCGACGGGGAGCAGACCCGATACGGGCAGGCCCCGGCGCCGGGCAAGGACGTCACGCTGCAACCGGACGTGGTGCTGGTCGGTGGCGGCAGCCGGACCGTGCGGTCGGTGAGCCCGGACGGGCTGACCTGGCGGCTCGACCCGGACGCGCGGGACGCCGACCGGCTCGCGCCCGGCCGCGTCATGTTCCTCACCGGACGCGGCGTGGGCCGGGTGCTCGACCTGGCGGAGGACGGCGGCGACCTGGTCGTCACGATCGGGCCGGTCACGCTGACCGAGGTGATCCGGGACGGCACGTTCGGCGGCGACGCCGTCACGCTCGACCGCCCGACCGTCTACGTGGCGGGTGAGCCGTCGTGGACCCGGGAGGTCGCGGCGGCAGGTGGCACGCTCGGCCGCTCCGGTCCGCTCGCCGTCACGCCCGCGCAGCCGCCACCCGCGCCGGGCGGGCAGGCGGGCGCCACCGCCCACGGCTACCGGGTACGGACGTTCTGCTGCGCCGGTGGCGTCGGCACGCACTTCACGTACGACGACGGCGGGCTCCGGCTGGCCGGCACCGTGACACTGACGGTCGGGCGGCCCACCGCGTCGTTCCACCTGGCCATCGGCGCCGGCCGGGTGAACCGGGCCGAACTGGAGATCGGTGGCGGCTTCGGCATCAGGGTGGACTTCACCGCCGGCGTCGACGGCGGGCAGAACCACCGCCGCACGTTCCCGGTCCCGGTCGACATCGCGTTCCCGATCGGGCTGGTCGCCGGCCTGCCGCTGTCGTTCACGGTGAACCAGACGCTCGAGGTGGCCACCGCGTTCGGCGCGCGCCGGGGCACGTTCCGCGGCGCCGGCGAGTACGCGCTCGCGGGCAAGCTCGGGTTCGGCTACGCAGGCGGCCAGGTGGGCTCGCGCGTGACGGAGGGCTTCGCCCGCCGGGTGAGCCTGCTCGACTCGCTCACCGGCGTGCCGGTGGGTGTGATGGGACTGGTCGTCCGGCACGGCGTGCGGTTCACCATGGGGATCAGCGCGTTCCTGTTCACCGCCGGGATCTGGTTCGAGCTGGTCACCTCGTACGGTGCCACGATCGGTTCCGCGCTCGGTGCCCCCGTACGCGCTGTGCCGGGGCGTCGGGCTCGGTGTGCGGGCGCGGTTCGGCATCGGCTACCGCATCCTCGAACCCGTCGTCCAGGTGATCAACAAGTTCCTCAGCCTGCTCAGCCCGTCCCGGGCGCCACGGATACCGCCGATAGTGGCGGCGGGCGGGCCGAGCTGGAGCGCCGACGTCTACCGCAACCAGGAGGTGATCCCGCCCGTCTCGATATGCGGACAGCTTCCGGGCTAGGCCGCGCCGACGCTGGGTTCGGGGGCGCGGCTGTGCCACCATCCCGCCATGGACGCCGCACTGGTCGGCCGCGACGCGGTCGTCGAGCGGGTGTGGCGTGCCCTGACCGCCGGTACGCCGGTGCTGCTCGACGGTCCGAGCGGCATCGGCAAGACCGCGCTGTGGCGAGCGGTGGTCGCCCACGCCGGGCGGGCCGGCTGGCGGGTGCTGTCCACCGCGCCCACCGAGGCGGAGACCGCGCTGCCGTACGCGGCGCTGGCCGACGTGCTGCGCCCGCTCGCCGACGCCCTGCCGGGGCTGCCCGCGCCGCAACGGGTCGCCGCCGACATGGTGCTGCTGACCGGCGAGCACGACGGCGCGGTGGACGAGCGGGCGGTGGGCGCGGCCACCCGTACGCTGCTCGACGCGGCGGTCACCGGCGCGCCCCGGGTACTGCTCGCGGTCGACGATCCGCAGTGGCTGGACCCGCCGAGCGCCCGGGCGCTGCGGTTCGCGCTGCGCCGGCTGACCCGGTGGCCCGCCGTCCTGGCCACCCACCGCACCGGGGACAGCCCGCCGGTCCCGGTGCCGCTCGGGCTTGACGACGACCCGGCCGGACGGCACCGGCTGCTACGCGCCGACGTGCCACCGCTCCCCCCGCCCGACCTGCACCGCGTCCTGGCGGCCCGGCTCGGCGGCACGCTCAGCCGCCCGCTCACCGACCGGCTGGCCCGCGACGCCGGCGGCAACCCACTGCTCGCCATCGAACTGGCCCGGGCGGTGCTGCGGCTGCCCCGCCCGCCCGCGCACGACGAGGACCTCCCCGTACCGTCGTCGTTGCGCCTGCTGCTCGCCGAGACGCTGCGGGCGCTGCCCGGCCCGAGCCGGGACGCGGTGCGGCTGGCCGCGCTGCTGACCGTGCCGACGCCGCGGGACCTGGCGGCGGCGGGCGTGCCGGCCGGGGCGCTGGACGCGGCCGAGGACGCCGGGCTGGTGGTGGTCGCGCCGAGCCGGATCGACTTCGCGCACCCCCGGTACGCGGCGGCGGTGCGCGAGAGCATCCCGCCGGGCGCCCGGCGGCGCCTGCACGCGCTGCTCGCGGACGCGGTCGCCGACCCCGACGAGCGGGCCCGGCACCTGTCCCGGTGCACCGTCACGCCGGACGCCGCGGTCGCCGCCGACCTGGCCGCCGCGGCGGCCCGGCAGCGGCTGCGCGGCGCGTCAGCGCTCGCCGCCGACTGGTACGACCGGGCGGCCGAGCTTACCCCGCCGGCGGCGACCGCCGACCGGAACCGGCGCCGCCTCGACGCGGTGCAGTGCCGCATCGACAGCGGCGACTACGCGGCGGCCGGCCGGGCCGCCGAGGCGGCGGCCGGCGAGCTGACCGGCGCCGAGCGGGGCGAGGCCCTGCTGTTGCGCGCGCTCGTCGCCTGGTGCGCCGACGACCTGGTCACCGCCGTGCGCGTGGCCGAGCAGGCGCTCGCCGCCGCCGGGCCGGACGGGGACCTGGCCGGGCGCATCCACACCCACCTGACCATGTTCCACGACCAGCCGGAGACCGCCCGCCGGCACGCGCGCGCGGCGATCACCCGGCTGTCCGACCGGGACGAGCACCGCCCGCTGCTCACCGCCGCGCTGCTGCTGCTGTTCTTCCACGAGGTACGCGCCGGCGGCCCGACCCCCGTCGACCTGCTGGAACGGGCGCTGGCACTGGAGGCGGGTGAACCGTCCTACCTGGCCGGTTCGGTGCCGGCGATCTGGTGGAAGGCGGTCGACGACCACGACCGGGCGCGGGCCCGGCTGCACCTGATGCTGGACCTGGCGGTGGCGCGCGGCGACGACCCGCTGCGGCACGAGGTGCTCACCCACCTCGGCGAGACGGAACTGCTGGCCGGGCGGTTCGCCGAGGCCGGCACGCACATCGCCGCGGCGCGGGATCTGGGTGAGCAGCTGGGCACCGGGCTGGTGGGCGAGAGCTGGCTGGCCGGCATGCTCGACGCGCACCGGGGACGGCTGGCGCGGGCGGGCGCCGCCGCCGACGGGTTGCGCCGCGACGACGACCTCGGCGACGCGTGGAGCCGCCGGCTGCACCACCAGCTCACCGGCCTGGTGGCGCTGGCCTCCGGCGAGTGGGCCACCGCCGCGACGGCGTACGGCGCGCTCGCCGCCGACCTGGACGGGTCGGGCATCGCCGAACCGTTGGGGCAGCGCTTCGAACCCGACTGGATCGAGGCGTGCGTGGGCGCCGGTGACCTGGACACCGCGCACGCCGCGCTGGACCGGCTGGCCCGCCGCCACCGCCGGCTGCCGCGCCCGTGGACGACGCTCGGGCTGGCCCGCAGCCGGGTGCTGCTGGCCGGGGCGACCGGCGCGGACCCGGGCGACGCGCTGGACGCGCTGGCCCAGGCCCGGGCGGCGGTGCCGGAGACGGTGCTGCCGCTGGACCGGGCCCGCTGCCTGCTCGCCGCCGGGCGCGCGTACCGGCGGGTCCGTCGCCGGCGGGAGGCGCGGGCGGCGCTGGACGCGGCGGTGGCCGAGTTCGACGCGCTCGGCGCGTCCGCGTTCGCCGACCGGGCGCGGGCGGAGCTGGGCCGCGTCGGCGCCCGCACCCCGGCACCGACGGCGCTGACCGCCACCGAGGAGCGGGTCGCCCGGCTCGCCGCGCGGGGCCAGACCAACCGGCTCATCGCCGACGCGCTCTACATCAGCCCGAAGACGGTGGAGGCCAACCTGGCCCGGGTCTACCGCAAGCTGGGCATCGCCAGCCGCGCCGAGCTGGGCGCGGCGATGGGCCGCCCGCCGGGCGACTGAGGCGGTCAGGACACGGCGAGCGCGTCCAGGTGCGCGCCGAGCAGTTCCCGGGCACGCCCGGGCGGCATCCGGTCCGGGTAGAGCAGCGTGTGCAACGCGAGCCCGTCGAGCAGGGCGTGCAGCCGGGCGACGGCGTCCTGGTCGGCGACCGGCTCCCCGGTGACCAGCGTGACGGCGAACTCGACGGCCCGGCGGATGCCGTCGTCCGCCTCGGCCGTCCGGGCCCGCGCGACCGGGTCGCTCTGGGCGCGCGCGGCGAGCAGCAGCCACACCTCGGCCTCACGGACGCGCTGGCGGTCAAGGGGCAGCAGTTGCTCCAGGATCCGCTGGGCGACCTCACGCGGGCTGCCGGTGCGGTCGCCGGTGGCGATCCGCTCGGCCGCCTCGGCCTGCACGTGCTCCATGGCGAACACCAGCAGCTCGGTCTGGGTGGCGAAGTAGTGCCGCAGCGCGCTCGGCGACCAGCCGGCCTCGGCGGCGATGCTGCGCACCGTGGCGGCGCCGACGCCGTCGCGGTAGACGACCCGCCACATCGCCCGCGCCAGCTCGGCACGGCGCGCGTCGTGGTCGACGATCTTGGGCACGGGCCCCTCCGGAACCTCGTTGACGGCCGCTGTTACGGTTATCGCACAGCGTACTAAAAAGGGGGCCGCATGCTCGTCGCAGTGATCGTCGGATGCGAGGTGGCGTTCTGGGTGGTGCTGCTCGCCGGATTGATCGCCCGTTACCCGCTGCGACGGCCCCGCCTCGGCGCCGCCCTGCTGATCGCCGTGCCAGTGGTCGACCTCGTGCTGCTGGCCGCCACGATGATCGACCTGCGCCGGGGCGCGACCGCCACGTTCGCCCACGGCCTCGCCGCCGCGTACCTCGGGTTCTCGGTGGCGTTCGGGCACAGCATGGTGCGCTGGGCCGACCAGCGGTTCGCGCACCGGTTCGCCGGCGGCCCTCCCCCACGCCGGGCACCCCGGTACGGGATGGCGCGGGCCCGGTACGAGTGGCGCGAGTGGGGCAAGGGCATGCTCGGCTGGGCGGTCGCCTGCGCCGTGCTGCTCGCCGGCATCGCCGTGGTCGGCGACACCGACCGCACCGCCGAGCTGTGGGCCTGGGCCGGCCGGCTCACCGTGGTGATGGCCGCCTGGCTGGTGTTCTGGCCGGTCGCCTACACCGTCTTCCCGAAGCGGGCGCCGCGCGACGCGTGACGCTCACCCCTTAGGCGCGGCGGGGCCGGGCGGTCAGATGGCGTCCGGCCAGGCGGCGCGGACCAGTGCGGGCAGCACCTCGCCGGCCGGGCCGCGCACGTTCACCGCGCAGATCGCGTCCAGCGGCGTCGGCACCGGGTTCACCTGCACCACCGGGGCACCGAGGCGGGCCGCGACGAGGGGGATCTCGGCGGCCGGATGGACGAGCGCCGAGGTGCCGACAGTCAGCAGCAGGTCGCACGTGGACGCCGCCTCGACGGCCGCGCTCAGCGCGGCCTCCGGCAGCGCCTCGCCGAACCACACCACCCCGGGACGCACCGGCGCGCCGCAGCCGGCGCAGGCGGGCGGTGTCAGCGGCCCGTCCGGCGGTGCCGGCGCGTGCGGTTCCGGCCCGGCGTGCTGGACCGGCGGGCCGGCGGGTGGCGGCAGGTCGGACGGCAGCGGCGCGGGGCGGGCGCAGGCCGAACAGCGGGGCGCGAACAGGCTGCCGTGCAGGCGTACCGGAGCCGGCACACCACCGCGCTCGTGCAGGTCGTCGACGTTCTGGGTGATCACCACGGTCTCCGGCAGCCGGGCCCGGATCGCGGCCACGGCCAGGTGTCCCGGGTTCGGCCGGGCCCGGCGCACCCCGTGACGGCGTGCCTCGTACCAGCCCCAGACCAGGGCCGGGTCGGTGCGGAACGCGGCGGGGGTCGCCAGCTCCCGCGGGTCGTACCGCTGCCAGAGGCCGGTCTGCGCGTCGCGGAACGTCGGCACACCGCTCTCGGCCGACATGCCGGCGCCGGTGAACACCACCGGACGCCGGGCGGCGGCGAGCAGCCGGCCCGCCTCGGCCAGCTCCGTCCCGCTCACACGTCCACCGTCAGCCGCACGTCGACCCGGTCGCCCAGTTCGATCCCCTCGGCCCGGCGCGCGGCGACGCGCAGCGGCACGACGTAACGGCCGTCCTTGGGCCACAGGGACGTCCGCCAGCCGGTGCCGCCGATGCGCACAGTCACCGGGATCATGCCCCAGCCGTAGGTGACCGACGCGGAGGCGGCCTCGATCGCCGCGCTCTGCTCGTCGGGCACCGTGACGAAGTGGTACGGCGCCGGGCCGCGCCAGAACCACACCTCGCCGCTGAACGCCAGCTCCATCCGGTCAGGATAGGGGCCGGGACCGACGTAACCCGAGCAGCCGCAGCCCGGCCGCCGTCACCCAGGCGAACAACGGGAACACGGCGACACGCTCCATGCCGCCCACCCCGATGCCGGTGTCCACCCGGGACAGGAACAGCACGGTGCCGGCGAGCCCGAGCAGGCCCAGGAGGGCGCTGACCGCCCGCAGCTCGCGCAGCAGCGGCGACCGGCCGAGCGCGGCGGCGAACAACGCCGCGTTGCCGAGCGCGAAGACCAGCAGCGCGCCCAGCACGTGAAAGTTCTCGTCCACGTCCGCCGGATAGGCTCCGGCCAGCACATACCCGAAGCCGGCGGCCACGATCGACACGACGGCGACGGCCGCGGCGCGGCCCGGGCGCAGCGCGCGGTGTGCGAGCGGCGCGCCGAGCGCGAGCAGCAGCCCGGCGCCGACGAACACGGCGTTCATGGCCGGGTGCCACGGCGAGCAGACCGGACGCGGCCGGCTGGTGTCCCACACGCCGCAGGTGACGTTGCCGAGGTCGCTGATGTTGTGCTCAGCCCAGCTGAACCGGGGTTGCTCCCAGGCCAGGCCGACGAGCACGTTGGCGGCCAGGAACGACGCGGTGGCGAGCAGCCAGCAGGCGCCCGCGAGACGGTTTCTCACCCGCCGAGTGCACCGCCTCGGGGCGCCCCGGCGCACGGGGCGTGGCGGGCCGGTTCGGGGTAGGGCCAGACCTACCCGCAGAGCGGGGTCCAGCCGGCTGGGCCGGGGGGTGCGGCCTGGCTAGCGTCGAGCCATGACCGTTGATCAAGGGCTGGCCGGTGCGCTGCGCGGTCGCCGCTACCTGCTGTCCGCGTGGCCGTGGCGGGCCTTCGCGTACGCCGTCACGACGCTGCCCCTGGCCGGCGCGGCGACGATCGGCGCCGCCGTGGTCGCCGCGCCACTGCTGCTGGTGGCCGGCGCGCTGCGGCAGGGCCGGCCGGTCGACACGAGAGCGCTGGCGGTGCTGGCCGTGCTGGCGCTGCTGACGGTGGCGCTGGCCCCGCTGGCCGGTGCGCCGGTGGCGGCGGTGGAGCGGTGGCGCCTCGGCGTGGCCGACGACCGCCCGGTGACCGCGCCGAGGTGGCGTGGGCTCGCTGCCCGCTTCACCACCGCCGCCGGGTGGCGGGAGGCCGCGTACCTGGCCGTGCTGGGGGTGGCGGTGCCGCTGGCGTACGCGATGTTCGGTGTGCTCGTGTTGCTGGACGCGGCGCTGGTGGCCGGTCCGTGGCTGGCCGGCGGCGAGGACCGGATCGTGCTGATCTGGGCGACTGTCGGCTCCCCGGCCGAGGCGGTGCCGTACGCGATCGCCGGCCTGCTCGCGGTCCCGGCCCTGGTCTACCTGGCCGGGCTGCTCGTAGCGGTCCAGGCGGAGGTGGCCCGCCGGCTGCTCGACGACGCGCCCGGCGCGACGGCGCTGCGCGAGGTGGCCCGGTCCCGGGCCCGCCTGGTGAGCGCCTACGAGGCCGAGCGCCGCCGCGTCGAGCGCGACGTGCACGACGGCGTGCAGCCGCGCCTGACCAGCCTCACCCTCCAGCTCGGGCTGGCCCGCCTCGACGTGCCGGACGACTCCCCCGCGGCGGGGCCGCTCGCGGCGGCGCACGAGCAGGCCAAGGAGCTGATGGTGACGTTGCGCGGGATCGTCCAGGGCATCCGCCCGCCGCAGCTCACCGAACTCGGCCTGGCCGCTGCCGTCGGCGACCTGGCCACCCGGTCGGTCGTCCCGGTCACCGTGCACGCCGACCTGACCCGCCCGGTGCCCGGGTTGGTGGAGACCACCGCCTGGTACGTGGTCTCCGAGACGCTCGGCAACGTCGCCCGGCACGCCGGGGCGAGGCGGGCCGAGGTGTGGCTGACCCGCGACGACCGGCGGCTGGTGGTGGAGGTGCGCGACGACGGCCGGGGCGGCGCCGACCCGGCGCGTGGCACCGGCCTGACCGGGCTCGCCGACCGGGTGGCGGCGGTGGACGGGCGGCTGTTGCTCTCCAGCCCGCCCGGTGGGCCTACCCTCGTGCGGGTGGAGCTGCCGTGCCGTCCGTGACCCGGGTCGTCCTGGCCGAGGACGAGGTGCTGCTCCGGGAGGGCCTGGTGGGCCTGCTGACCCGGTTCGGCTTCGCGGTGGACGCCGCCGTCGGCTCCGCCCCGGAACTGCTCGACGCGGTCCGCACGCACCGTCCCGACCTGCTGGTCACCGACATCCGGATGCCGCCGCAACACCGCGACGACGGCCTGCGCGCGGCGGTCGCGCTGCGCGCCGAACGCCCGGACCTCGCCGTGGTGGTGCTCAGCCAGCACGTGCAGAGCGGGTACGCCGCCGCGCTGCTCGACAGCGGCGACGGCAACCGGGTCGGCTACCTGCTCAAGGACCGGGTGGCCGACGTCGCGGAGTTCGCCGCGACACTGCGCCGGGTGGCGGCCGGCGGCACCGCCGTCGACCCGGACGTGGTGCGGCACCTGCTGCGCCGCCCGCGTGACCCGCTCGCCGCGCTGTCGCCGCGCGAGCGGCAGGTGCTGGGGCTGATCGCCGAGGGCCACTCCAACACCGCGATCGCGGCCCGGCTGCACGTCACCGAGGCGGCGGTCGGCAAGCACGTGGGCAACATCCTGGCCAAGCTCGGCCTGCCGCCGGACGAGGACACCAACCGGCGGGTGCTCGCCGTGCTCGCCTACCTGCGCGCGGCGGGCTGACCGGGCGCTACAGGCCCATCGGCACGCGGTCGGCGGCCAGCGCCCGGAAGCGCTCGCGCGGGTCGGGCACCAGCCGCCGCTCGGTGAGGTCGAGCAGGCCGCCGACGCCGCTCACCGAGGCGACCGGGGTGCCGTCGGCGCGGGTGAACTCCTGGCCGATCCGGAACGTCTTGCCCTCGCCCCAGTGGAACTCGCAGGTCACGTCGACCTCGTCGCCGCCGCGCAGCTCACGCAGGTAGCGCACCGTCACCTCCAGCGCGACCGGCCCGACCCCGCCGGCGAGCAGCCGGTCCTGGCCGATGCCGGAGGCGCGCAGGCACTCCCAGCGGGCGTGCTCGGCGTACTGGAGGTAGACCGCCTGGTTGAGGTGGCCCTGGGTGTCGAGTTCGTAGCCGCGCACGGTGACGCGTACCCGGAACGGATCTGCCATGCCGGCAGCCTAACCAGCGGCGTGGCGAAATCGGCGCGCGGTCCGGACAGCGCCGCCCCGGTCAGGCCGGCCAGGCGTGGCCGATCCCGTCGAGCAGCAGCACCACGCCCTCGGTGGCCGCCTCCCGGTCGCGGGAGATCTCCCGGTACTCCGGCGAGGTGGACCAGCGCTCGAAGTCCTCGCGGCTGTCGAACGACAGCAGGACCGCCTTCTGGTGCGGCCAGTCGCCCTCCACCACACGGGGGGCGGTGTCGGCGGCCAGCAGCTTCCCGCCGTAGCGGGCCAGCACCGGCGGGAAGGCGGCGGCATACCTGTCGTAGCGCGCCCGGTCGTGGATGGTGAGCTGTGCGAGGGCGTAGACGGTCACCGGCCCAGGCTACCGACCGCCCGAGGGCTGCGGTGTCGTCCGTCAGGTCGGCCCGGACGCCGTCGCGGCCCCGACGACTCTCCGTTGTGGTCTGGCGAGAACGGTGCTGACCTGCGGATACTGATGACAGGCTCGCGCCCGCCCCGCGCCGGGTGGGGGGAAAGAGGTGGGGCACATGATCGGACACGAGACCCAGCCGCAGGCCGTACCCGGGCCCCGCGGCACTCCGGAGGACCACCCGGCCCCACCCGCCGCGCCGGTTCCCCGCGCGGTGTGGCAGGTCCGCGTGCGGACCAAGCTCGACGACCTGTACGAGCAGCTCACCGCGCTGTCCCAGCGCGACCCCGAGCGGATATCGGCGCTGCGCGCGCTGCTGTCGCCGGTGGAGGGGGTGCTCGGACGCAGCGGCGTGGTCGAGTGGTTGCGCGGCGGCAAGCTGGAGTACGCGTGGCAGACGATTCATGCCGTGGAGCGGGCCATGGTGGCGCTGCGCACCGGGGACGAGCTGATCGGGCTGCTGCCCGCGTACCGCAGCGCGGCGGCACAGGTCCTGCCGCCGGACGACAAGGTGTTCACCGACCTCGACCCGGTGGCCGGCGGGATGTCCGAGGCGCTGCTGCGCGCCCGGGTGCAGGGGCTGCTGACGCGCTACCACTCCGCCTCCGACGAGTTCCACGAGTCGGCCCGGCGGCTGCGGAACCGGATCCTGGGGCTGTCGGTGTTCGCGCTGGTGGCAGAGGTCCTGATGGTGCTGGTGCAGTGGCGCAGCACCGACGTGCGGCTGCTGGAGGCGCCGGGCGACGCCGGTGGCGTGCCGGCCTGGCGGTTGCTGTCCTTCGTGCTGATCGCCGGGGCGCTCGGCGCGTTCCTCAGCGCGCTTCCGTCGATGATCACCGCACGGTCCGGCGGGCTGCCCTACAAGCTGCCGTTCCAGCAGGGGCTGCTGAAGCTCGCCATCGGCCCGCTGGTGGCGTTGGTCGGGATCATGCTGGTCGTCGGCGGCCTGGTGGAGGCCAGCGTGAGCAGCACCGCCGCGCTGCTCGGCCTGGCGATCGTGTTCGGCGCCGGGCAGCAGGCGGTCACCGCGTTCGCCGACCGGCGGGCGGCCGAACTGCTCGGCCCGGCGGCCAGGAGCTGATGCGGCGCGGCGGCAGCCCGGTCTGGGTAGCCTGATCCCATGATCTTCATTACCGCCAAGTTCCGGGTCCGCCCGGAAGACGCCGACAACTGGCCACGGATCGCCGCCGACTTCACCGCCGCGACCCGGGCCGAGCCCGGTTGCCTGTGGTTCGACTGGTCCCGCAGCCTGGACGACCCGACCGAGTACGTGCTGGTCGAGGCGTTCCGCGACGACGAGGCGGGCGCGGCTCACGTGCAGTCGGAGCACTTCCGGGCCGCCCAGCGCATGCTGCCGCCGCACCTGGCCGAGACGCCCCGGATCGTCAACGTGACGGTGCCGCAGCAGGACTGGTCGCGCCTGGGCGAGATGGCAGTGCCCGGCGACGCCTGACCGCTGACGGGACCGGCGCGGGGTCCGTTGTGCCGCCCGCGCGCCGGGTCAGGGGATCGTCAGGCCGTACGCGGCGAGGATCTCCAGGATCGGCTGGTAGTAGCTGGTGCCGCCGCTCACGCAGGTGCCGCTGCCACCGGACAGGACGCCCAGGACGGTGCCGGTCGCGGCCACGTAGAGCGGGCCGCCGCTGTCGCCCGGCTCGGCGCAGATGTTCGTGCGGATGAGCCCGGTGACGCTGCCCTCGGCGTAGTTGACAGTCGCGTTCAGCCCGGTGACCGAGCCGCACCGCACGCCCGTGGTGGCGCCGCTGCGGCAGACCGCCTGCCCGACGTACGCACTGCCGGCGGCGGTGACGGTGACCTGCCCCGGGTGGGTGTAGACAGCGCTCGGGTGGGCGACGGTGCCCGTGTAGCGGACCACCCCGTAGTCGTTGCCGGGGAAGCTGCTGCCGGTCCGGCTGCCCAGCACCGTCGTCCCGGCGCCGTCGGCGTACCAGGTGGCGGCCAGTCGGGTGCAGTGCCCGGCGGTCACGAAGTACCAGGTGGTGCCGCTGCGCACGTTCGCGCCCAGTGAGCAGCGCCCACCGCCGCCGTAGACGGCCTGGCCGCCGGCGATGAGCGGGCGCAGCCGCCCGGGTTCGTGGCGCAGCACCGCGCCGGCCCGGGCGGCGGTCCGGCGCAACACGGCCAGCTCGCGCCCGCGTACCGTGTCGTCGGCGGCGACCGTCAACCGGCCGGTGGCCGGGTCGTGCCCCCAGGCGGTGCCGGGCGTGCGGATCGCGGCGAGCGCTGCGGGCACGGGCGGCGGCGCGGTGCCGGCCCGGGCGGCCGCCGGGGCGCCGGCGAGCAGCACGGTGAGGACGAGTACGACGAGCGCGGGTCGGCGCATCCGGGGACCTCCCCATCGTCTGCGGTCGATTCGTCTAGCATCGTCCCGGTGGCGCGATCGACTCAAGCGGCAGAACCGGCGACCACCGAAACTTCCGGAGCCGCGCCCGGTGGCACCCACACGTCCGGTCACCGCGCCCGCCCGCGGATTCCCCCCGTCCGGCCGGCGCCGCCCGCCGCGATGTCGACGCATCGAGGTGATTAATTTTTCGGAACGCTTCCGGTAGGCTTCGGGCAGAGATTCGCTTCGATCCACTCACGATGTGCGCGGGAGTCACTCCCCTACCTGGCGCGGCCACCGGGCGGCCGCGCGGAGCCGACATCGTGGCGGGCGGTGGCCGAGGCGAGCCGATCCCATTGACAGGCTAGAGAGGCGTTCAGATGGACAAGGTGCTCGCCCGCGGCAGCGGGAGCGCGGCAGCCCGGTCACGCCCGCGAACCGCTGTGGTCGCGATGATGGCGGGGGCCGCGGTGGTCGCCGCCACGATAGCGGCGGCGACAAGTGCCAGCGCCGGCACGACGCTCGGCGCGTCGGCGGCGGAACAGGGCCGCTACTTCGGTACGGCGGTCGCGGTGAACAAGTTGTCCGACGGCACGTACGTCGGCATCCTCAACCGCGAGTTCAACATGGTCACCGCCGAGAACGAGATGAAGTGGGACGCCACCGAGCCGTCCCGCAACCAGTTCAACTACACCAACGGCGACCGGCTCGTCGCGCACGCCCAGGCCAACGGCATGCGGGTCCGCGGACACGCGCTGCTCTGGCACCAGCAGCAGCCCGGGTGGACGGGTAGCCTGTCCGGCAGCGCGCTGCGCGACGCGATGATGAACCACGTCACCCAGGTCGCCACCCACTACCGGGGCAAGATCTACGCCTGGGACGTGGTGAACGAGGCGTTCGACGACGGCAACAACGGTGCCCGCCGCAACTCGAACCTCCAGCAGACCGGCGGCGACTGGATCGAGGCCGCGTTCCGTGCCGCCCGCGCCGCCGACCCGGGCGCCAAGCTCTGCTACAACGACTACAACATCGACAACTGGAACTGGGCCAAGACTCAGGCCGTCTACAACATGGTGCGCGACTTCAAGTCCCGGGGCGTGCCGATCGACTGCGTCGGCCTCCAGTCGCACTTCAACAGCGGGTCGCCGTACCCGAGCAACTACCGCACCACGCTGCAGAACTTCGCCGCGCTCGGCGTCGACGTGCAGATCACCGAGCTGGACATCGAGGGTTCGGGCAGCAGCCAGGCCACCGCCTACGGCAACGTGACCCGGGACTGCCTGGCCGTGGCGCGCTGCAACGGCATCACGGTCTGGGGCATCCGGGACACCGACTCGTGGCGGGCCAGCGGCACCCCCCTGCTGTTCGACGGCAGCGGCAACAAGAAGCAGGCGTACACCGCGGTGCTGAACGCGCTGAACGAGGGCGGCACCCCGCCGCCCACGACCGCGCCGCCGACCAGCACCCCGCCCACGTCGACGCCGCCGACCAGCACGCCGCCGACCAGCGAGCCGCCGACGACTCCCCCGCCGACCGGCGCCTGCACCGCCACGATCACCACCAACCAGTGGCCGGGCGGCTTCGTCACCAACGTGCGGATCACCGCGGGTTCCAGCGGGCTCAACGGGTGGGCCGTGTCGCTCACCGTGCCCTCGGGCTCGGCCGTCACGAACACCTGGAGCGCCCAGGCCAGCGGCACCACCGGTGCGGTGACCTTCCGCAACGTGGACTACAACCGCCAGGTCGGTGCCGGTGGCACCACCGAGTTCGGGTTCCAGGGCACCGGCACGGCGCCCTCCGGCACGCCGGCCTGCGCGGCCGGCTGACCGTCGGCGCGACCCGGCACGGTGCCACCGTGCCGGGTCG
>NZ_JBEZMS010000062.1:0-20603 GCF_040652815.1 Micromonospora sp. NPDC048169
GGCCGGGCGGCCGGGCCGGACGCGGTGGGTGGGCCGGACGCGGTGGGTGGGCCGGACGCGGCGGGTGGGCCGGACGCGGCGGGTGGGCCGGACGCGGCGGTTGGCGCGGTGTCGGGCAGCTCGGCCACGCCGACCAGCCGGGCGAGGCTCGCGCCGGCCTGCAACACCGAGTCGGACTCCATCAGCAGCAGGCCGATCGGGTTGAACAGGCGGTGGAAGTACAGCGCGGCGGTGGTCGCCGCGCCGACGGTGACCAGGTCGTCGCGGACCAGGAAGAACCCGGCCACCAGCACCGCGGCCAGGCCGAGGAACTCCGACCTGTTGATCCGCAGCCCGAAGCGGGTGTGCAGGTTGAAGATCTCCAGCGACAGGTCCCGCGCCACGCCGGAACGCTCGGCGATCGCGGCCACGTGCGCGTCCTCGGTCCGGTACGCGCGCACCGTCGCCGCGCCGCGCAGCGCGCCGGCCATCGCCTGCGTCCGCTCGCCGGTGGCGATCCGCTCCCGGGCGTAGTACGGCGCCGAGCGCCGCAGGTACCAGCGCAGCGCCAGCGCGTACGCGGGCGCGGCGACCAGCCCGGCGAGGCCGAGCCGCCAGTCCAGCGCGACCAGCCCGAACACGGTGAGCAGCACGGACAGCAGCGCGCCGACGAACGCGGGGCCGCTCACCGCGATCACGTTCGTCACCACCGCCACGTCGTCGCCGACGCGGGCCAGCAGGTCGCCCGTGCCGGCCCGCTCCAGCGTCGCGGACGGCAGGTGCAGCGCCCGGTCGAGGACGCGCTCACGCAGCCGGGCCAGCACCGTCTCGCCGAGCCGGGACGCGAGCGCGGCGCCGAGTGCGGTGAGCAGGCCGGTGAGCACCGCGGCGGCGGCGATCACCGCCACCCGGCCGGCGATCCGGGAGGCCGGGGCGTCGGCGATGACGTCGTCGACCAGGCGGCCGAGCACCCAGGGGGCGACCAGGCCACCCGCGGCGGCGACGACGAGCACCGTCGCGGCCGTGGCGCTGAGGCCCGGCCGTTCGCGGAACCGGGCGGCGAGCGTGGTCCAGGTCTGCCGGGCGGACGCGACAGGCAGCAACGTCCGGCCGGGGGTACGCGGGTCGGCGGTCACCGCAGTGTCTCCTCGCGGTAGCGGGTGTCCTCGGCGAGCAGGCGCTCGTGCGGTCCCTCGGCGGTCACCCGGCCGTCGGCGATCACCACCACCCGGTCGGTGATCCGCAGCAGGGCCGGGCTGCTGGTGACCAGCACCGTGCCCCGGGGCGCCGCCCGGCGCGCCCGCGCCAGTCCGTCGGCGAGCTGCGCCTCGGTGGCCGCGTCGACGGCGGTGGTGGGGTCGTGCAGCACCAGCACCGGCGGGTCGGCGTGCAGCGCCCGCGCCAGCCCGAGCCGCTGGCGCTGCCCGCCGGAGAGGTTCGCGCCCCGCTCGACGAGCCGGTGCTCCAGGCCGCCGGGGTGCGCGTCCACCACGTCCTGCGCCGCCGCGGCCCGGACGGCGGCGTGCAGCTTCGCCTCCTCGGTCCGGGCTCCGGCGGCGAGGTTGGCCGCCACCGTGCCCTCGAACAGCGTCACGTCGTGCGGCTCGACGAGCACCGTGCCGCGCAGCGCGTCGACGTGCAGCTCGTCGGCGGGCACGCCGTCGACGCGTACGGCGCCCCGGCGCTGGTCCGGCGGCACCCGCCCGGACAGCAGCGCCACCAGCGCCTCGGCGTCGGCCGGGTCGTACGCGAGCACACCGACCATCTCGCCGGGGCCGACGCGCAGGCTCACCCCGTCCAGCCCGGCGTGCCCGACGTCGTCGAGGGCGAGCCGTGGCCCGTCCGTGTACGGCGGCGCCGCGGCGTCGCCGGGCCGGGTCAGCGGTTCGGCGCCGAGCACGCGCGCCACCCGGGCGGCCGAGGCGCGGGCCATCGCGAACAGTTGCACGCAGTAGCCCATGGTCTGCACCGGCTCGGCGACGAACTGCGCGAGCCCGACCACTGTGACCAGCTCGCCGATGGTGAGCCGGCCGCGCAGGGCGAGCCAGCCGGCCACCCCGGCCACCGCCGCGAGGAACAGGCCGTTGGCGGCGGTGGTCAGCCCGAGGTGCAGTCCCTTGGTGTTCGCGGCGCGCAGCGTCACGGCGAGGGCGTTGCGGCTGGCGGCGGCGTACCGGCCGGCGGCGTGGTGCTGGGCGCCGATGCCGCGCAGCACACGCAGGCCGGAGACGAGGTCCACGGCGAGCGCGGTGGTCTCCGCGAGCGCCTCCTGCTGGGAGGCGCTGCGCCGGGACAGCAGCGGCGCCATCCGTTGCAGCACCAGGACCAGCACCGGCACGCCGACGAGCACGCCGAGCCCGAGGGGGATGTCGATGACCAGCAGCGCGGTCGCCGCGACGGTCAGCGCGGTCACCGCCGCGACACCGAACCCGGCCACCCGCACCACGTACGCGGAGAGTTCGGCGTCGGAGGCGGCGACGGAGAGCAGTTCGCCGTCGCGCAGGCCGGAACGGTGCCCGCGCGGGTCGAGCGCACGCTCGGCGATCTCCACCCGCAGCAGGTGCGCCTCCCGCTCCACCGCCGCGAACGCCTGGCGGGCGCCGTTGCGGTAGGCGAACGCGAGCACGGCGAACAGGGTGGCGAGGCCGGCGACCGAGTACGCCAGCGCCCACGGGTCGCCGGTCACCACGGCCCGGTCGATGATGACGCCGATCGCCACCGGCACGAGCGCCTCGGCGACCTGGTGCAGGCCGAGCAGCGTGACGCCGATCAGCACCGGACGCCGCTGACGGCGCAACGCCTGACGGAGCACGTACCGGGCCGTGACAGCGCGGCCGGCGGGTTGCGGGGACACGAGGGGACGCCTCCAGTGCTCGAAGTGAGGACAGCCTAACCTCAGCCCCGGAAGCGACCGAGGCGGGTGGCACGGCTCACCACGGCCTCCGCCAGCGGGGTCCGGTGACCGCCGGTAATGTTGATCAGGCCGAGAGTGCACCCAAATGTCCGCTGCCCCAGAGGAGCGACCATGCTCGATCACGCGTCCGGCCGAATCGACATCGCCCGCCTCCAGGAGACGCTCGACGGACCGTGGTCCGAGGTCCGCCAGGCCCACCGCAAACACCTCGACGAGCGCTTCCTGCCGGTCTACGGCGAGACCGGCGACCAGGCGCGGGAGCGGATCACCCGGCTGCTCGGCGAACTCCCGGTCGAGCTGGGCATCGCCGCGGGCTTCCCGGCCGAGTACGGCGGCCGGTCCGACATCGGCGCCTCGATCGTCGCCACCGAGATGCTGGCGCAGGTCGACCTGTCACTCATGGTGAAGGCCGGCGTGCAGTGGGGCCTGTTCGGCGGCGCGGTCGCCGCCCTCGGCACCAAGCGCCACCACGACGCCTACCTCCGGGACATCGTCGAGGGCCGTCTCTTCGGGTGCTTCGCGATGACCGAGACCGGTCACGGCTCGGACGTGCAGCAGCTGCGCACGACCTGCGTGTACGACCCGCTGACGCAGACCTTCGACCTGCACACGCCGCACGAGGCGGCGCGCAAGGACTACATCGGCAACGCCGCGCGGGACGGGCGGATGGCCGTGGTCTTCGCCCAGCTGATCAGCGGCGGGCACCGCCACGGGGTGCACGCGTGGCTGGTGCCGATCCGCGACGAGCACGGCAACCCGATGCCCGGCGTGAGCATCGGCGACGCCGGCCCCAAGGCCGGGCTGCTCGGCGTGGACAACGGGCGGCTCAGCTTCGACCACGTCCGGGTGCCCCGGGAGATGCTGCTGGACCGGTACGCGCAGGTGGCCGAGGACGGGACGTACTCCAGCGCGATCGAGAACGACTCGCGCCGCTTCTTCACCATGCTCGGCACGCTGGTGCGGGGCCGGGTCAGCGTGGGCGGCGCCGCGTCGGCGGCCACCAAGGCGGCGCTCGCCATCGCGGTGCGCTACGGCGACATCCGCCGCCAGTTCAGCGACGGCGACGGCGACCGCGAGGTGCTGCTCAACGACTACCTGGCCCACCAGCGCAAGCTGCTGCCCGCGCTCGCCACCACGTACGCGCTGCACTTCGCCCAGACCGAGCTGGTCGCCGCGCTCGACGAGATCCAGGGCGGCGACGGGCCGGTCGACGAGCACCGGCAGCGGGAGCTGGAGTCCCGGGCCGCCGGGCTCAAGGCGGCGCAGACCTGGCACGCGACGCGCACCATCCAGACGTGCCGGGAGGCGTGCGGCGGCGCCGGCTACCTGTCGGAGAACCGGCTGCCCAGCCTGAAGGCCGACACCGACGTGTTCACCACGTTCGAGGGCGACAACACGGTGCTGCTCCAGCTGGTCGCCAAGGGGCTGCTGACCGGCTACCGGGACGAGTTCGGCTCGCTGGACGGCTGGGGACGCGCCTCCTTCGTCGCCGAGCAGGTACGCGAGATGGTGCTGGAGCGCACCGCCGCGCGGGCGCTCATCGCGCGGCTGGTCGGCGCCGTGCCGGGCCGCGACGACGAGGTCGCGGTCACCGACCGGGGCTGGCAGCTCAAGGTGTTCGAGGACCGCGAGGAGCACCTGCTGGACAGCGCGGTCCGCCGGCTGCGCGGCGGCGCGTCGACGAAGAAGGACCGTCCCTTCGACATCTTCAACGACGTGCAGGACCACGTCCTCGCCGTCGCCGCCGCGCACGTCGACCGGGTGACCCTGGAGGCGTTCGTCGCCGGCATCGACGCCACCGCCGACCCGGCGGTCAAGGAGCTGCTGTCCCGGGTCTGCGACCTGTACGCGCTGAGCGTCATCGAGGCGAACAAGGGCTGGCTGCTGGAGCACGGCCGGCTCACCCCGGCCCGGTCCAAGACGATCACCAGCGTGGTGAACGGGCTGCTCAAGGAACTGCGGCCGTACATGCGCACGCTGGTGGACGGTTTCGCCATCCCGGACGCGTGGCTGCACGCCGCGATCCTGCGCGAGGAGCCCGGACGCCAGGAGCAGATGGCCGCCCACGACGCGGAGGCACAGGCAGCCGCCGGCTAGGGCCGGCCGTGGCGCCACGGCCCCCGGTCAGGTGCCGGGGGCCGGCGCGGGTCGCGGTCGTACCGGCGGATCCGGCGTCCCGGCCGGGTCGGCCGCGGCGGCCCGCGACGCGGCGTACCCGCTCGCGCCGATCGCCAGGTACAGGCCGCCGAACAGCCAGAACGCGGCGAACAGGAAGCCGCGCTCGGCCATCGCGAGGGTCATCACGAGCGCCCCGGCCACCGCGGTCACCGCGTAACCGGCCCGCATGCCGTACGCGCACAGCGCGCCGACGGCGAGTGGTGCGGCGATCCACAGCGCCGCGCCCACCCAGCCGACGCCGACCGAGCCGCCCGCCGACGCGACCGCCACGAGCACGCCGGGCATCGCCACGAACCCGCCGGTCAGGTAGTGCCACCACCGTCCACCGGCTCCGCGCCGCAACGCCCACGGCACCAGCGCCGACGCACCGGCCACCAGCGCGAGCGGGAAGTAGTACAGGCCGATCTCGCCGGACGCGCAGGCGAACAGCGCCAGCACCGCCGCGCCGGCGAACCGGGCCGCGCCGCGGACCCGGTCGGGCAGCACCAGCGGCGCGGCCGCGAGGAGCGCCGGCAGCACCGTGAGCATCGCGATGCCGGGGCCGAACCGGCGGACGAGGCCCTGCTCGCCGGAGTCGGCGCCGAGCGGGTCCACCGGCACGGTGGACGGCAGCAGGAAGCTCACGCACACGGCGATCAGCACACCGGCCGCCACCGCTACCACTGACAGCATCCGGGCGGCCCGCTCCGCGCCGTCCTGGACCGGCAGGCCCAGCTCCTCCCGCGCCTGGCCCGCCACCTCATGCGGCTCGCCGAGACCGGCGAGGATCTCGGCGATGTCGCGTCCACCGTCCAGCGCGTCGGCGATGTGCGCGCGGACGTCCGCGACGATCTCGCCCGCCGCGCCCGGCGGGACCTCGGACAACTCCGCGTCGAGGGCCCGCAGATAGGTCTCCGCCGCCTCCGGGAAGCCGTCGTCGCTCATGTCTCCTCCGCCATCAACTCGTCGACGTGCGGCTGGATCTCCCGCCACACCCCCGCGAACAACCGCAGGTGCGCCCGCCCCTGATCGGTGATCGTGTAGTACCGCCGGGCGTGCCCCTGCTCGGGCGCCACCCACCGGGTCTCCACGGTGCCCGCCTGCCGCATCCTGGCGAGCAGCGGATACAGGCTGCCCTCGCTCGCGGTCAGGCCACGGACGGCGAGCCACTCGGCCAGTTCCAGGCCGTACATGTCGCGCCGCGCGAGCAACGCGAGCACGCAGAACTCCAGCACGCCCTTGCGGATGTTCGTGGTGATCCGCTCGCGTGCACCGTCCATGCTTCGCAAGATACCTTGCTATGCAAGACCTCTGACGCGAGGGGTCCGCGGCACGCCACGCTCACGTGCCGCGGACCGGCGTCGCGGGGGTCGCTCAGAGCGTCCGATACGAGCCGAAGGTGCCGCGCGTCGTCCAGCCCCGGAAGAGGCCGAGCCCGTACCCCTCGCCGCCGCAGTCGGCGGATTTGTAGCCGATGACGTTCTGGAAGCCTCCGCTCCAGGCCAGCAACCAGTCGGAGTCCGCCGGGAAGGGGCGGCAGAGACCGTCCGGCGCGGCCTGCCGGGCGACCACGGCGAGCGGATTGCTGGAGTAGAAGACCAGGCCCGTGTCGGGGTTCGGGATCGTCGCCGGCTCGGCGGCGGCGGGCGTGGCGAGCAGCGGGACGGTCAGGGCCGCGGCGGCGAGACCGGCGGCGATTCGCATGGTGGACGTGCGCATTCTGTCCTCCAGGGACGGTGGGCGGCCAGGGAGGGGCGGCGGTTTCCCGCCCCGCCAGGAGCGATGCGCATCGATGCCAACCGTGCCGGAGAAAAGTTGAGTTGTCAACCAAATCGGCGTCAGGCATCGACCGACGTGCATTGACACATTTGGTTACGGCGGTGATAGTAACTGCAAAGCTCCCGCCGGTCCCCCCGCGGGGACGCACCCGGCGGCGCCACGCCGACGTGGCCGAGACCGCCACCACCACCTCCCAGGGAGCGCCGTCACGACGTCCCCTGGAGGACGCATGAGAACAAGATCGAAGATCTACGCCGGGCTGGCGGCCGCCGTCGTCCCGATCGCCTCGGTGATCGTCGCGCTCGGCGCGACACCGGCGGGCGCCGCGATCGGCGGCTCGGGGCCCTACCCCGCCGACTACGAGACCTCGTCGAGCCTGCCCAACCACACCATCTTCCGGCCCCAGACGCTCCCGTCCGAGCGCCTTCCCGTCCTGGTGTGGGGCAACGGCGCGTGCTCGGCCAACGGCCTCTCCCAGGGCAACTTCCTGCGCGAGATCGCCTCCCACGGCTTCCTCGCCATCGCCAACGGCGCACCGAACGGCTCCGGCTCCACGAACTCCCAGATGCTCACCCAGTCCATCGACTGGGCGGTGGCGGAGAACTCCCGGTCGGGCAGCAAGTACTACAACCGGATCGACACCACGAAGATCGCCGTGGCCGGGTTCTCCTGCGGCGGCCTGGAGGCGTACGCGGTCTCAAACGATCCGCGCGTCACCACCACCGGCATCTTCAGCAGCGGCCTGCTGAACGACGCCGACGACTACCAACTGCGCCGGCTGACCAAGCCGATCGCGTACATCGTCGGCGGGCCCAGCGACATCGCGTACCCGAACGCGATGGACGACTGGGGCAAGCTGCCGCCCGGGCTGCCCGCCTTCATGGGCAACCTGAACGTCGGGCACGGCGGCACGTACGACCAGCCCAACGGCGGCGAGTTCGGCCGGGTCGCGGTGCTCTACCTCAAGTGGCGGCTGAAGGGCGACATCGGCGCCGGGGCCAACTTCGTCGGCCCGGACTGCGGGCTGTGCCGCACCCAGTGGAGCGTGCAGCAGAAGAACCTGACGCTCGACGGCCCGCCGCCCACCACTCCCCCGCCCACGACCCCGCCGCCCACCACGCCGCCGCCGACGACGCCTCCGCCCACCACCCCGCCGCCCGGCGGGGCCTCCTGCACCGCCGTCTACGCCGTCCAGGACCAGTGGAACGGCGGCTTCGTCGCCAGCGTGACGGTCACCGCCGGGAGCGCCGCGCTGACCGGCTGGCGGGTGACGCTCACCCTGCCCGGCGGCGCCGCGATCAGCTCGCTGTGGAACGGCGTGCCGAGCGGCACCAGCGGCACCGTCACGGTGGCCAACCAGAGCTACAACGGACGGCTCGGCGCGGGGCAGACCACCACCTTCGGATTCCAGGGCACCGGCAGCGGCGGCGGCGCCACCGCCACCTGCGCCGGCAGCTGAACCACTCCGGCGGGGGCCGGCGCCGGACGCCGGCCCCCGCCGAGGTGAGTATCGTCTCGCCGGTACGCACGGCCGCCGCCGATCCCTCGTGGACGGTCTGGACCGGCCTCGCGAAGACTGCCTGCTAGCGCGACCACCGGCGGCCGGAGGTAAACATTTCGCGCACCGGAAAGCCCTGTGCCGTAAGCCTTCCGGCCATCCACACGAAGTTGACATGGTAGATGGTTGGGCTAGGGTTCCGCCGAACGGTTGTCACCGAGGCAGGTATCCGGTCACCACGAGGACGGCATGACGGCACAGTGCAGTGGCTTCGACATCCGCTTGCTGGGCAGTCTCCGGATCACGTACGCCGGGCGGGAACTGCCACTGCGCTCGGCTCAGCGCCGGGCCGTCTTCAGCGCGCTGGCGCTCACCCCGGAGCGGGGCCTGTCCCGGGACGAGCTGATCGCCGCCGTCTGGGGTGAGCATCCCCCGGCCAGCGCGACCGGCAACCTCTACACGTACGTCTCCGCCCTGCGCCGCATGCTCGAACCGGACCGGCACAGGTGGTCCTCCGGCGGGGTGCTCACGTCCGAGGGCGGCAGCTACCGGCTGCACGTCGACGCCGACGCTGTCGACGTGCACCGCTTCGAGCGGTTACGGGAGCGCAGCCGCGCGCCGCGCGCCGCCGGGGACACGACCGGTGAACTGGCCGCGCTGGACGCCGCACTGGCCGAGTGGCGGGGCGACGAGGCGCTCGTCGGCGTACCGGGACCACGAGCCGCCGGCCATCGGATCCGGCTCGGCGAGCTGTACCTGACCACAGTGGAGCGGCAGGCCGAGCTGATGCTGGGCCTCGGACGCGGCGCCGAGGTCGTCGACCGTCTGCTCGCGCTCGCCGGCCGCCACCCGGCCCGGGAGAGCCTGTACGCGGTGGCCATGCGGGCCCTGGCCGCGCAGGGGCGTACCGCCGAGGCGCTGGCGCTGTACGCCGCACTGCGGGACCGGCTGGTCGAGGAGGCCGGCACCGAACCCGCCGCCGCGCTCCGGCAGATCCACGAACAGCTCCTGGGCGGCAACCCGGCGCACCCGCGCGCCCCCGGTCCGGCGCCGTCCCGGCACCCCGGCTTCCGGGGTCGCTCCGCCGCGCTGGCCCACCTGCGGTCGGCGGTCACCGGCCTGGCCGGCGGACGCGGCGGCAGCGTCTGGGTCAGCGGCGAGGCCGGCATCGGGAAGTCCGCGCTGCTGGCCGAGGGACTGAGCGGCGCGGCCCCGCTCGGCGTCCGGGTCGGCTGGGCCGTCGGCGACGAGCTGGCGTACCGGATGCCGTTGAGCATCGTGCTGGAGTGCCTGTCACTGGGCGACGCCGGCCTGCCCGCCTCCTTGCACGCCTGCACGGGCGGGGCGTCACCGACCATGACCGTGATCGACACGGTCCAGCGGTTCGTGGTCGCGCGGTGCGCCGAACGGCCGCTGCTGCTGGTCCTCGACGACCTCCAGTGGGCCGACGACATGTCGCTGCTGATCTGGCACGCGCTGCACAAGCTCACCACGCGGCTGCCGCTGCTGCTCGTCTCCGCCGCCCGCCCGGTGCCCGCCGGGTACGAGGTGCGGCTCCTGCGCCGGGTGCTGCCCCGCGACGGCACCGCGCTGATCGAACTCGGGCCGCTGGACGACGACACGGCGGCCGGCCTGGTGCGCACCTGGTCCCGCCCGCCCGGCCCGGATCTGGGCACCGCGCGCTCGTTCGTCGCGGCGGCCGCCGGGAACCCGTACTACCTGCGGCATCTCGTGCTCGCCGACCGCGACGGCCGGACCGCCGACACGCCCGGACCGGAACTGACCGACGCCGTCTCCCGGCACCTGCAACCGCTCGCCGACGACACCCGTCAACTGCTGCGGGCGATCGCGTTCCTCGGCAACAACTACCTGGTGACCGACCTCGCAGCGGTCACCGGCAGATCGGCGCCGGAGCTCCTGCCGGCCGTGGAGGAGGCGCTGGCCGCCGGCCTCCTCGTCGAGGACGGACGCCGCCTGCGGTTCCGGCACCCGGTCATCCGCCGGGTCCTGCGCGGCGCGATCCCGACCGCGCTGCGGGTGCTGATGCACAGGCAGTTCGCCCAGCGGCTCGCCGAGGCCGGCGGCGACCTCGGCCGGGTCGCGGGCCAGTTGCTGGCCGGGCCGGTGCCGGTCGACGCGTGGGTGCAGGACTGGCTCACCGCGCACGCCGCGCAGCTGAGCGCTGTCGCCCCCGCGCCCGCGATCGCGGTGCTGCGGCACGCCGTCGCCGCACCCGGCCTCTCCGCACCGGCCCGCGAGCTGCTCACCGCGCAGCTGGCCCGGGTGCTGCACCGCAGCGGGCTGCCCGCCGGCGCCGAGGCGAGCTGGGTGTCGGCGCACACCGGGGACGCCGCGACGCGCGCCGAGATGGACCGGATCGCCGTCGGGACACCGGTCTCCGGCCAGCGGTGAGAAGACTGCGCGTCACCGTTCTGGGGCCGGTACGCGCCTGGAACGGCGAGGTCGAGATCGACCTCGGCCCGGCCCGGCGGCGGGCCCTGTTCGCGGTGCTGGCGGCGAACGCCAACCGCCCGGTCACCCGCACCGAGCTGATCCGCGCGCTCTGGGGCGAGTCGGCGCCGAGCACCGCGGCGGGCAACATCTACACCTACGTCTCCGGGCTGCGGCGCGGCCTCGGCCCGGCCGGAGGGCTGCTGCGCTCCGGCCGGACCGGCTACACGTTGCGCCTCGAACCGGGCGCGCTGGACGCCGACCGGTTCGAGAGGCTGTGCGAGGCGGCCGGGGCGGCGGCCGCCGCCGGGCGGTCCGGGGAGGCAGTGGCCCTGCTCGACGAGGCGCTCGCGCTCTGGCACGGCGAGGCGTACGCGAACGTCACCGGCCTCTTCGCCGACCTCGACCGGCACCGCCTGACGGAGCTGCGGATCGCCGCGGCGGAGCGGCGGGCCCGGCTGGTCCTGGCCGGCGGCGGCGACGACGCGCTGATCGCCGAGCTGACCGGCCTGGTCCGCGACCACCCGCTGCACGAGCCGTTCCACGAGCTGCTGATGGGCGCGCTGCACCGGGCGGGCCGGGGCACCGAGGCGCTCGACGTCTTCCACGCCGCACGCCGGGTGCTCACTGCCGAACTCGGCGTCGAGCCGGGCCCGGCCCTGCGCGGGCTGCAGAGCCGCATCCTCGCCGAGCCGACGCCGGCCGCCGCTGCGGCACCGGCCGCCTCGGCAGCCGTGGCGGCGCCCGCCGTACCGCCGCGGGGTGCCCTGGTCGGACGCGACGGCGACCTGGCGTTGCTGGCCGGCCTGCTGGGAGCGGGCCGCAGTGCGATCGTGTGGATCGAGGGCGAGCCGGGCATCGGCAAGTCCGCACTGCTCGACGCCGCCCTGGACGAGGCGCGGGCGCGGGGCCACCGGGTCGCGCGCGGCGTCGCCGAGGAACTCACCAGCCGCATCCCGCTGCACGTGATGCTCCGGGCGCTGGCCCTGGAGGACGCGCCGCACGAGGACCCGGCCACGGCCGTCGACCGGGTGCTCGACCACGTCCGGACGCTGACCGCCACGGGCCCGCTGGTGCTGGCCGTCGACCATCTCCAGTGGGCCGACGAGGTGAGCCTGCTGGCCTGGGAGCGGCTGGCCGCGCTGACCCGGTGGCTGCCGCTGCTGCTCGTCGCGACCGCCCGGCCCGAGCCCGGTCGCCGCGACCTGGCCCGGCTGCGGCGCGGGGTGAGCACCCGCGACGGGCACCTGATCCGGCTCGCCCCGCTGCCCGCGCCGGACATCGAACAGATCTTCGGTACGACGGTGGGCGTGCCGCCCGGCGCCACGCTGCGGTCACTGGCGCCGCTGGCCGCCGGCAATCCGCTGTACGCCCGGGAACTGGTCGCCGGACTCGTGGCGGAGGACGCGGTACGGGTGGTCGACGGGCTCGCCGAGGTCGACGCGCGCGCCGACGACATGCCGCGCTCGCTCCTGGACACCGTGCGGGCCAGCCTCGACCACCTCTCCCCCGGCGCCCGGGAGGCGCTGCGTTACGCCGCCCTGCTCGGCGGCGAGTTCGCCGTGGCCGAGGTCGCGGCGGTCACCGGACGGTCGCCGTTCGACCTGATGGCCGGGCTGGAGGAGGCGGTCGCCGCCGACGTCCTCGTGGCCGCCGGCAGCGAGCTGGCGTTCCGGCAACCCGTGCTGCGGCGGGCGCTCGCCGCAGGCATCCCCGCCGCGCTGCGCCCGACGCTGCACCGGCACGCGGCGCAGGCGCTCGCCGAGAACGGAGGCGCGCTCATCCGGATCGCCGAACACCTGCTCGCCGGTCCGCCCGAGGTGGACGAATGGCTGGTCGGCTGGCTGGTCGCGCACGGCGACGAGCTGTTCCGCCAAGCGCCGGAGGCGGGCCGGGAACTGGTGCGCCGCGCCCTGGCGAGCCGCCGGCTGTCGCAGGCGCAGCGGGCGACGCTCGCCGCCCTCCGCGACGGGTAGGCCCTCAGCGCAGCCCGGGTACGCCCGTGAACCGGCGCGCGGCCGCCGCCGGGACCGGCGTACCCGGGCCGGTGCGGCGCGCGAGATGCTGGCGCAGGGCGGCCAGGGCGAGGGCGTCGAAGCGTACCCGCCCGTCGACCGGCGGCTCCTCCACTGCCAGTTCCCGCAAGAGCAGCCGGGCCGGGGCACCGGCCTCCGGCTCCTGCACCTGGAGCACCGTGAACGCCGTACCGGGGAGGAAGAGGACCCGGGCCGGCACGCCGTCGCCGGTCTCGAACACGGCGGTGCGCCGCGCCGTGGCCGACCAGATCAGCACCTCGACCGTGCCCGGCAGGTCGGCGGGCGGCTCGGCGAGCGCGTTTGTGAACCCCCAGTCCGTCAGCACCCGGCGCTGCGCGATCCGGCGCAGGTCCGCCGTGGTCAGCTCGGCGCCGGCGTACGCGACGCCGCGGTGCGCCGGCAGCCGGCGTACGCCCGCCGACACGCACCTGGCGAACGGCACGTGACCACCCGGCTCGGCGGACCGCAGCGCCTGGTCCAGGCCGTCACCGGCGGCGGAGAGGTAGAGGCGGACGGCGGTGGCGTACTCCACCGCGCCGGCGCCCTCGGCCAGCGCCGGGTGCGCGGTGAGCACGTCCGCCACGTCGGCGGAGACGGCGGCGATCTCGCGGCGGAACGCGCGCCGGAACCAGGTCCGCTCCTCGTCCAGGTCGGGTCCGGGGCGTACGCCGCGCGCGTCGTCGCCGGGGGTGCGCTGGAAGCGGACCGGCGCCGGGCCGGGGCGCCGCACCGGCAACGTCATCGTCGGGCCCGTCGCCCACCCCGCGCCGCCGCCGAGCACCGGCCCGGCCACATCCGGTCCCTCGCCGTGCGGCCCCGCCACGCCTGACCCGGCACCGTGCGGTCCGGCCACCTCCGGCGCCGCGCCGGGTAGTCCGGAGCCGGCCGGCGGGGCCGCGTCCGGCGGGGCGGCGGGAACGGCCACCCCGGCAGCGGCCACCTCGCCGGTCGGCGGCGCGGGCGGACCGGCCACGGCGACGGGCACCGGTTCCGGCACGGCCGCCGGCACCGGGACGGGCGGCACAGCCGCCGGCGGCGCGGAGACCGGACCGGCGGCGTCACCGGTCGTGTGCCAGTACGTCCCGGCCTCGAACCCGCGAGCCGAGAGCCCCGGACGTCCCGGCGCCACGGCCGAGGACGGCTGTACCGCCGTTCGCCCGCGGGTCGCCGGGTCCAGCCGCGCGGTCAGGTCGCCGGCCAGTTCCCGGTGGCGGTCAGCCACGGCCGGTGCCGGATCGTCCACCACCAGCCGGGCGCGGTTCGGGTCCATCGGCACCGCGCGGATCCGGTCGGCGTGCCGGGGCGCCTCGGGGCCGCGCAGCCAGAGGCCGGAGGGGATCACCTCGACCACCGCGTCGTGGGCGTACTGGTAGACGCGGGGGCCGACCGGCTCGCCGAGTTCCGGCGGCGCGCGGTGGCGCAGGATGCGCGGCGTCACCGCCTTCGCGCCCAGGGTCTGCCGGGGACGGTAGGCCAGTTCCTCGGCGAAGACCTGCCAGCCGGGCCGCCCGTCGGTGTCGACGGTGAACATCGCCGGACCGTCCGGACGGCCGGTGGGCACGCCGGTGAAGACGCGCACCGGGCAGCGCAGCAGGTCGGCCAGCGCCTGCCCGAACTGGTCGCCCTCGGGCAACGCGACCGGGCCGTACTGGACGAAGCGGGCGTGGTCGCGGCCCTCGGGCGCCAGCCCGCGCCAGAACCGGGCAATGTCGTCCAGGCGCAGCGGCGCCGTTCCGGGGCAGCCCACCAGCACCGGCATCGCGTCCGGCAGGCACGGCATCGTCGCGGTGAGGTGACTTCCGTGTACGGCGACGGCGGCCTCGTCGCGGCTCTCCCGCAACCACACGCCGCCGGGTAGCGGCTCGGCGGCGCAGGTCGAGCTGATCGTCAGGTGGTCGACGGCGGCGCCGTCCCACGCCGGTACGGGATAGCGCTTCGACTGCCAGACCGGCGTCTGGCCGCGCCGGTAGCAGACCCAGCCGCCCAGGTCGGTCGCGTGCACGAACAGCAGTCCCGCCGCGCCCGGGATCATCCGCCCGAAGGGGGCGATCACCGGCCGGCCCAGCCGGTCGGAGAGCCACTGGCCGGCGAGCGCCCCGGTCTCCGGGCGAGCGCCGCAGACCACCAGCCGGATGCCCCGGCGCAGGCGCTGCCGGCGCAGCTCGGTCGCGACCGTGTCCCAGATGTCGAACGGCAGTTCGTGTTGCAGGTCCAGGATCACGATGTCGTTGTCGGGATCCCGGTCCACCGACAGCGCGACCGTACGGGCCTCCGTGCTGATCCGCTCACTGGCGTGCAGCACCAGGGCGTTGCCGACGGTGTGGCGCGTGATCACCTCAGATCATGCCGGAGCGCAGGGCGTAGGCCACCGCGTGCGAGCGGTTGCGCAGCTTCAGCCGGTGGTTGAGGCCGTAGATGACGTTCTTCACCGTGCGCTCGGAGTAGCGCAGCTCGTCGGCGATCTCGTTGGTGTCGAAGCCCTCGGCCATCAGCCGCAACACGTCGATCTCCCGCGCGGTCAGGCCGGAAGCGTTCAGCCCGTTGGGGTTGAGCACGTCGCGCTGGAGCCGTTCGATGTGTTTGAGCAGCTCGCCCACCAGGTTCGGGGGCAGTACGCCGCCGCCGGAGGCGGCCGCCCGGACGCTGTGCGCGAGGCGTTCGGCGGTGACCGCCGCGCGCGGCAGGACCGCCACCACGCGGCACTCGACGGCGGTCAGCAGTTCCTGCTCGCTGACCTCCGTGGTGATCAGGACGACCGGGGCGCCGATCTCGGTCGCCGCGAGACGCAGCATGGCGATCACGTCGGTGGTGAGCCGTTCGGCGGCGACGACGAGGACCCGCGCCCGCGTGCGGTCCGCGCTGTCCAGCAGCGTGATGTCCGGACACGACCGGAGGTGGGCGGTCAGGCCGGTGTGGGTCAGCGGGTCGGGCGCGTGCACAAAGACGGCAACTTGCTCCACAGCCATCTCCATCACTGTCAGTAGGGGGTGACAGTCTCATGGAGAGTCCTTCAGGAAATCTCCACAGTCTCCGGCCGGATGGCTGCCAGGCGTGAAGATGTGCGAGTAACCGCTGGTCAGACTTTTTTCAGTCAGTGAAGATTGATTTCGACAGGGCCCATCTTCTCCGTCGCGAGCTTCCCGGCATTCTCGCCCGCGGCCTGGATCGCCTCCATGATCGCCGCCTGCAACGACGCTGCGTCACGCCGTTCGTACACCACCGGGTCGACCCGGACGGCCTGGACCCTGCCCAGGCCGCTGGCCATGACGACCACCGTGGCGTCCTGCGAGCGACCGGTCACGACCGCCTTCGCCAACTCCGCCTGCGCGCCGCGCATCTGGTCCTCCAGGCGCTGCGCGTTCTCCATGAACTCCTGGAACGAGGGCGGGATCGGCTTGGACTCGGGTTGCATGCCGGGCCTTTCTGTCCGGGACGGGCGGGTGGTCAGCCGACGGCGGCCAGGCCGCCGAGCCGTTCGCCGACCGCCGGGCCGGGCGCGGCCAGGTCGGCGAGGGCGAGGGTACGGGAGCCGGTGCGCCGGGTCAGCGCGAGCGAGAACTGGTGGGCGGCGTGGACGGTGCGCTCGGGCAACCGCCCGGCCATCTGCGTCAGCGCGGCGCGGACGTCGTCGGGCACCTCGTGGCCCCGCCGCTCCAGGTGCCGCAGCACGATCGCGGCCAGCTCGTCGGTGCTGAACTCGGGCACCGACCACTGCTGGCCGAACACCTCGTTCACCGCCGGCACCGCGGCCCGCAGGCCCGCCAGCGCCGCCTCGTCGCCGGTCAGCACCACCACCGGGTCACCGAGCCGGGAGCGCATCCGGCCGACCAGCGCCTCGGCGATCTCCGGCGCCACGCCGGAGCCGTCGTCGACGTAGTCGAGCTGGAGCACCCCGCCGGCCGCGTCGTCGAGCACCGCGTCGACGAGACTGCCGGTCTGGCCGGGCCACTGCGGCGCCAGCTCCCGGCTGGTGCCCGCCCGCACCAGGTGGCCGACCGGCACCAGGCCCAGCTCGGACAGGCAGGCCGCGTAGAGCCGGGCGTACTCGCTGCGGCCGCTGCCGGCCCGGCCGGCGAGCAGCACGTTGCCGGTGCGGCCGGGGCCGCGCCGGCGGTTGCGCCCCTCGCAGAGCTGCAACAGCGTCTGCCCGGCCGCCTCCTTCACCCGCTGCCCGCCGACCAGGCCGCAGATCCGTTTCCAGCTGCGGGCAGCGTTTATCGCGCCGGTGGGATCGGTCGCCGCGTCGGGTTGCTCACCCTGCTCGACCGGCAGGTCCTCCAGCAGCGCCAGCTCCGGTTCGACGTCGGCGGCGGTGAGCCGGTTGAGTTCGCTGTCCTTCGTGGGCGGCGTGGTGGCCAGTCGCGACGCCTGGTTGTTGATCAGCGCCTCGAACAGCTTGCGCGCCACCCGGCCGTTGCCGAACGTGGCGTTCCTCGGCACCCGGGTGAAGTACGCGGTGAGCGCGTCCACCGCGTCGTCGGTCAGCTCGTAGTAGTGCTTGCTGACCAGGTTCGAGGTGATGGTGACGAGTTCCTCGACCGAGTAGTTCGGGAACTCGATGGTACGGGTGAAGCGGGACGCCATACCGGGGTTGGAGGCCAGGAACTGCTCCATCAGCTCGGAGTAGCCCGCGACGATCACCACCAGCTCGTCTCGGTGGTCCTCCATCATCTTCATCAGCGCGTCGATGGCCTCCTGGCCGAAGTCCGGTCCGGAACCGCCGGAACCGCTGGACAGCGTGTACGCCTCGTCGATGAAGAGCACGCCGCCGAGCGCCTTGGTGACCAGCTCGGTCGTCTTGATCGCGGTGGAGCCGATGTACTGGCCCACCAGGTCGGCCCGCGCCGCCTCCACCATGTGGCCCTTGGACAGGATGCCCAGCTCCTTGAGCACCGAGCCGTACAGGCGGGCCACTGTGGTCTTGCCGGTGCCGGGCGGGCCCGCGAAGACCAGGTGCCGGCTCATCGGCGGCATCGGCAGGCCCATCTGGAGCCGGACCTGCGACATCTTGATCAGGTTGATCAGCGCGGTGACCTCCTGCTTCACCCCGCGCAGACCGATCAGGCCGTTCAACTCGCGAAGCGGCTCGCTCAGCTCGTCCGAGCCGTTCCCCTCGGCCGTACCCTCGTCGTCGGCGACCGGGACCGGCGCGGCGGCCGGCGGGCCGGCGGGCATGGCCTGCGGACGGCCCACCGTCAGCGCCTCGGTGGTCACCGTCGCGCCGGGCGCGCGGCGCACGTCCTCGCCGCCGCTGTCGCGCACCACGCACCGGGTGAGCGCGACCGGCTCCACGGTGTCCACGCCGATGCCGGCCGCGCCGCTGCCGAACACCTCCCCGTCGCTCACCGACCCGCGGGAGCCCGCCTCGAAGACGATCCCGTCGGCCCGGGCGTCACGTACCCGGGTCTGCGTGACGCTCGCCGAGCCGGTGACCCGCAGGCCGTCGCGGGCCGCGCCGACGATCTCGCTGTCGCCGAGCTGGAGCGCCCCCTCGGCCAGTACGCCGGAACCGCGCAGCAGGGCCGCGCGCAGCGTCAGGTCGGCGCCGGCGCCCACCCGGACGCAGGCCGCGCCGGTACCGGTGAGGCGGGCCTCGCGCACGACGCCCCGCGCCGGTCCGGTCAGCGCGAGCGCCGTCGCCTCGCCCGCGTCCACCACCAGGTCGGTGCCCTCCAGCGAGGCGCCGTCCTGGACCAGCACCCCGGAGCCCGTGGTGATCTCGGCGCGCAGCCGCTGGAGCACGACCGCCGACTCGCCCGCGAGCACCGCGACGTTGTCCCGCGTACCCCGCACGGTCAGGCCGAGGAAACGCGGGGCGCCACCGTTGACGGCGACGCCCACCGGCGCGTCCTGGATCGTGCAGTCGGTGAAGGTCGGCCGGCCGCCGCCGAGCACCTGGACCGCTGTGTGCCCGGCGCCGCCGAACGTGCAGTCGCGGAACGACGGCGAGGCACCCTCGGCGATGTGCGCCGACTGCACCGCCGCGCCGGTGAACGTCGAGTCGCTGATCTGCACGTCGGCCTCGCCCCGGACGAAGACGTCGACGTTGCCGCTGCCGGTGACGGACAGGCCGCGGATGCGGGCCCACGCGCGCTGCTCGACCACCAGGGCGGGCTTGCCGGCGCCGGTGATCTCGCACTGCTCGACGGTGAGCCGGGCGTCGCCGCCGACGCACACGCTGTTCGCGCCGGCCGTACGCAGCCGGCAGCGGCGCAGCGTCAGCGCGCTCTGCTCGCCGGCCACCACGCTGCTCGTGGCGACGTCGTGGACGTCGGTGTCCTCGATCGTGCTCGAACCGGCCGACATCACCACCACGCCCGCGCCCGCCGAGCTGGTCACGTCGCAGCCGCGCAACGCGACGGTGCCCTGCATGCGGGCCAGCAGCGTCACCCAGGAGGCGCCGCTGACCCGGCAGTCGTCGAGCGCCACCTCGCCCGCGTACACGTCGACAGCGGCGAGCGTGGCGTCGGCTGAGCTGAGCGTGATGCCGCGCAGGTGGGCGCCCTCGCCGCGGACGACGAGAACGCTGCCCTCCTCGACGTGCACCTCGACCGTGCCGGGCTGGACCGCGCTGATCGTCACCCGGTCGCCGACCACGAGCTTCTCGACGTACCGGCCGGGGTGGACGTCGATCGTGGCGCCCGGCTCGGCGCGGGACAGCGCGGCGCCGATCGTCGGATGGGAGCCCGGCCTCCGGTCGCCCACCACAAGAACCTGCCGACTCACCGCGTCACCCCTTCCGGTCCAGTCCGGGCAGCACCCGCAGGCGCCCGCGGGCCGCCGCTCCGACGCGTACCCGGGGCTCGGCCGTGGCCCAGCGGTCGACGCTGCGCCGCAGCGACGTGATCGCCAGCTCGTCGAGCGACAGCCGGTTGGAGTCGACCCGGCCGGTGTCGTCGATCTCGTTGGCGCCGATCTCCCGCAGCAGCACCGCGCCGCGCCCGCCCGCCGCGGGCCGGCGCAGGTCCAGCACCTTGAAGCTCGTACCCGGCAGGAACAGCACCCGGTCCTCGACGTGCTCGTCGCCGTCGGGTTCCAGCAGGCTGGTCCGGCGGGCGGTCATCGACCAGATCAGCACGTCGGTGTCGCCGTCCTCGGCGGCGCACGGCTGGGTGAGCGCGTTGACGAAGCTCCAGTCGGTGACCAGCCGCCGGTCCTGGTAGAGCGCCCACTCCCCGGCGGTCGGCGAGAGCCGGTAGACGGTGGTGCCCCGGAAGGACGGCATCCGGGAGACCCCGGCGACCACACAGCGCGCGAACGGCACGTGCGGCCCCTTGCGGCCTGACCGCAGGCCCGCGTCGACGCCCGGCCCACGGCCGGTCAGGTAGAGCCGCAGCGCGACCGAGTCGGCGAGGACGTCGTCGGTGGACACGCCGGAGCCCTGCATGCCCGGGTGCTCGGACATGATCCGGGACACCGAGCTGGCCATCACGTCGAACTCGCGGCTGAGCGTGCGGCGCAGCCAGGCGCGCTCGTCGGCGAGCCCCTTCTTCTCCGACAGCAGCGCGCCCGCGCCGGCCGAGGGCACCGGCTGCAGCCGCGCCTCGGCGGCCACCTCCGACGGCTCGGCGTCCTCCGCCGGCCCGGCGGTCGTTGCCCGCCCGGGTGTGTCCACCGGCTCGGCGCTCCGCGCCGGGCCGGTGCCGGCGTGCGCGGCGGGCGGCAGGTCGACCGCGACCGGCATCGACGGCGGACCGGGCGGGGATGAAGGAACAGAACGTCATCGGCACCATGCAGCTGCTCGCCGCCGCGCAGCGCGCGCCCCGGCTGCGCAAGCTCGTGGTCCGCT
>NZ_JBEZMS010000063.1:0-20191 GCF_040652815.1 Micromonospora sp. NPDC048169
CGACCAGGCGGTGCGGGCTGCGGCGCCGTAGAGGCATGGGCGGCCGGACTGCCGGCGAGGTGGTTCAAAGTTTCTGTACGTCTTCAAGGCGGCCCTGAACGGGCCGCACGCGCCGCCGCCTGGGCGCGCGTCCGTCGCTCCGCTGGCGCTCCGACTCCGGCCACGCAACACGCCCGGCGGCTGGCGCGGACAGCGGAAAGCCCAATGGGCCGCCGCAGAACGACAGGCCGTAGATGAGTGAGGTGGTGGGCCGGCAGCCGGCCAGGCCGCGCGGCCACGAGCCCGCGCGGCGTAGGAGAGCGCACGCCGACCGCGTCGGCGAGCTGACGGCGGTTGCGGGGCTGCGGTTACTGCGCCTCCGGCGGGGGCGCTCCGGCTCCAGGATGGCCGGGGCTCCGCCGGCGGGTCACGGTCCGTGGGTGGTTGCGGTAGGCCATCCCGCCTGCCATCGACCCGGGCAAGCCGAGCAAACCCCCGCCTGGCCCGCCAGCGTCCGGACGTGCGTCAAGGCCGTCTTGACGTGGCGGGCCAGGCGGCGGCCCGCTCCCCAGGAGGGCGGGTCGACGGCAGACGGGATGGCGCGAAGGTAGCGGGTGGTCGAGGATGGCTAGGATGACTGAGTGATCAAGTATGCCTACGCTCAGCTCTTCACGTACGAAAAGGACAACAGCCGGACGGCGGCGTTTATCGGCCCTGAGGGACGCTCGCAGGAGTGGGCTGCCGAGAACTACGACGCTATCCATCTGAACCGGGTTGCGGCCGAGGGCTGGCGTGTAGTCAACGTCCAGACCAACTCCGACGAAGGCGTCGCCTATCTGCTGGAAAAGCAGGTCAGCTCTCGGCCCTGAAGGCGGTGGCGAAGGGGTCAAGCTCCATCGGCGAGGCGGTGGCCGACCGAGCTTGACCCCTTATGAGCATTGGGATGGCGGTGGCCGAGTGGGCCAGCTGCTCACCGGACAGCACGGAGTTGAGGAGGGCCCGAGGGGGCAGTAGGAGCACTGAAGGGCGCAGCCGTCATGCCTGTGCTCACCGACATGACAGTGAGGCCGAGGAATGCCTCCGTGAAGTCCCGTCGGGGAATTCCCAACTCCTTCGATATGCGCTCAGTCCGCCATCCGTCTTCTCTCGCTAAGGCTAGCACCTGACGAAGTAGGGCCGACTGCTCCCGCGCTACTCCATTCGGCTCGCTGGTTCGGAAGCCTCGCTCGCTCAGGTCGATCATCCAAGTACGGTACTGCCAGTCACTGATGCGCTTAAGTTGGTGCAGCCGGCGGACCATGGCGGTAGCCGACACCTTCCAATACGCCTTCAATTCCATTACGTCAGGCAGGGAAGGGCTTCCCACAAGCTGAGGGATAAGTCCGTCCGCAGGCATCAAGAAGGCGCTGGCGAATGTGTTGGCATCCAGCTCGTACTGACGATTTCTGTTCGTCCGCACGTCTCGGTGAATGCACAGGTGGCCAAGTTCATGCGCTAGATCAAACCGTAGCCTCTCGGCACTCTTCGACGCGTTTAAGAAGACAAAAGGACGATTCTCGTGCCAGAAGGAAAACGCGTCAACCTCCCTCTCGTCAGAAGGTAGCCCGAGAACCCTAACCCCTTTACTCTCTAGCAGAGCTAGCATGTCGGGGATAGGACGTGCGCCCAGACTCCACATGCGGCGCAATGAGTTGGCGGCATCTACGGGTGACGGCTCAGCGTCTTGGAAAGACGCAATCAGCTCCTCGAAGGAGGGGACGTCCACGTCAGGTGTCGCATATCGGCCATCAATCCAGGACGAGAACGCCCGCAGCATGGATGCATGCGACAGGACGCGACTTACCTGCCTCGATGTCATGCTAGATAGTGCGCGAAAACTAACCGCGTCTACTTTGACCTCGTCGAGATCGTCTCCAAAGAAGAACGATTCTGGAAACTCCAAAGCTTCAGCGATTCGAGCAACGGGAGGGTTATCCACCTTCCCCGATTCCCAATCCGTGACAGCCCGGCGGGTAACATCACAGAGCTTGGCAAGGGCCTCCTTAGTTAGGCCCCGCCTTTCTCTTGCCAGCCGGAGCCTACTGGGGTTGAACTCCGGCTGACGCTTACTTTCGGCCAACATTGACGCGAGGAGGCTCGGTCTCGTCCGGCTCCATCGGGGTTACGACGGCACCCCGGAGCGGGATGTAGGGCATGATAATGCGCTCTCTCCACAGGCCGAATTTGCTGTCTGGGCCAAGGGATGTCGCCAACGAAAGCTCAAGATACATGCGGTTATCCCTGGCGTTCAGCATCAGAAACCAGGTGTCACACAGCTCGTCATCCTGTGGGGGGTCCTTGAACTCGGGTAGGTCAAACATCTGCTGCCCGAGAAGATTCTTACGGATTCGCTTGGCGGTCACCGGGCCACGCTTTCGCGAAGCCTTGGGCGCACTAAAGGTCCGCTCGCCGCAGTTGACATCTCCACCGACCACAGCGATCGCAATGCCACGACCCGAGTGGAAGGAGGTTTCGTAGTTGTCGGTCTGACCAATATCCCACCCCTGGTTCAGGTCCAGGAGCTGCGTACGGATTTCGGCCACGGTCTCGGCCCACATCACCTGGCCCTTGTAGGTCCGAGGGTGAACGCGAGACACCTGGGAAGACCGGTCGTGTCCCTTCCGGACCGCTGCGTCGAAGTGGGCAACGCGCAGCCCCATGGAGGCGAGCCGGGCCACCGCCGCCTCACCCTCATGTATGACGCACTCTATGTACTCCTGGCCAGGCTGCGCCACGGTTCCTCCTCCGGGGGCCAACTTCCTCAGAACGTACCACAACTGAGGCGGCATTTGAGGAAGGTCAACTCCTAGCCGTGTTGCGCGCCCAGCCCACGGTGAAGGCAGCAATGCTGACAGCAACCGCATCGGGGGACTGAGGTAGGAGGCGGTCACTTGAAGGTGCAAGGCAATGCTGCGGTGTAGGTTGTCCGCGTGGACGAGCCCACCCCTCAGAGCGTCCCGGTCAGCTTGCAGGAGCGGATGACTTGGCCTGTCCAGGTGCAGGTGACGGTGGCGAGAAGAGACAGCCTCGTGGCGGCTCCCTCGAACGTATGGTTCGAGGAGTTCACGATGCCGCGCGCCGAGACGCTTGATCTGCGCGACAAGGTGGAATCGCTCGTCGACCAGTCTGGCCAGTCTTACCGGATCAGCGTCGAGAGCGGGCGCACCAGCTGGGGCGGCGACAGCGGAGAGATCATGGCAGTGGCTCTCTACGTCAGCGGCGCGGTCACCCAAGCTGCAATCGGGCACCAGGTGGGGAACCTCTTTGCCCAACTTCGCCAGCGACGTCAGGCGCGCACAACCGCCGAAGTGAGGCCGCTAAGCCGTGAGGAGGCGATCTCCCGAGCGAGGTGGAGCGTCGCACGCCGATATGCGGCGATGTTGTCCGTCGGCGCGATCGATGTCGATCGGCTTGACGTCGTCGGGGAAAGTGAGGATCGCGAGAGCGGTGCTTGGACCATCACGCTTCTGAGCGACCTGGGCTGGAACTTCCAGGTGACACTTCGAACCCGGGAGGGCCTTGTGACGATTGACCGGCTGGACGCGAACCGCGAACGATAGTCGCTCCTGGAGTGTGGGGCACTCTGGGGGCACAAGACACCGTCAAACGTCGTCAACCAGCGAGCAGCCATGGCAGACAGGGAAGCCCCGTGAGCAGGCGCAGGAGTGTGTTCCCGCTGGTTGACGGAAAGCGGCTCTGAGTTCCGCTTCAACGTCTGAATCCGGCCTGTTTCCGCAGTTCAGAACGGTGGTGCCTCGCTCTGGGGCGCACCGCGGGGTGCAGCCCCCACGCCTCATCGACCGGCGGCGCGGGGTTGTGGTTACCGCGTCTCCGGCGCGGGACGCTCCGGCTTCAGGACGGCGGGTGCACGACCTGGGCAACCGAGCAGACCTTGCCCGGTCCGCCAGCGTCCGAACGTGTGTCGAGGGCCGTCTTGATGTGGCGGGTCGGGCGGTAGCCCGCTCCTCAGGAGGGCGGGCCGGCGGGCGAACGGGATGGCCTCAGGCTGACAAGCTCTTCAATGTCAGTTTTCTTCCGCATCAACGACCGCCTCAATGTCGGCGCCAGAAGGAGTATCGAGCCAATCCGTGATTTTCCCATCCATTCCACAGCCTTCTATGACGTTCTTGCCCCCTACCGACTTCTCGTGGAACCTGTAACAGTCGCCCTTGGTGGCAATCCATAGAAATTTGTCTTTCCGCGTCGCCCATGGAAACGTCACGGCCCAGCCATCGCAGTCCTTGTCCTTGTTTGCTTCGAAAACATCGCCCGCGCCCTGTTCGGAATTCACTGTCATTACAGGGCGGTTTGAATCGTTCCGCACGACTCCCAGCTTTGCCATGGCTCCACTCCTCAATGGCTGGTTTGCTCGGAAACTTCATTGCCAAACCAGAAGATACCGTCCAGGCCCCAGGGTGTGCGGAAAATCGAAAAATATCGACAACGGCGGCGGCGCCAGGCTGGATACGGAGTGCGCGGACCTGCTCAAGGAGCGCCCAGAGGGCGAATGCGCGACTTGTGAACGTGGGGCAGCGAGCAGTAAAGCGGCAGCACAAGAAAACGGCTCAAGTGCGACTGCGGCTTCGGCAGCGAACTGGTCGCCCGGGGCACGGTGAACGGCGAATTCGAGCTCTGCTGGGAGCTGGCGGACAAGCCGGCCGACATGTGGACGTGCGTGGCGGCGACATCGGATGCCGGACCGGAGAACGCTATCCGGGGCATGGTGGGCCTGCTTCTGGGTGTGCTGGATGGGCACCGGGGCGGTCGCCGGCCCGCTCGCGCGTACCGGCGACCGCCACCCGTACCTGCCGTCAGGCGTTCGCCCGGCGGATGGCCGCCATGCCTCCGATCGCGGCCACCACCGCCACCAGGGCGGGCCACCCCACCAGCAGGCTGACCTGGTGCTGGCTGCTCAACCACTGCCAGATGTCGCCGAACCAGTCCTGCCAGATGACCAGCGCGGTGAGCAGGCCGGCCACCAGGATCAGGGCCGCGCCGGCACCGAGCAGGCCGTTCATGCCGAACCGGACGTACCAGACGGCGACGAAGATGGAGACGAAGTTCAGGAACAGGAACGGCACCGCGTAGACGGCGATCTGCAACAGCCCGTTGTCGACGTCGATGTACGGGATCCGGAAGAACCGGAGCTCGATCCCGAAGCCGCCGGTGGCGCCCTCGATCAGGTTGAGCAGGTAGAGCAGGACGCCGTAGGCGGCCGCCTGCACCACGTTGACGAGCACCGTGGCGAGGTAGAAGGTGCGCCGGGTGACGCCCATGCCGAGGGCGAACGGGAACACCTGGCTGATCGATGCGGCGGCGACGATCGAGCAGACGATGTAGAGGCTGGCCAGACCGCCCGTGGTGTTCTTGCCCGGCGCCGCCTCGTCGATCGAGGCGAAGATCAGCAGGTTGACGCCGAGCGAGATGGCCATGATGCCCCACGGCCAGGCCAGCTGGCCGATCCAGGCGATGGTGTGCATCCGGGCGACGTCGAGGATGCGAGTCATCGGGAGTTCGTCCTTTCCGTCGTCAGGCGCACCACGGCCTGCTGCAGCGATACCGGTGCCAGGTCGATGCCGAGCTTCTTGGCGCGCAGCCGTTCGGCGTTGTCGAACGAGCCGCGCAGCGTCGTCCGGGCGGCGCCGCCGAGCTGTTCGCGGTGCAGCACCGCGTACGCGGTCCCGAACTCGTCCACCGCCTCGGCGGGGCCGGTCGCCTCCATCACCTCGCCGCGCAGGTCGTCGCTGGGCGCGTCGAGCAGCAGCCTGCCGTGATCGAGCAGCACCACGTGCTCGATCAGGTCGGCCACCTCGTCGATGAGGTGCGTGGAGAGCACGACGGTGCGCGGGTTCTCGGCGTAGTCGACCAGCAGCCGGTCGTAGAAGAGCTGCCGGGCCACCGCGTCGAGACCGAGGTACGGCTCGTCGAAGAAGGTCAGCGGCGCCCGTGCGGCCAGGCCGATCGTGACGCCCAGCGCGGACGTCATACCGCGGGACAGCTTGCGCACGTTGCGCTTGCGCGGCAGCTCGAAGTCGTCCACGAGGGACTGCGCGAAGTCCTCGTCCCAGTTCGGGAACAGCCGCCCGGCCAGGCTCAGGACGTGCCGGACCTGGTAGGCGGCCGGGTACGTCTGGCTCTCCTTGATGAAGACCACGCGCGACAGCGCCCGTTCGTTCTCGTACGGCCGCTCGCCGAAGAGTGTCAGGTCGCCACTGGAGACGCTCTGCTGGCCGGTGATCAGCTGCATCAGCGTCGTCTTTCCGGCACCGTTGCGGCCGAGGAGGCCGTAGATCTTGTTTCCCGTCAGGGTGAAGGTGACGTTGTCGAGAGCGGCCACGTCGCCGTACCGCTTCGTGAGGCCGGCAGCCGCCACGACGCTCATCGTTGCTCCTCCCATGTCTCGATGAGCTTCTTCAGCTCCTCGGTGCCGATGCCCAATTTGCGGGCCTCCTCGATGAGTGGCCGCACGTACTGGTCGGAGAACTCGTGCCGGCGACGCTCTCGGAGTGTTTCGCTGGCCCCCGTTGCCACGAACATTCCGATTCCCCGGCGTTTGTAGAGAATCCCGTCATCGACCAGGCGGTTGATCCCCTTGGCGGCAGTCGCGGGATTGATCCGGTGAAACGCCGCCAGCTCGTTTGTGGACGGCACCTGGGTCTCCTCCGCGTACGTCCCGTCGATGATCGAGTTCTCGATCAGCTCCGCGATCTGGACGAAGATCGGCCGACCGTCATCCATACCAGCTCCGTTGGTTCATTACTCATGTAGTTAACCATCGCACCGCCGCGCCGCCCCGTCAAGTGTCTTAGGGTTCGCGTCGTGGAACTGAGGATCGACGAGAGTACGCGCCAGGCACGGGAGTTCGTCTGCGGCTGTTGCGACACCGCCGCGGAGCGGACCTGGGCCGACATCCGCACCCATGACGCGACAGTGGCCGTCTACTTCGCGAGCTGCTACCACCACGACGGCGTGCACGAGGTCTGGATCGACGCGATCCTGGGCAGCTGGGGCCGCGACGACGTCGACGACCACGTCACCTTCGGCTGCCGGGTCGGACCGGTGGCCGGCTCGCCGGGGCCGGCCGCGACGCTCGTCAACGGTGGTGAGGTCGCGGGGACAGCCCGATCTTCGGCCGCAAGCTCAGCCGCGAGGAAGGGCTGACCCATCCCCGGCTCGCCGAGTTCTGGCAGATGGTCGACCTGATCCTGGAGCGGGACGCCCTGGTGCGCCGTCACCTGGCCGGCACCTGACCAGCCCGGTGATCAAGGGGTTTACGTCACCCGGACCACGCCGACCGGACACCAACTCCTTGATCACCGGGGTGAGCCGGGGGCGGAGGCGGGGGAGGGCGGGGGCGGGGGTCAGATCTCTGGGCTGCGGCGTTCGATGAGGGTTACGTCGCGCCAGGTGCCGTGGTGGCGGCCTACCCGCTCGCGGGTGCCGACGACGCGGAAGCCGCACGCCGCGTGCAGCGCGAGACTCGCGGTGTTCTCCGGGAACACGCCGGACTGGATGGTCCAGATCCCGGCCGCCTCGGTGGAGGCGATCAGCGCCTCCAGCAGCGCCCGGCCGACCCCGCGCCCGCGCCCTCGCGGGTGCACGTAGACGGAGTGCTCGACCACGCCGGCGTAGACGCAGCGGTCGGAGACCGCCGAGCAGGCCACCCAGCCCAGCACGTCGCCCGCCTCGTCGAGCGCCACCCAGCGGTGGCCGGCCAGCCGTCCAGCGGTGAACCGCGCCCAGTCCGGCGCCTCGGTCTCGAACGTGGCGTTGCCCTCGGCGATGCCGAGGCGGTAGATCTCCAGCACGACGTCGGCGTGCGAGTCGTCCATGGCGGCGACGGTGACTGTCATCGGTCCCTCCTGCCCGGGACCGCGCAGACCCCGGCGGCGTCAGCGTATCGGCGCAGGCCGAGGGCCGGGACGCGAGACCCCGGCCCTCGGCGTGACCGCTACCGGCGCCGGTAGACGGAGATGTGCGCGCGGCTGTCCGCGTCGAACGGCGACCCGTCCCAGTCCGCGTACCGCTCGGTGAGCCGGAGCCCGGCCTGCTCCGCCAGCTCGTCGATCTGCTCCGGCCAGGCGTACCGCATGGCGAACGGCTTCAGGTGCACGCCGGCGGCGTCGAACGTGACGGTCTGCCGCACGAACGTCTGCGCCGCCCGGTCGTACCGGTGCATGCGGATGGTGGCCGAGTCCTCGGTCACCTCCCGCACCTGGACCTGCTCGTCCCGGTCGAAGTCCGCCGGGTCGGGCACGAAGGTCTCGATGACGAACGCCCCGCCGGGCGCGAGCACCCGGGCGACGTTGCGGAAGCACGCCGCCTGGCGCTCCTCCGAGACCAGGTTGAACAGCGTGTTGAACACCAGGAAGACCAGACGGTACGGCCCCGGGACGGGGACGTCCGCCATGTCGCCGATGGTGACCGGCATGTCGGCGCCGCCGGGCTTGGCGCGCAGGTGCGCCACCATCTCCGGGGACGCCTCGACGCCCTCCACGGCCAGGCCGCGCGCGGCGAGTGGCAGGGCCACGCGGCCGGTGCCCACAGCCAGTTCGAGCACCGGACCGCCCTCGGCCAGCGGGGCGAGGAAGTCGACGGCCGGGGCCGGGTCGGGATTGCCGGGGCCGTCGTAGGTGGCGGCCCAGAGCCGGCCGAACAGGCCGGGATCGTCGAAGAGGGACATCACGCGCCCTCCCGCCGGGCGGACGGGACAGGACGCGGCGCGAGGTCAGTGACCTCCGCCGGAATGGGGTACGACAACACGAAGCCTCGTTTCGGATGGGGTGACGACGGGGCGGCTGGGCTTCGCAGCGTGTGGCATGGCGGTGCTCCCTCCGGTCGGCTTCGCGGGTTCAGCAGAACAGCCAGCGGCCCGGGCGACAACCGGATTACGCCCGCAACGCGTCGTCCACGCCGGTCTCCCGGCGGCCGAGGTGCACCGGGTCACGCCCGGTGAGCACGTCCACGGCGGCCTTCACGCACGCCCCGTACTCCCGGGTGGAGCTGATCCGCCACTGGCGGGCGTACCGGCGGGCGGTGTCGTCACCGACGCCGACGGCCTCGATGCCGGCGTCCCGGCAGAGCGCCACCGCGCGCGGCAGGTGGAACGACTGGGTGACCACTGTGGCCCGCCGCACGCCGAAGACCCGGTACGCGCGCACGCACGAGTCGTACGTGTCGAACCCGGCGTGGTCCAGCACCGTCTTCTCCGCCGGCACACCCCGCTCGACGAGCCAGCGCCGCATCGCCTCCGGCTCGTCGTAGTCCCAGTCCATGTGGTCGCCGGAGAGCAGGAGCGCCTTGACCTTGCCGGCGGCGTACAACTGGCGGGCGGTCTCCAGCCGGCCGGCCAGGAATGGCGACGGCGTGCCGTCCGGTTCCACCTTGGTGCCCAGCACCACTGCCACCGGCGTCTCCGGCGCGCCAGCGGCGTCGAACAGGTGGCCCTCGGCCGTGTCGCGGACCCAGGTCACGCTGGCGACGGTCGCGGCGCCCAGCAGCAGCGCGACGGCGGTGGCGAGCACCAGGAGGCGGCCGGCCAGGCGTACGGCCCGCCGGTGCGCGCCGCGCCAGACCCGCCACCGCGCCGTCAGCCCTCGCATGGCGGCGATTGTGCCAGGCGGGTCAGGAGATGTGGTGCAGGATCACGTTGTGGACGTGGTGGCTCTTCTGCTCGCCCCGGAACTCGACCTCGTAGGTGTGCGTGCCGACGTGCACAGCGATCGACCCGGTGGAGAAGAACGAACCACCCCAGGACTTGTTGCTCACCACGCTCACGCTGGTGATCTTCGAGTACGGGATGCTGGTGATCGCGTACCGCTTGCCGACGAAGGAGCGGTCCTGGATGATCACGCGCCGGTCGGTCAGGCCGATGAAGCCGGTGCCGGTGCCGATCGCGTCGTAGACGGCGATGATCTGCTCACCGGGCAGCAGCCCGCTCTGGATCTGCTGGAACTGTTCCTTGCGGTCGTACGTGGGGCCAGACATGCACCACAGGGTAGGCGGGACGCGCCAGCGCTCAGTGCTCGGTGACCGCCCGGACCGCGTCCTCGATGCGTGCGGCGAGCAGCACCTCACCCTCGGTGAGCGGTTCGCCGTCGTCGTGCCCGAGCCGGATCTGGGTGCGGTCGGCCCGGCGACTGATCTCGGGGCGCAGCCGCAGCGCGTCGGCGACCACCGCCACCCGCTCGGTGAGCGCGGCGTGCTGCGTGTCGTCGAGGACGATCGTGCGGCGGATCTGTTCGCCCTCGCGCGTCCATCCGGACAGCAGGGCGAGTGCGTCGCTGAGATAGTCGTGCTTCGCACGGCCGCTGAACAGCACGCGCATCACCGCACCTCCCAGGCGTCGTTGCCGGCTTGTGGCCAAATCGTCGCCATCCCGTGTCCCAGTCGACGCCCTCTAGTCTCTCGCCGCTCAGATGGTGTGTCCACGCCCACACTTCCGTGTTCTGCTGACCTGACGGCCGACGCGGCTACCCAAACCGCCGATTGATCTGGCACGCTGGTGGCCCGTGCGGACCGAACGGGTTAGCGGAAGCGGGCAGGCCGACCGGCGGGAGCCGAGGGTGGTCGTCGGGGCGGCGATCATCGAGGGCGGCCGGGTGCTGGCATGCGAGCGCTCCGCGCCCCCCGAGGTGGCGGGGCGTTGGGAGTTCCCGGGCGGAAAGGTCGAGCCGGGCGAGGCCGAGACCGACGCGCTGGCCCGGGAGTGCGTCGAGGAACTGGGCGTACGGGTGTCCGTCGGCGCCCGTGTCGGCCGCGACGTGCGGATGGCGCACGGCCGGTCCGTGCTGCGCGTCTACGCCGCCCGTCTGCTGCACGGCGACGAGCCGAAGGCGCTGGAGCACGCCGAGCTGCGCTGGCTGTCCGCCGCCGAGCTGGACAGCGTCGACTGGCTGCCGGCCGACGTGCCGATCGTGGCCGCGCTGCGACCGCTGCTCGACGCCTCCTGAACGAGCACGGCACGGGCCGGGCCGTCCGGAGAACCGGACAGCCGGGCGGAAACGGGACGAGGGCCCGCGGCGTGTGCCGCTGGCCCCCGTCATCGTCGTGCTGCTGTTCAGTGCTTCGGCTCGTCCTGCTGCGGGTGAGCGAAGTTGAGGTGCTCCGGCGGCAGCGGGAACGTCACGTCGTCGCCGAACGGCGACGGCGCGGCGGCCTTGTTGAACGTCAGCTCGGTCAGCGGCAGCCGGCCGTTGGCGTCCACCGCCGGGGCGGTCGGGTGCGGCACCTCGCGGTGCCAGTTGACGCCCTGCTGCGCCTGACGCTCGGCGGCGCTGTCGTGCGAGCCGCCCGCGTGCGAGTGCACCCCGGCGGCGTGCGAACCGCCGCCGTGCGCGTGCGCCCCGCCGTGCGCCCCTCCGGACGTGCCGGTACCGCTCGAATGCCCGCTTGTCGCGCTGGTCTGAGGCACCTGACCCCTCCGGAAGATCTTGTTACCGAGCCACACAAGGGGATCGTACCTGCGGTCGACGACCCGTTCCTTCATGGGGATGATCCCGTTGTCGGTGATCTTGATGTGCTCGGGGCAGACCTCGGTGCAGCACTTGGTGATGTTGCAGAATCCGAGCCCCATGTCCGACTGCGCGTACTCGCGCCGGTCGGTACGCGCGTCGAGCGGGTGCATGTCCAGCTCGGCCGCCCGGATGAAGAACCGGGGCCCGGAGAACGCCGGCTTGTTCTCGTCGTGGTCGCGGATCACGTGGCAGACGTTCTGGCACAGGAAGCACTCGATGCACTTGCGGAACTCCTGCGAGCGCTCCACGTCGACCTGCTGCATCCGGTAGTCGCCGGGTGCCACGTCGGCCGGCGGCGCGAACGCCGGGGTCTCCCGGGCCTTCTCGTAGTTGAACGAGACGTCGGTGACCAGGTCCCGGATCACCGGGAAGGTGCGCAGCGGGGTGACCGTGACGGTCTCCGACTCCTCGAACGTCGACATCCGGGTCATGCAGCCCAGCCGCGGCTTGCCGTTGATCTCCATCGAGCAGGAGCCGCACTTGCCGGCCTTGCAGTTCCACCGGCACGCCAGGTCCGGCGCCTCGGTGGCCTGGAGCCGGTGGATCACGTCGAGGACGACCTCGCCCTCGTTCACCTCGACCGTGTAGTCCCGCAGGTCACCGCCGGTCTCGTCGCCCCGCCAGATGCGGAACTGGCGCTTACTTCCCATCAGTTGTTCGCCTCCTCGGTGAGGGCGTCGAACTCGGCGAGTTCCTCGTCGGTCAGGTACTTGGCCAGCTCTGCCCGGTCGAACAGCCCGATCAGCTCCGGCCGCATCTCCGGCAGCGGCTTCTCGGTGAGCCGGACCGCGTCACCGTCCAGCGAACAGACCAGGTTGACCCGCCGCCACTTCGGGTCCATCGCCGGGTAGTCCTCCCGGGTGTGCCCGCCGCGCGACTCCCGCCGCTCCAGCGCCGCCATCGCGGTGCACTCCGAGACCACGAGCATGTTGCGCAGGTCAAGCGCCAGGTGCCAGCCCGGGTTGTAGCGCCGGCCGCCGACCGCGCTCACCTTCGCCACCCGCTCCCGCAGCTCGGCCAGCCTGCGCATGGCGTCCTCCAGCTCACTCTCCCGGCGGATGATGCCGACCAGGTCGCCCATCACCGCCTGGAGGTCCTGCTGGAGTTGGTAGGGACTCTCGCCGGTGTCCCGCTGCAAGGGCGCCAGCGCCGTCTCCACCGCGGCCTCGACCGCCGCCACCGACACCGCCGGGCGGGCGGTGAGCTGGTCGGTGTACGTGGCGGCGTGCCCGCCCGCGCGCTTGCCGAAGACCAGCAGGTCGGACAGGGAGTTGCCGCCGAGCCGGTTCGAGCCGTGCATGCCGCCGGACACCTCACCGGCGGCGTAGAGGCCGCGCACCGAGCCGTACGCCGCGCCGGAGTCCGGGTCCACCTCGACGCCGCCCATCACGTAGTGACAGGTCGGGCCGACCTCCATCGGCTCCTTGGTGATGTCGACGTCGGCCAGCTCCTTGAACTGGTGGTACATCGACGGCAGGCGGCGGCGGATCTCCTCGGCCGACTTACGGGAGGCGATGTCCAGGTAGACGCCGCCGGCCGGCGTACCCCGGCCCTCCTTGACCTCGCTGTTGATCGCGCGGGCGACCTCGTCGCGGGGCAGCAGCTCCGGCGGACGCCTGTTGTTGTCCGGGTCGGTGTACCAGCGGTCCGCCTCCTCCTCGGTCTCCGCGTACTGCTTGCGGAACACGTCCGGGACGTAGTCGAACATGAACCGCTTGCCCTCGGAGTTCTTCAGCACCCCGCCGTCGCCGCGTACCGACTCGGTGACCAGGATGCCCTTCACCGACGGCGGCCAGACCATGCCGGTCGGGTGGAACTGGAGGAACTCCATGTTGATCAGCGTGGCCCCGGCGCGCAGCGCCAGCGCGTGGCCGTCGCCGGTGTACTCCCACGAGTTCGAGGTGACCTTGTAGGACCGTCCGACACCGCCGGTGGCCAGCACCACCGCCGGCGCCTCGAAGAGGATGAACTCACCGGACTCGCGGTAGTAGCCGAACGCGCCGGCGATCCGGTCGCCGTCGAGCAGCAGCTCGGTGATCGTGGTCTCGGAGAAGACCCGGATCCGCGCGTCGTAGCTGCCGAACTCCTGCTTGTCCTCCTGCTGGAGCGAGACGATCTTCTGCTGGAGCGTCCGGATCAGCTCCAGGCCGGTCCGGTCGCCGACGTGCGCCAGGCGCGGGTACTCGTGGCCACCGAAGTTGCGCTGCGAGATCTTCCCGTCCTTGGTGCGGTCGAACAGCGCGCCGTACGTCTCCAGCTCCCAGATCCGCTGCGGCGCTTCCTTGGCGTGCAGCTCGGCCATCCGGAAGTTGTTGAGGAACTTGCCGCCGCGCATGGTGTCCCGGAAGTGCACCTGCCAGTTGTCGCGCGAGTTCACGTTGCCCATCGCGGCCGCCGCGCCGCCCTCGGCCATCACCGTGTGCGCCTTGCCGAACAGCGACTTCGAGATGATCGCGGTCTTCTTGCCCGCCAGCCGGGCCTCGATCGCCGCGCGCAGGCCGGCGCCCCCGGCCCCGATCACGACGACGTCGTAGTGGTGTCGTTCGATTCGCGTCTCAGTCATGTCCAGGCTCTCAGTTGATGAACCGCAGGTCGTTGATCCAGCCGGCGGCGACCGCCATCACGTAGAAGTCGGTGAGCGCCAGCGTGCCCAGGGTGATCCAGGCGAGCTGCATGTGCCGGACGTTCAACCAGGACACCCCGGTCCACGCCCTGTAGCGCATCGGGTGCTTCGAGAAGTGCTTGAGCCGTCCGCCGATGATGTGCCGGCAGGAGTGGCAGGAGATCGTGTACGCCCACAGCATCACCACGTTGCCGACCAGGATGATGTTGCCCAGGCCGAAGCCGAAGCCCTCGGGGGAGTGGAAGGCCAGGATCGCGTCCCAGGTGTTGATCAGCGAGATGATCGCGGCGGCGTAGAAGAAGTAGCGGTGCAGGTTCTGCCCGAGCAGCGGGAACCGCGTCTCGCCGCTGTACGACTGGTGCCCGTCCGGCACCGCGCAGGCCGGCGGCGACAGCCAGAACGACCGGTAGTACGCCTTGCGGTAGTAGTAGCAGGTGAGGCGGAACAGCAGCAGGAACGGCAGGGTGAGCGCCGCGTCCGGGATGATCCACCAGCCGGGCAGGAACTGCCCGAAGTGCGAGGAGCCCTCGACACAGCGGTCGGTGACGCAGGGGGAGTAGAACGGCGTCAGGTAGTGGTACTGCTCCACCCAGTACCACTTGTGCATGAAGACCCGGACCGTCGCGTAGATGACCCACGCGCTGAGCCCCACCACTGTGATCAGCGGGGCGAGCCACCATCTGTCGGTCCGCAACGTCTTCGCCGCGATGGCGGCGCGTGCCCGCCCTCCCCGCGGCTGCGGTCTCGGCGTCCTGGCCGACGTAGTTGTCATTCGAGTCATCTCCCTGACGTCACTGTCACGTCCTGCGCACGCGCGAGGCCACACCGGCGAACCGGTGCGGCTAAGTGACACACGTTACGCCGATCTTCACGGCCCGGCCGCGCAACGCAGTGTCCCGTGTGTCCCGCAGCTTGGAAAGAGTCAGTTCATGATCAATGTGTCGGGTCGGTCGAACGGTGCGCCGAGCGGTGTCCTGGCACGTTCGGAGCGCGGCGTCACCCGGACGCGCCGCCGGTGAAGTGCCAGGAGGACAGCCGCAGCGTCGGCGCCTCGTACCAGGAGCCGTCGACGCGGCCCGGCTGGCGCACCGCCGCCCGGCCCAGGCCGAGCACCCGGCCCGGCCCCAGCGCCCGGGGATACGACTCGGTGAACCGGAAGTCGCGTACCGCGCGGGTCGGCACGCCGTCCTCGACCAGCCACACCCCGTTGCGGGTCAGCCCGGTGACCACCAGCTGCTTCGGGTCCAGCACGCGGGTGTACCAGAAGTCGCTCACCAGCAGCCCGCGCCGCACCCCGGCCACCAGCGCGGCGGTGTCCGGGTCGCCCACCGCCCCGGTCACGCCCGCGCTCACCGGCCCGGCCGCGACACCCGCGCCCGCATCGGCGACGCGCGGGTCCGCCGACAGGCGGATGTTGTGCGGGATCGGCCCGAAGGTCGCGCTGCCCGGCATACCGTGGCCGGTGGACCCGGTGCCCGCCGCCGCGCCGCCGCGCCTGTCGTACGCCACCGCGCCGGTGGTGCCCCTCTCGACCAGCGGCAACGCCCGCCGGGGTGTGCCCTCCAGGTCGAACGGCAGGGTGCCGGCGTGCAGCGGGTCGTCCACCAGCGTCACCGCCGGGTCGAACTGGGCGGTGCCCGGCTCGGCGAAGGACTGCCGTTCGGCGTACCGCTTGCCGTTGAAGCCGTACCAGGCCAGGTTCTGCAGCAGGTCGGCGACGGCGGCCGGTTCGAGCACCACCTCGTAGTGCCCGGGCGGCAGCTCGACCGGGTCGGCCGCGGCTCGCGCCTTCGCCGCCGCGCGGGCGCCGAGCGCCGCGCCGTCGAGGTCGGCCAGCCGGTCGGCGCAGAGCCGCGCCACCCCGTCCGCGCCGCCGGCCCGGGCGATGCCGTCCATCGCCGCCTCGGCCGCCCGTCCGGTCGCCGTGTGCCCGGCGGAGTTGGCGAACGCCCCCGACCGGTACGCGGTGCGGCAGTAGCCGGCCGCCTCCAGTCCTTCGACCGCTTCCACGAACGCGCGCACCCGCTCGGCCCGCTCGTCGGGCGAGGCGAACGCGGTGGCCTCGTCGACGGCCGGGCCGGACGGCACCGGCGTCGGCGCGGTGAGGCCCGGCCAGGCCGGGTCGGGCGGCGCGAGCCGGGCCGCGGCCCGGGTCCGCTCGACGAGCGCGGCCAGCCCGTCGGCGTCGACCCGGCTGCCGCTGCCGGTCGCGGTCCGCCCGTCCACGTGCAACCGCAGGTGTACGGCGACACCGGTCTCGGCCACGTTCTGGTGGATGAACGAGTTGGCGAACCGGGTCAGCGCCAGGTCGGAACGGGTCACCAGCACCTCGGCCTCGGCGGCCGGACCGGCCGTGTGCCGGACCAGGTCCACCACCCCGGCGGCGATCTCCAGCTCGGCGCTCATGCCGGCACTCCGCTTCGCTGCGTGGCGCCATGAGGCACCGTCGCCCTGAGCCTGCTGATTCGCTCGCTGCGCTCGCTCATGCCCGCACCCCCACCCGGACGCCGCGGAACCGGGCCGGCGCGGCCGGGTGGCCGGTGTGCCCGACCTGGCCGGGCTGCCCCTTCCCGCAGTTGGGCGTGCCCCAGGCGACCGTCTCCGAGGAGAGCATGTCCATCGAGCGCCAGAAGACCGGCCCGATGCCGGTGTAGGTCGGGTTGCGCAGCATCCGCCCCCGGCGGCCCTTCTTCACCTCCCAGCCGACCTCGCAGCCGAACTGGAAGTTGAGCCGCTTGTCGTCGATGGACCAGGAGCGGTTGACGTCCATCAGCACCCCGTCGTCGGTGGCCGCGATGATCTCGTCGAGCGTGTGGGGGCCGGGTTCCAGGCCCACGTTCGTCATCCGCACCATCGGCAGCCGGGCCCAGCCGTCGGCCCGTACGCTGCCGCCGTAGTCCAGGCCGGCGACGGCGGCCGAGTCCCGGCCGGCGAGCACCCCGACCCACCGTCCCTCGCGCACCGCGTCGCGGGCGACCGCCGGTGAGCCCTCGTCGTCGTAGCCGAAGCTGCCCAGCGCGCCCGGGATGGTCGGGTCGATCGTCACGTTCATCAGCTCCGAGCCGTAACGCAGCGAGCCGAGCCGGGCCAGGTCGAGCCAGGACGTGCCGGCGAACGCCGCCTCCCAGCCGAGGATGCGGTCCAGCTCGATGGCGTGCCCGACCGACTCGTGGATCTGAAGCGCGAGCTGCTCGCCGCCGAGGATCAGATCGGTCTCGCCGGCCGGACAGAGCGGCGCGGTCAGCAGCTCGCGGGACTCCTCGGCGATCCGGGCGGCGTGCGCGGCCAGGTCCAGCGAGGTGACCAGCTCCCAGCCGGTGGTGCCGTACTGCCCGCGGTAGCTCGGGTAGGACCGGCGCTGGGTCTCGCCGTCACCGATCGAGGTGGCCGAGATCCCGCCGCCGCACTCCCGGATGCGCTGGTCGATGCGGTGACCCTCGCTGGAGACGAACCACTTCGAGGTGTCCCAGATCTGATAGAGCCCCTCGCCCAGGTCGGCGCCGTGCTCGCGCATCGTGGCGGTGGCCCGGACCAGCAGGTCGCCCTTGTCCGACAGCGGCACCCCGAGCGGGTCGACGGCGCACTCCGAGGCCCAGCTCGCCACCGTCGCCTCGACCGGCACCAGGTCGATCGGCGGGCCGGGAACCCGGGCGCTCGCGGTGGCGATCGCCGCGGCACGCCGGCCGGCGTCGCGGGCCGCGGCGTCGGACAGATCGGGTACGGCGTGGAAGCCCCAACCCGACCCGACGAGCGCGCGTACGCCCAGCCCGATGCTCTCGTCCTGGCTCAGCTCCTCGATGTCGCCGTTGCGTGCCGACATCGACTCGTAGCGGCGGTGCATGACACGGGCGTCGGCGTAGCGGGCGCCCGCGTCGAGGGCGGCCTGGACGGCGGCGGTCGCCGCGTCGAACTCGCTCATGCGTTCGACCCTAGGCGAGCGCACCGACATCCGTCAGGGGACGAGGTCATCCGGCGGCGCGGCCGGTTGTCGCGAAATCGACGCCGGTCAGGGCGGTTGCGGGGCAACCGGAATCGGTCAACGCTGATAAGAAATCCCCATGTCTGCCACTTCCGCGCACCGACTACTCCGCGGTGCGTTGACGCTCGTCGTCATGGTTGCCGCGACCATGTTCGGCGCCACTGCCGCCCACGCCGCGGCCCCACGACTCGGGCTGACCGCCCTCGCCTTCGCCGACACCACTGTGGACGCGACGGGTGACTACGCCGCCAACAAGCTGACCTGGACGGTCACCAACTCCGACCCGGACGCCGACTTCGTCTTCGGCACGGTCACGATGCGCATGCGCAGCACGGTCACCGGCGAACTGGTCGGTCACGACTGGATCGCGCGCTACGCGTACCAGGAGACCTGCTGCAGTGACGCCGTGTACGAGTCGGGGACGCCGCAGCGGTCCACCTACTCCTTCGACCTCCCGGTCCGGCGCTACTCCGACGCGGACACCGCCCTGTGGGAGGTCACCAAGGTCACTATCGGTTACCGGGGCACCACGGCCACGGTCTCCGGGGTCCGCCTCCAGGCGTTCGGCTACCAGTTCACGGCCCGGACGCTGATCGACTCGTCCGGGCCGAGCGCCGACTCGATCTCGTTGAACTCGTTCCTGCGCCGCCCCTACCTCTACATGGGGAACGGTCCGGCGACTGTGACCTATGACTTCACCGTGCAGGACTGGCAGTCCGGCTTCTGGAAGGGCACGATCCGGCTGGCCGGTCCGGGCGGCGCGAGCATCACCACGGCCTTCACCTGGGAACGTGAGGAATACAGCACGGGTCTGCGGTGCGGCCGGGTCAGCAGCGGCCAGCAGGACGGCGTCTACATGGCGTGCGCTGTCGACGTGGCGTTGCCCTCGGACACGGCCACCGGCAACTGGCGGGTGGCGGCCCTGGTGCTCCGGAACAATGCCGGCGGGACGACCACCTACAAGAATCCGACGGCGCCGTCCGTCACCACCACGACGAACTCCACGCTGCGAGCGAGCGACTTCGCGGTGAGCCCGAACCCGGTGGACAACTGGCGTGACTCGGTGATGACCGATGTCAGCATGGTCGTGACCGACGCGCGGAAGGGGCTCTCGACCATTCAGCTCGACCTCGTCGGCGGCTGCCAGCAGTACGGCCTGCCCACCACGAGGGCGGACGGTCGTGTGGCGGTACGGGTCATGGTCTACCAGCAGACCGAGGAGTGCGTGGTCGAGGGCTTGGCGGTGGTCGACGGCGCGGGCAACGTGGCGCTGTACGGAAGCATGTACCGCGCCCCGGATCCGGGGTTGACCATCACGCGGGTGCCGAGCACCAACCCGCCGATGGCGCGGAGCGCCACTCTCGACCCGTCCTCGGTGCCGTCGAGCGAGGTGGGGCAGTCCTCGGTCAAGCTCACCATCGACGCCGAGGTGCAGGTCGCACCGATCAACGGCGTGGGTGTCTACCTGTACGACGCCGACGGTGACATGGTGTCCCAGTCCTTCGGGGGCATCAACCAGGCGCCCGACGGGACGGTGACCACCTGGGTCTACCTTCCGTGGCAGGGGTTGTCCCCGGGGAGGTACACGGTGGGATTCGTGCTGAGTGACGCCGCCCGGGCCAGCACCGCCTGGAACATGCCGGATCGCCCGGACAGCCGCACGCTGCCCGGTGGTCCGGTGGTCCTCACCGTCACCGAAGGCTGATGTGTCTCCCGGTGGGCGGGCCGAGCCCGCCCACCGGGGGCACGTGCGGTGAGTGCGGATCTGCGGCAGGATCGGCTGATCGGAGACCATGTCGTTACGCTCCGGCCGCTGACAGCTCGCGCTTTGTAGCTTATTTTCACCTTCGGTGATTTCCTGTAGGTTCTCTTCATCACCGAAGGGGAGGCGGTCAATGGGCAGGTCGGAGGCGGTGCCGTCCGGGGAGCCGGACCGCCCGGAGGTGCCGGAGCAGCGCTCCGGCGACGGTCCCTATCTCCAGGTCAGGGATCTGCGGGTGCGGTTCGACACCGAGGACGGTGTGGTGCGGGCCGTGGACGGTGTGTCGTTCGCGG
>NZ_JBEZMS010000064.1:0-15972 GCF_040652815.1 Micromonospora sp. NPDC048169
GTGGACACGTAGGCGTCGGCGAGTGAGCCGTGCGTGAACGCCACCACGTCATCCCGGCCGTCACCGTTGAAATCGGTCGGCGAACCACCGAAATATCGGGGCGCGGGCGGCGGCGGTGGCGTACCGCAGTTGTCGCTGACCAGGAACCTCTGGTTGTACTGGCCGGGATACGGCGCGAGCGAGACGCCGTTTATCGAGATGACCTGGCCGACGCCGTTGTAGAGCTGCTCGTAGTGCACGTGCGCCCCGGAGGAGTTGCCGGTGCTGCCGGTGATCCCGATCTGCTGCCCCTGCTGCACGTAGGCGCCGTCGGGCACCGAATAGGCGCTGAGATGGAAGTAGTAGGTGGTCCACCCGCCGCCGTGGTCGATGACGATGTAGTTGCCGGCGCCGCTGGGCTGCGAGTAGCGGCGGGCGACTCCGGCGGCGGACGCCACCTGGGGCGTACCGCCGGTGACGCCGCCGTCGGCCCGGACGAAGTCCAGCGCCTGCCGCACCTCGGCGCTGTGGTGGCTGTACGTCCACCGCTGCCCGCACGGGAACGGCGCCTTGAAGTTCGGCGCGGCCAGCGCCGGTGACGGGGTGACCACGACCGCGGTGAGGGTGGCCGCGGCCAGTGTGAGCAGCGCGACGAGGGCGCGCCGGGCGGCACGTGTCGGGAAGCTGGGCATGCGGAAACTCCTCATCGGAGGGGATGCACTGGCAGAGCGGCGCCTGGGCGCGTCAGGCCAGGGGCCGGTGTCGCCGACGGGCGGGCCCTGACAGTTCGCGTCGGAGGAGGGGCGGCTGGCGTCCCGATCGGCGGGACGGTGGCGCTGAGGAGAAGTGAAACCGCAGACTTCGGAACCTGTCAATACCCGCCGGGGTGGTTCGTGTCGGAGGAAAACTTCCTTCAGTGCCGGTTCCGCCGGGCCTGGCTGGGCGGGTCAGGGGCCGGCGTGCCGTGAAGATTCCTGCCCCGGAGGGAAAGCCGGGCGCAAGGTATTGACAACCGTGGAAGTCGGGAAGTTAACTCGCCAGCAATCGATTTCTCGCTGATCTCACGGCGCTCGGAAGGGACACCGATGAGGCTCCGCTTCAGCCGTTGGGCCGGCGCCGCAGCAGTCGCGCTGCTGGCCGTGGCCGTGCCCGCGGCCTCGTCCGCCGCTCCGACCGCCACGTCGGCGCCCGCTACCGCTCTCGCCGTCGCGGACGACAAGGGCCCGATCGGCTGGGACGCCTACCGGCGGCTCGACCGCCTGCCGGAGCTGGCCGCCGGCAGCCGTACCCACCAGTTCTCCAGCTTCGGCCGCGACGGTTCCAACGACGACGGCTTCGTCGGCACCTGGTCGTGCCTGCGCCAGAGCGGCGGCTGCGTGATCGCCGAGGCGCGCGGCCCGGGCGAGGTGCAGTCGATCTGGTTCACCCGCGACGACGGCAACGTCCGCGCCACCGGCTGGATCCGCGTCGAACTCGACGGCGTCGTGGTCGTCCAGGCCGACCTCCAGGACCTGGTCGACGGGCGGCTCGGCAGCCCGTTCGTCGCGCCGCTCGTCAGCAACGCCGACCAGACGTCCGGCGGCGTCACCGTCAAGGTGCCGATGCCCTACCGGGAGTCCATGCGGATCACCACCCAGAACAACCCGCTGTTCCACCACGTGGCCTACCGCACCTTCGCCGACGCGGCAGGGGTGTCCCGGTTCGACCCGGCCGACCCGGCCACCGACGTGGTCACGCTGCTGCGCGCCGCCGGCACCCGCGACCCGAAGCCCGCCCAGGCCGGCGCCGCCACCACCCGAGCCACCGTCACCGCCCCGGCGCAGGGCCAGGTGTCGCTGGCCGCGCTGACCGGGCCGCGGGCGATCACCGCGCTGCGGCTGCGCGTACCGGACGCCGCGGCGGGCGCGCCGACGCTCGCCGGGCTGCGGCTGCGGATGACGTTCGACGGGCGCGCCACGGTGGACAGCCCGGTCGGGGAGTTCTTCGGCGCCGGGCTGGGCGAGCGCACCGTCCGGTCGCTGATGTTCGCCATGGACTCCGCGCCCGGCGGCTGGTACAGCGCCTGGTGGCCGATGCCGTTCCGCACCGCCGCCGCCGTGACGCTCGTCAACACGACAGGCGCCACAGTCAGCGGCGTCGAGGTCGAGGTGACGTCGGCGCCCGGCGCCGAGTGGACGTCCCGGCTCGCCGCCGACGGCAGCGCCGGCTACTTCAACACCCAGTCACGCCGCGCGGAGACGGTCGGCGGCGCCGACTGGATCATCGCCGACCAGTCCGGCCGGGGCCGGTTCGTGGGCGTCTCGCAGACCATGCGCGGCCACATCATCGGCGGCAACACCCGCAACTACCTGGAGGGCGACGAGCGGGTGTACGTGGACGGTTCGCCCACGCCGCAGATCTACGGCACCGGCACCGAGGACTTCTACGAGTCGGGCTGGTACTTCAACCGCGGCGAGTACAGCGGCGTCTTCACCGGCAACACCGCGCACCTGGTCCGCGGCGGCGGATGCGCCGACGAGTGCGACGCCGCCTACCGGCTGATGATCGGCGACGCGGTGGCCTACGGCACCGCGCTGCGCTTCGGCATCGAGCACGGACCGGCCAACGACATGCCCGCCGAGTACGCCTCGACCGCGTTCCTCTACACCCAGCGCACCGTCACCACGCGCCGGACCGACACCGTCGTCACCGGCGACGCCGCCAGCCGCGCCGCGCACGCGTACACCGACTCCGGGGCGACCCAGACCGCGCTCACCGCCGCGTTCGAGGGCGACGACGACAACGTCCCGCAGACCGGCCAGGTCCGCGCGACGACCGCCCCGGTCCGCTTCCGGCTGGCGATCGACCCGGCCAACCAGGGGGTACGGCTGCGCCGCCACGGCGACCAGGCCGGCGGCTTCCAGCAGGCGGCCGTGTCGGTGGACGGCACACCGGCCGGGGTGTGGCTCCAGCCGCTGGGCAACGACAGGCAGCGCTGGCTGGCCGACGAGTTCGTGCTGCCGGCGGCGCTGACGGCGGGCCGGTCGGCGGTGACCGTCCAGCTCACCCCGGCGAGCGGCGCACCCGCCTGGACCGCCTCCCGGTACCTGGCCGACAGCATGGTGGCGCCGTTCACCGACACCGTCGCCCCGGCCCCGGTCGCCGGTCTCGCCCTGACCGGCGGGCGCGTGCACGCGCTGGGCCTGACCTGGTCCCCCTCCGCCGACGACGTCGGCGTGGTCTCCTACCGCGTCTACGCGTCCCGAAGCCCCGGGGTGGTGATCACCGCCGCCAACCTGGTCGGCACGACGCGTGCCACCACGTTCCGGCACGGTCCGCTGCCCGCCGCGCAGACCCGCTACTACCGGGTCGTAACGGTCGACGGGTCGGGCAACACCGCCGCGCCCTCGGCCGAGGTGTCGGCCACCACCCGTACCCGAAACACCAGCGACGCCGACGGCGACCGCCGCGACGACGCCGTCGACTTCACCCGCGGCGCCGCCGCCGACGTGTTCACCTCGCTCTCCGACGGCACCCGTTTCGTGCCGGACAGCCGGCCCTGGAACGACTTCTTCGCGGTCGGGGCGGAGGTGCCGCTCACCGGCGACGTCAACGGCGACGGCCGCGCGGACGTCATCACGTTCACCCGTGGCGACAGCGCGGACGTCTACGTCGGGCTCTCCACCGGCGCCGGGTACGCCGCCGGGGTCAAGTGGCACGACTTCTTCGCCGTCGGCGCCGAGATCCCGGCGGTCGGCGACGTCAACGGCGACGGCCGTGCCGACATCGTCACGTTCACCCGCGGCGCCGCCGCCGACGTCTACGTGGCGCTCTCCACCGGCTCCGGCTTCGGGCCCGGTGTGAAGTGGCACGACCACTTCGCGCTCGGCGACGAGTTCCCGGCGGTGGGCGACGTGGACGGCGACGGCCGGGACGACATCGTGACGTTCACCAGGGGTACGACCGGCGACGTGTTCGTGTCGCTCTCCGACGGCACCCGCTTCGTGGAGGACGGCTGGAAGTGGCACGACAGCTTCGCCGTCGGCAACGAGCTGCCGGCGGTGGGCGACGTGGACGGTGACGGCCGGGACGACATCGTGACGTTCACCAGGGGTACGACCGGCGACGTGTTCGTGTCGCTCTCCGACGGCGGCCGCTTCGTGCAGCACTCCTGGAAGTGGCACGACCACTTCGCCTTCGGCGACGAGCTGCCCGGCGTGGGGGACTTCAACGGTGACGGGCGGGCCGACGTGGTCACGTTCACCAGGGGCCTGACCGCTGACGTGTTCGTCTCGCTCTCCACCGGCGGAGGATTCGGCCCACCGGGGAGCCGCTGGCACGACCAGTTCGCCCCCGGCGCCGACCTGCCCCGCCCGAGCGTGTCGTGATGCGCGCCCGACGTGTCCTCGCGGCGCTCCTGCTCGGGGCGGCCCTGGCCGCCGTCCCGGCCGGTCCGGCACCGGCCGACGACCCGGTCCGGTTCGAAGCCGAGTCGCTCGCCGTCGTCTCCGCCACCGCGCCGGTCGGCGCGCAGGCCGACTGCTGCGGGGTGAGCTGGTCCGGCGGACGGCAACTGTGGTTCCGGGGCGCCCGCGCCGGTGACTCGGTGACGCTCACGCTGCCGTCGGTGCCGGCCGGGCAGTACGACCTCGGCGCGGTGCTCACCCGGGCCGGCGACTACGGCACGCTGCGCTTCGCCGTCGACGGGGTCGCGGTGGGCCAGCTCTTCGACGGGTACGCGGGCGCGGTGCAGCGCTCCGGCGCGGTACCGCTGGGCTCGGCGTCGCTGGCGGCCGGCACGCACCGCCTCACCGTCACGGTGACCGGCCGGTCCGCGTCCTCCACCGGCTTCTTCGCCGGGCTCGACACGGTGACGCTGCGCCGCGTCGGCCCGCTCGCGGCGGTCACCACGACGCCGTACGAGACGCTCGGCGAGACGCCGGCGCGGGGCGCGTCCACCCGCGTCTACGACCCGAGCGCGGGGGAGTCGACGACCTGGTACTACAACGACCACACGCTGGTACGGCACCAGCAGACCGGTGTGTGGCACCTGTTCGGCATCACCCACGCCGAACCCGGCGCGCCGCAGGACGAGAAGGTCTTCGGGCACGCCACCGCGCCCACCCCGAGCGGCCCGTGGACGAAACGGCCGGTGGCGCTGGCCGCCGACCCCGGGGCCGGGGAGCAGTGGATCTGGGCCCCGCACGTCGTCCACCACGACGGCGTCTACTACATGTTCTACGCGGCCGGGAACCCGGACTACGCCCGGTACCGCATGCACCTGGCCACCTCGACCGACCTGTTCACCTGGACCCGCAGCTCCGCCAACCCGCTGTTCACCGACGGGTGGGAGGGCCGCGACCCGATGGTGACCCGGGTCGGCGACCGCTGGGTCATGTACTACACGGCCACGTCGAGCCCGTCCGGCGGCAACCACGTCGTGGCGTACCGGACCAGCACCGACCTGCGTTCGTGGAGCGGCCGCGCGATCGCGTACACGTCGCCGCACACCGGGCAGGCGGGCGGGCAGACGGAGTCGCCGTTCGTGGTGCGCCGAGGAGATTGGTGGTACCTCTTCGTCTGCTGCGACGGCACCGACTACGGCGCCGCGTACCGGCGGACGGCCGTCTACCGCAGCCGCGACCCGCTGCGCTTCGACGGCGCGGAGAAGGTGACGGTGCTGGACGCGCACGCCGCCGAGGTCGTGGTGGACGGCTCCAACTGGTACCTGACCCACGCCGGCTGGGGTCAGGGCGGGCTCTGGCTGGCGCCGCTGACCTGGTCGACCGGCGTGGTGGCGCGCGGCTGGACGGTGACCACCGGTTTCCTCCGCGCCGACGTGCGCACCTGGCCCAGCGCCCGGATCGCCGAGCTGGCGGTGGACCCGGCCGGCGCCGGCAACCACCGTCCCGCGCTCGACTCGTCGCACCGGGGAACCGGCCCGTACCTCGCCGTCGGCCGGTTCGACGTGACCGACCGGGCCGGCGCCCCGGCCCGGGTCGACGTGTCGGCCGACGGCTCCCGGATCAACCTGGTCGGCATCCCGTTCGGCGACGAGCCGGTCACCGCCGACTGGCTGCTCACCGTGACGCCCCGGTGGACCGGCCCCGGGTTGCAGAGCGACGTCACCTGGTCGGTGAACGGGTGGCCGACCGCAGCGGTGTGGGAGGTGGCGTTCAACATCGACGGCGCGTCCCCGCTGGTCGGCGACCCGGCGGTGGAGGCGCGGCCGACGGGTGACGTCACCGGCATGCCCCGCTGGACGATGAGCACCGGCGACGGGCTCTCGGTGGTCGCGTCGCACCGGTGGGGGTCGGCCTGGCGCGGCGACAACACCTGGTACGACGCCGGCCACGCGATGGCCGCCTGGCAACCGCTGTGGCGCGCCGGCGGCCTGTCCTGGGCGCCCGGCCAGTACGCGGGCGGCACCTGGCGCCTGACCGCGAGCGGGGTCCGGCGGGACGTGCCGTTCGCCGACGCCGCGCACGCCGCGACAAACGCGATCCCGTGACCGGCGTGGACACCCGCGACGCGCCCGGCCCGAGCGGCCGGGTGGTGGTCGCTACGACCGGCGTGGCCAAGCGGTTCGGCGGCGTGACTGCCCTCCACGGCGTCGACTTCGACGTGCGCGCCGGTGAGGTGCACGCGCTGCTGGGCGAGAACGGCGCGGGCAAGTCCACCCTGATCAACATTCTCTCCGGCGTCATCACCGACTACGACGGAGAGGTCACAGTCGACGGGACGCCGGTACGGTTCACCGGCCCGGCCGCCGCCCAGGCCGCCGGCATCGCGACCATCCACCAGGAACTCGACCTGGTGCCCGCGCTGTCGGTGGCCGACAACCTGGTGCTCGGGCGGGAGCCCCGGACCCGGCTGCGCACAGTCGACCGGCGGGCCGCGGCGCGTACCGCGCGGGAGCACCTGGACCGGCTCGGCGCCGACATCGACCCGCGCCGCCCGGTGGGCTCGCTGCGGGTGGGGGAGCAGCAGCTCGTCGAGATCGCCAAGGCGCTCGCCCTGGACGCCCGCGTGCTCGTCATGGACGAGCCGACGGCCGCGCTCGCCGACGGGGAGGTGCGGCGGCTGTTCACCACCGTCGACGGCCTGCGCCGGCGGGGCGTCGGTGTCGTCTACATCTCCCACCGGATGGAGGAGATCGAGGTCGTCGCGGACCGCGCGACGGTGCTGCGCAACGGTTCGGTCGCCGGTGTCGTGCCGGCCGGCCGGATGGACCGGCGGCGGATCGTGGCGATGATGGTCGGCGGCCGGGCCGCGTCGCTGTTCAAGCCCGCCCCGGCCGGCAGCCCCGGCCCGCATCCCGAGCCGGCGGACGCCGCCGGCAGTCCCGCTCCGCATCCCGAGCCGGCGGACCCGGCCGGCAGTCCCGCTCCGCATCCCGAAACGGCGGACGTGGCCGGCACGTCCGCTCCGCGCCGCGAGACGGCCGGGACCGGTGCCGGTCCGCTGTTGCGCGTCACCGACCTGGCCGTGCGGCCCCGGGCGCCCCGGCCCGGCCGCTGCGAGCCGGACGGCGTCAGCCTGACCGTGCGCGCAGGCGAGATCGTCGGCCTGGCCGGACTGATGGGCGCCGGCCGTACCGAACTGCTGGAGACCCTCTTCGGCGCCGGGCCCGCCGGCCGCCGCACCGGCACGGTCCTGCTGGCCGGCCGCCCGTACGCGCCGCGCCGTCCCCGCGCGGCGCTGCGTGCCGGCGTCGGCTTCGTCCCCGAGGACCGGCGCCGTTCCGCGCTCGTCCTGGAACACCCGGTCGGCCGGAGCATCGTGCTGGCCGCGCTGTCCAGGCTGACCTCGGCCGGGATCGTCAGCCGACGCCGGGAACGGGCCGCCGTCGCGCGGTCGGTCACCGGCCTGGCGATCAAGACGGCGTCGGCGGCCACGCCGGTCGGCGCGCTCTCCGGCGGCAACCAGCAAAAGGTGGTCTTCGCCCGGCACCTGCTCACCGAGCCGCGGCTGCTCCTGTTGGACGAGCCGACCCGCGGCGTCGACATCGGGGCGAAGGCGGAGATCTACCGGCTGCTGCGCCGGCTCGCCGACGACGGCATGGGCATCCTGCTCGCCTCCTCGGAACTGCCCGAGCTGCTCGGCGTCTGCGACCGGGTGGTGGTGCTGCGCCGCGGCCGTGCCGTGGCCGACCTCGCCACCGACGGCTGCACCGGCGAGGACATCCTCGCGGCGGCGATGGGCGGCCCGGCCGGCGGAAGGGACGACAGATGACCGACACCCGCGTGCCGCCGCCCGAGCCGGCCGTGACCGAGGCGCCGCCCGCCGCCGGTACGGTCGGGCTGCGCGGCGCCACCGCCCGCTGGCTGCGCCGCCCGCGCAGCCGCCGGGAACTCGCCGACCGGCTCTTCGCGGTGCAGAGCCTCTTCGCGCTGCTCGTGGTCTTCGTCGTGGCGATCCTCGCCTCACCGCGCCGCGACGGCGAGATCCTCTTCCTCACCGCCGGCAACCTGGGGAACATCGTCCGCGCGGTGTCGGAGATCGGCATCATCGCGATCGGAATGACATTCGTCATCCTGCTCGGCGGCATCGACCTGTCGGTCGGGGCGATCCTCGGCCTGTCGGCAGTCGGCACCGCGACGCTCATGGTCGACTCCGGGCTGGGCATCCTGCCCGCCGTCGCGGCGGTGCTCGCGATCGGCGCGCTGTTCGGCGCACTCCAGGGATACGCCGTGGCCCGCCTCGGCATCCAGTCGTTCATCGTCACCCTGGCCGGTCTCCAGGTCGCCCGGGGCATCGCCCGGATCTGGTCCGGCGGCCTCGGCATCCCGATCGCCTACGGCGACGGACCCCAGGAGGCGCCGCCCGCCTTCGAACTGCTGAACGGCTCGATAAACGGCGTGCTCCCGGTGCCGGCGGTGCTGTTCGTCCTGATCGGGGTGGCCGCTGTCGTGGTGCTGCGGACGACAGCGTTCGCCCGGCACGTCTACGCGATCGGCGGCAACGAGAAGGCGGCCCGGCTCTCGGGCGTACCCGTGACCCGGGTCAAGGTCGCCGTGTTCGCCGTCGCCGGCCTCCTGGCGGCGGTGGCCGGCGTCGTCCACGCGGGACAGCTCAACCAGGGCAGCCCGAACGACGGCGCCGGATACGAGCTGGATGCGATCGCCGCCGTCGTCATCGGCGGCACCAGCCTGGCCGGCGGCTCCGGCTCGATGGGCGGCACCCTGGCCGGCGCGCTGCTGCTCGGCATCCTCAACAACATCCTCGCGCTCAACAACATCGACGCCAACGTCCAGCTGCTGATCAAAGGACTGGTGATCGTGCTCGCGGCGGCGTTGCAGAAGCTGCGCCGCGGCATCGCCTGACCGAACCGACTCCGAGGAGCCACCGATGGACAAGCGAACCACACTGCTCGCGCTGCTGGTCACCGGCGCGCTGGCGGCGACGGGGTGCAGCGTCGAGAAACCGTCCGACGACGCCGGGCAGGCCCGCGCCTGCGGCGCCGGCAAGGACTTCCTGATCGGCATGTCCCAGGCCAACAACGCCGAGCCGTACCGGCAGGTGATGAACAACGACGTGCAGACGGCGGCGAAGTCGGTTCCCGGCTTCCGCGTCGTGGTCTCCGACGCCGCGCAGGACAACAGCAAGCAGGTCGCCGACGTGGAGAACTTCCTCACCCAGAAGATCAACCTGCTGATCATCTCGCCGAACGAGGCCAAGCCGCTGACCGCTGTGGTGAAGAAGGCGTACGACCAGGGCGTGCCGGTGATCGTGCTGGACCGCAAGGTCGAGGGGGAGGCGTACACCGCGTTCATCGGCGGCGACAACGTGGCGATCGGCAAGGCGGCCGGCGAGTTCTACGCCACGACGCTGCTGCCCGACGGCGGCAAGGTGATCGAGATCGCCGGGCTGCCCGGCTCGACCCCCGCCGCCGAGCGCGCGCAGGGCTTCCGCGACGGCATCGCCGCCAACCCGAAGATCCAGATCGTCGCCTCCCAGCCCGGCGACTGGCTGCGCGAGAAGGGACAGTCGGTGGCGGACGCGCTGATCAAGGCCCACCCGGATGTGTCCGCGATCTACGCGCACAACGACCCGATGGCCGAGGGCGCCTACCTCGCCGCGAAGTCGGCGGGCATGGTGCAGCGGATCAAGTTCACCGGAATCGACGCGCTGCCGGTGCCCTCCGGCGGGATCAAGGCCGTCGAGCAGGGCCGGCTCGGCGCCACGTTCCAGTACGCCACCGGCGGCCGGGAGGCGGTCGAGCTGGCCCGGAAGATCCTCGTCGACTGCGCCGAGGACGTCCCGCGTACCACCACGCTGGGCACCATGCGGATCACCAGGGAGAACGCCGCCGAGGCGTACGCGAAGCTCGGTGGCCTCTGAACGCGGCCGCGTCCCGTCCCGCCCACCGTCCGCCCGTCGAGGGAGCCGCCCCGTGACCCGTTACACACTGCCCGTGCCGGTCGAGCGTCCGGCCGCCCCGCCCCGCACCGTCTACACAGTGGCCAGCGGCGACCTGCGGCTGAGCGCGAACGTCACCTGCTGGCCCACCCAGCGGCAGCTCGAAGCCGACCTCGCCGCCGCCGTCACCGCGCTCGGCTGGCACGTCCGGCGCGGTCACGACGTCGACCCGGTCAGAGGACACGGCTTCATCGACAGCCAGCGCGCCGGGATCGAGGTCTTCCGGAGCATCCCGGCCGACGTGCCGCTCATCGTGGTGGAGGCGGTCTGGCAGTACAGCCACCACGTGCTGGCCGGGCTGCGCGCCCACCGCGGGCCGATCCTGCTGGTGGCGAACTGGAGCGGGCAGTACCCCGGGCTGGTGGGCCTGCTCAACCTCGCCGGCAGCCTCACCAAGGCGGGCGTGCGGTACTCGACGCTGTGGAGTGAGGACTTCACCGACGAGTGGGCGCGTGACGGCCTGAAGAAGTGGCTGGAGACCGGCGAGGTGACGCACGACGAGAGCCACGTACGCCCGCTGCCGGCGCTGCGGCCGGACGAGGAGGTCGAACTCGGCGTGGCGCTGGCCCGGCAGCTCGTCTCCGAGCGGGCCGTCATCGGAGTCTTCGACGAGGGCTGCATGGGCATGTACAACGCCATCATCGACGACGAGCTGCTCAACCCGATCGGCATCTTCAAGGAACGCCTCTCGCAGAGCGCGCTCGTGGCGGAGATGGCGCGGGTGCCCGACACCGAGGCGCGGGCGGTGCTCGCCTGGCTGGAGACGGCCGGGATGACGTTCCACACCGGCACCGACGAGGCCACCGAACTGACGTACGCCCAACTGCTCAGCCAGTGCCGGATGTACGTCGCCGCGCTGCGCATCGCCGACGACTTCGGCCTGGACGCGGTCGGCATCCAGTACCAGCAGGGGCTCAAGGACACCGTCCCGGCCAGCGACCTGGCCGAAGGGCTGCTGAACAACGTCGAACGCCCCCCGGTGACCAGCCGGGACGGCTCCCGGGAGCTGTACCCGGGCGCGGCGCTGCCGCACTTCAACGAGGTCGACGAGGGCGTCGCTGTGGACTCGCTTGTCACCAACCGGATCTGGACCGCGATGGGCCTGGACCCGGCGACGACGCTGCACGACATCCGCTGGGGACAGCGGTACGGCGAGCACTTCGTCTGGGTCTTCGAGATCTCCGGTTCGGTGCCCGCGTCGCACAACGGCGGCTACGACAGGTCGTACAGCATGCGTCAGCCGCCGATGTACTTCCCGCTCGGCGGCGGCACGCTCAGCGGCGTGTCGAAGCCGGGGGAGATCGTCTGGTCGCGGGTGTTCGTGATGGACGGCTGCCTGCACGTGGACCTCGGGCGCGGCACCGTGGTGGAGCTGCCCGAGGCGGAGACCCGGCGGCGGCTGGACGCCACCACACCGCAGTGGCCGATCATGCACGCCGTGCTGCACGGCGTGGGCCGCGACCAGTTGATGGCCCGGCACAAGGCCAATCACGTCAACGTGGTCTACGGGCCCGACGCCGACACCGCCGACCGCGCGCTACGGGTCAAGGCCGCCCTCTTCGCCGAGCTGGGCGTACGGGTGCACCTGTGCGGGGAGGTCACGATCTGAGCGAGCCGGCGGCAGTGCCGTGCGACGGGGTACGGCCGGCGGCTCGGCCCCGCCGGCGGGCCGACGGCGCCGAGCTCTCACGGACCCGCAGCTCGGTGTGGAGCACCACGGTCGAGGGCACCTTGGCCGGGTCGGCGATCCGCTCGACCAGCAGCGTCGCGGCGGTCCGTCCCAGGTCGTACGTGGGCTGTGCGACGGTGCTCAGCGAGGGCCGGACCAGGTGCGCCCACGGGATGTCGTCGAACCCGACGATGCCGAACGGGTCGGGTACGCCGATGCCGTTGTCCACGAGGCATTCGACGGCGCCCACCGTCATCAGGTTGTTCGCCGCGAACACCGCGTCCGGCGGCTCGGCGGTCTCCAGCAGCGAGGCCATCGCGCGGTAGCCGCCCTCCTCGCGGAAGTCGGCGTACCGGATCAGGTCCTCGGTGGCCTGGCGTCCGCTGGCCTTCAGGGCCCGCTGGTAGCCCCGCAGCCGCTGCATGGCGGTGGAGATCCGGCGCGGGCCGGTGATGCACGCGATCCGCCGGTAACCGCTGTGCACCAGGTGGGCGGTCGCCTGCTCGGCGCCGTGGGTGTTGTCCACCAGCACGGTGTCCACCTCGACGCCGCGCGGTTGTCGGTCGATCGCCACGACCGGGATGCGCGCCTGCACCAGGCGGCTGATCAGGGCGGGCTTCCCGGACGAGGAGATGATCACCCCGGCCATCCGCTCGGCCAGGGCCGCCGCCACGTAGCGGGCCTCCTTCTCCGGGTCCTCGTCGCCGTTGCAGAGCACGACGGAGAAGCCGGCCTCCTGCGCGACGTCCTCGACGCCGCGCACCATCGAGGTGAAGAACGGGTTCCCGATGTCGGAGATGATGACCGCCCAGAGACTGGTCCGGCTGCGGCGCAGGCTGCGCGCGACGGCGTTCGGGCGGTAGTCCAGGTCCTGCGCGGCCTGCCGCACCCGGGCGGCCATCTCCGGGTCGACCGAGGCGCGCCCGTTGAGGACGCGGGAGACGGTCGCCGGTGACACTCCCGCGCGACGCGCCACGTCGTAGATGGTCGTCATCGCGCTCCCGTCGTCGTCGCCCGGGCTGCTCCGACCCGGCCCCCGTCGGATGGTGACGTACCGGAGGGAGACCGCCACCGCGGGAGATCGCTCGGAATCCTATACCCGTCCAGCAATCGATTTCCGGCCGGGTGGGCCGGGCCCGCCGGCGCTATTGACATCGATGTGGATGACTACGAGACTCGTCAGCAATCGATTTCTCGCCCGGCGCCGCCTGGTCAGCCCACACCCCCGAGGAGCATGGTGAGACGAAACCTGCTGGCGCTGCTTGTCGCGCTCTGCACCGTCACGGCGGCCGGCGCGGTCGGCGCGCCGGCGGCCGCCGTACCGATCGGCACGCTCGCCTGCCCGTCCGTCCCGGCCACCCACGACCCCGCCGTCACCGTGATCGTCTACCGGGTGGCCCGGTCGTACAACGTCGACGACAAGGTCATGCTCTCCACCTTCGAGGCGGGGTGGGTCGAGTCCCACATGAACAACCTGCCCTGCGGCGACAAGTCGAGCCTGGGCGTGTTCCAGCAGCGCTGGGACTACGGCTGGGGCACCCTGGAGCAGATCATGGACCCGGTCTACGCCACCACGCAGTACGTCACCCGCGCGATCACCTGCGACCGCAACAACCCCGGCCACACCGCCGGGCAGGTCGCCCAGTGCGTCCAGCGGTCAGGCTTCCCCGACCGGTACGACCAGGCGGCGGCGACCGCGCGGACGCTGCTCAACCAGGCGGCGCGTACCCACGGCATGGCCGGCGGCTCGTCGACGGACGTCAACGGCGACGGCCGCGACGACATCCTCACCTTCACCCAGAACGCCACCGCCGACGTGTACGCGAGCACGTCGACCGGCACCGGCTTCGCCGGGACGTCGGTGAAGTGGAACGACTTCTTCTCCATCGGCGGGGAGACCGCGTCGACGGGCGACGTCAACGGCGACGGCCGCGACGACATCGTCACGTTCGCGCACGGCAACACCGGCGACGTGTACGTGGCGCTGTCGAACGGGTCGGCGTTCACGTCGCCGGGCAGGTGGCACGACTGGTTCGCCCCCGGCGCGGAGATCGCCGCCGTCGGCGACGTCAACGGCGACGGCCGCGACGACATCGTCGCGTTCACGCACGACGCGACGGCGGACGTCTACGTGGCGTTGTCGACCGGTTCGTCGTTCGCCGGTACGGCGGTGAAGTGGCACGACTACTTCTCCATCGCCGGGGAGTTCCCCGCGCTCGGGGACGTCAACGGCGACGGCCGCGATGACATCATCACCTTCACCCAGGGCCCCGCGTCGGCGGCGGACGTGATCGTCGCCCTGTCGACGGGCAGTGGTTTCGGGGCGCCGCAGAAGTGGCACGACCTGTTCGCCGTCGGCACCGAGCAGCCCCGCGTCGGCGACATCAACGGTGACGGACGCGACGACATCGTCACCTTCACCTGCAACACCGACGCCGACGTCTACGCCGCCACCTCCACCGGTTCGTCGTTCACCGGCACCACCATCAAATGGCACGACTTCTTCTGCCTGCCGGGCGAGTTCCCCTACCTGGGCGACGCCAACGGCGACGGCAAGGACGACCTCATCGTCTTCACCAAGGGCGCCACGAACGACGTCTACGTCGCCCTGTCCACCGGCACCACGTTCGGTGCCAGCAGCAAGTGGCACGACTACTTCGGCCTCACCGGTGAGGTGACGCTGTGACGCCAGGATGGGAGGCCCCCGTGGCCGGAACACGACGGAGACGGCGGCGCGTCGGCGTCGCCCTGCTGGCCGCGGCGCTCGCCGGCGCGGTCGCGGTGCAGCCCGCGTCCGCGTCCGCGACGCCGCCGGGCCGTACCGCGCTGGACACCGCCTTCGTGCGGGCGGCGCAGGAGTACGACGTGCCCCGGGACGTCCTGGTGGCGGTCGGCTACGGCGAGTCCCGCCTGGACGGGCACGGCGGCAAGCCGAGCCAGGCGAACGGCTACGGGGTGATGCACCTGGTGAGCAACCCCGCCCAGCGCAGCCTGGAACGGGCGGCGGCGTTGACCGGTGAGCCGGTCGCGCGCCTGAAGACCGTCACGCCCGCCAACATCCGCGGCGGCGCGGCGGTGCTGCGCGAACTGGCCGACGCCGAAGGGCTGACCGCGCGGGACCGGGACCGGGTCACCGCCTGGTATCCGGTGGTGGCGCGGTACGGCGGCGCGGCAGACGACGCCACCGCCCGCCTGTACGCGGACGGGATCTACGAGCTGGTGCAGCAGGGCATCCCGGGCGCCGTGCCGGTCCGGGCGTACCGGGTCGAGCCGGAGCGCGGCCGCTACGCCACGGTTCCGCCCGCCGGCACGGCGTCCCGTACGCTCGCCGCCGCCGTGCCGGAGTACCCGGCGGCGCGGTGGGTCGCCGCGAACGGCGCGAACTACGGCGTCGGGCGGTCCAGCCGGATCACCACCGTGATCCTCCACGTCACCCAGGGCTCGTACGCCGGCACCGTCAGCTGGTTCCAGAACCCGTCGTCCGGCGTCAGCGCCCACTACGTGGTGAAGTCCAGCAACGGCGAGATCACCCAGATGGTCCGCGAGGGCGACACCGCGTACCACGCCCGGTCCGGCAACGCGTACGGCGTCGGCATCGAGCACGAGGGGTACGTGGACAACCCGGCCTGGTTCACCGACGCGATGTACCGTTCCTCGGCCGCGCTGACGCGCTACCTGTGCGACAAGTACGGCATCCCGAAGAACCGGACCGGAATCAAGGGGCACAACGAGATCCCGGGCAACGACCACACCGACCCGGGGCCGAACTGGAACTGGAACTACTACCTCTCACTGGTTAACCAGGGCGGTGGCGGGCCGGCCGCGCGGTATTTCGGTGGTTCGCCGACCGATTTCAACGGTGACGGCCGGGATGACGTGGTGGCGTTCACGCACGGCTCACTCGCCGACGCCTACGTGTCCAC
>NZ_JBEZMS010000065.1:0-15885 GCF_040652815.1 Micromonospora sp. NPDC048169
GGGCCCCCCCCGCCGGCCCGGCCCGGTGGCGGGGACGGCCCCCGCCCGCTCAGGGCCGGGGCACGTCGAAGAGGGCGGGGAACTTGTTGATCAGACCGAGGTCACCGCGGGCCTTCAGCCTGCCGCGCAGGAAGAGCATGCGGGCGTTGGCGTTGCCGGTGGTCATCTTGACGAAGTTGACCGCGTCGAGGTGCAGCACCAGCCGCGGCGTGCGCGCCGGTCGCGGGGACACCGTGCACCGGCCGCCGGCGATCTCCAGCTCGAAGACGTCCTCCTCGCCATCGGCGGGGCCGGTCACGTGCCAGTGCACCACGGCCTGGAGGGCACCGGCGCGGTCCGCCCGGAACACGTCCGGCATGCCGTCGATCAGGTCGCCGAGAACCGTCTTGCGCCGGTCCCCGGCGACCAGCTCGCGCAATTCGGCGTCCGAGGCCTTCTTGACCTGTCGCGCGAAAGTAGCCGCGCCTTCCGCGGGGTTCACCATGGACACCATTCGGTCACTCCATTCAGGTGCAAAGAGGGATTCTTCAATTCTTTTCGCCGGCCTGCACCCCGGGCCAACTCCCAGAATGCGTAGAGGTACGCCATGACATTTCTGATCACCGGCGGCTCCGGCTTTCTCGGTTCGCACATCGCGGCCGAGCTGGTCCGCCGTGAGGTTCCGGTGCGGCTGCTCGTACGGGATCCGCAGCGGGCCCGGAAGGCGCTGGAGCCGCTCGCCGCCGGTGCCGCCGGTGTGCCGATGGCGCTCGGGGACGTCACCGATCCGGCGGCCGTGGTGGCGGCGCTGCGCGGCTGCGCCGGGGTGCTGCACGCGGCGTCGGTCTACAGCTTCGATCCGCGCCGGCACGCCGAGATGCGCGCGGTCAACCGCCGCGGCACCGAGGTCGTGCTGGCCGCCGCCCGTGACGCCGGTGTGGACCGGGTCGTGCACGTCTCGACGTTCGGCGCGCTGCTGCCCGCGACCGGGCCGATCACCTCGGATGCGCCGGTCGGCGCCCCGCGGGAGCCCTACCTGGCCAGCAAGGCGGAGGCCGACCGGGTGGCCCGGCAGTACCGGCGGGACGGGCTGCCGGTGCTCGTCACCTACCCGCCGGCCCTGCTCGGGCCGCACGACCCGCGTCTGGGTGACCAGACCCGGCGGGTGCGCGACGTGCTGCGTGGCCTCATGCCGATCTGGCCGGACGGGGGCTTCCCGATCGGGGACGTCCGCGACGCCGCCGCCTGGCACGCCGACGTGCTGATCCGCGGCGGGCCCGCCCAGCTCGCCGCGCCGGGCCGGTTCGTGCGCACCCGGGAGCTGCTGCGGGCGCTGCGTGACGTCACGGGCCGCCGGCTGCCGGCCGTGCACCTGCCGGCCGCCGCGTTGCTGCCGGTGGGCCGGCTCGCCGGGCTCGCCCAGCGGGTGCTGCCCGTGCACGTCCCGGTCGAGCACGGCGCCATCTACGTCTGCGGGGTGGCCCGCCCGCTCGACGACGCGCCGGCCCCGCGGCCGCTCGTCGACACCCTGGCCGACACCGTTCACTGGCTGCGCGAAGCGGGTCACCTGAGCGCGGCCCAGGCCGGCCGGGCGGCCACCCGCAAATCTATCGGAGTCTGAATACCGCACGGCAGAAGAATGATGGTCTTCAGTGCGCCGATAAGGTGACTCGTCGACGTCGTCACATCGGAGGAGACGAATGATGGGACAGAAATCCGGGGTTCTCGCCCTCGTGAACGGGCGCTATCATCGGGTCACGCTGCGACTCTTTCTCATCGTTGTGGTCGCGCACTGGGCCGAGCATCTCGTGCAGGCCTACCAGATCTGGGTGCTCAACAAGCCGCGCCCCCAGGCTCGCGGGGTGCTGGGACAGTTCTGGCCCTGGCTGGTCAGCTCCGAGTGGCTGCACTACGGCTATGCCATCGTGATGCTGGTATTCCTGTTCCTGCTGTTCCCCGGCTTCTCCGGGCGCTCGAAGGTGTGGTGGGGGATCGCGCTCGGGCTGCAGTTCTGGCACCACATCGAGCACCTGCTGCTGCTGATCCAGGCGCAGACCGGCACCTTCTTCTTCGGCGGCACGGTGCCCACGAGCATCGCCCAGCTGGTGATGCCCCGGGTGGAGCTGCACCTGTTCTACAACTCCGTCGTCTTCATCCCGATGCTGATCGGCATGTACCTGCACCTGCGCCCGACCCCGACCGAGCGGGCGAGGGTCACCTGCGACTGCGCGGCACCGCAGGCCAGCTTCTCGCCGGGCATTCCCCGTCCGACGACGGCCTGACATGCCACGGCTTCTCCGGAACGCGGTGCTGCCGCTGCTCGCGGCGTCGGTGCTCCTGCTCGCACCGGCCGCCGCGGTGGCGGCGACGGTCAGCGACCCGGCCGACGGCGCGGCCCTCGCCGCCGCGCCGCGGCAGGTCACGCTGACCTTCACCCGCGCCCCGGTCGCCGAGACGTCGCGGGTCAGGGTGGTGTCCGGCGACGGCCGCCCGGTCGACGGGCCGGGCGGGCCGGTCCGCGCCGGGCTCAGCCTGACGCAGCCGGTGGGCATCGCGCGAGCCGGTGACTTCACCATCGTCTACTCCGTGACGTTCGCCGACGGCGGGCAGGAGCAGGGCACCCGCCGTTTCCGTGTCCTCACCGATCCGGCCGCCGACGACAGCGGCGCCCACGCCGGGCACGGCGGGCACGACGTCGACCCGGTCAGCGCCACGCTGCTGGTCATCGACGGCCTGGTCGTCCTCGCCGTGGTCTTCCTCCTGGTCGTCCGCCGGCCCGGCGCCGCCCCCGTCGCCTGGCGCCTCCCCTCGAGCGAAAGGAACCCCGATGACCGCACTGCCTGACGTCTACGTACAGCTCGCCGCCCAGGGCGAGGAGGTCGACCGGCTGGTCGCGGACCTCGACGCCGCGGGCTGGGACCGGCCGACGCCGGCTCCGGGCTGGACCGTCGCGCACCAGATCGCCCACCTGACCGCCACGTTCCGGATGGCGGAGACCGCGGTCTCCGCGCCCGACGACTTCCGCGCGTTCACGGCGTCCCTCGGGGGCGACTTCGACGCCAACGTGCGGCGCGCCCTCGGCGTCTACCTCGGCGAGCCGCGCGACGTGCTGCTCAAGAAGTGGCGGGCCGGGCGGGTGGCGGTCGACGAGGCGCTGGCCAAGACCCCGCCCATGCAGATCGTGCCGTGGCTGGTGCGCCCGTTGCCGGCCGCGGTGCTGGCGGCGGCGGGCATGATGGAGTTGTTCGCCCACGGGCAGGACATCGCCGACGCGCTGGGCGTGCGTCGCACCCATGACGACGGGCTGCGGCACCTCGTCGACTTCATCTCCCGCACCTGGGATTTCGGATACCAGTCCCGCGCTCTGGAGACGCCCGACGCTCGGCTGCGGTTCGAGGTGACCGCGCCGTCCGGCGCCCTCTGGACGTACGGCGCGGACGACGCGACCGACGTGATCAGTGGGCCTGCCGTGGACCTGTGCCTGCTCGCCACCCGCCGTCGGCACCGCGATGACCTGGCCCTGACCGGAACCGGCGCGGAGGCGGACCGGTGGCTCGACATCGCCCAGGCGTACCGCGGCCCGGCCGGAGAGGGCCGCCGTCCAGGCCAGTTCGACCACTGAGAACAGGCCCAGTCGCCGCGACTGTTCAATTACTACAGTCGACATTCCCAGCGTGCAGGATTTCTGCGGTAGCTCTGTCGTGACGATCGTGGCAGACTCGCGGCAAGGTCACTCGGCGACGGGGGTGGGTTTGCGCATCTCGGAACTGGCCCGGCGGGCCGGCATGCCGATCCCCACGGTGAAGTTCTACCTCCGTGAAGGTCTGTTGCCGCCGGGGACGCCGACCGCGCGTAACCAGGCGCGGTACGAGGAGTGTCATCTGGAGCGGCTGCGCCTGATCCGGGCGCTCACCACGGTGGGTGGGTTGGAGATCGGCGCGGTGCGGGGTCTGTTGACGGTGCTTGAGGATCCGGGTGTGACGTTGGCGGGGGTTTATACGGGGCTGGACCGGGTGGGGTTCACCGCTTCACCGTATCCGGCTGATTTCGACGGTGTGGAGGCGGCGCGGGCGGACATCGATGCGCTGGCTGACAGGTTGGGGTGGGACGAGGAGGCCACGCGGTCGGGGCGTGAGTCGTTGGTTCAGGTGCTTACCACGTTGCGCGCTCTCGGCTGTGATGCTCATGGTCGGTACTTCCTGACGTTCGCGCAGGCGGCGGGCAGCGTGGTGGATGCGGAGATGGGTCTGGTCCAGGGGTCCGACCGTGACGCCAAGGCTGAGGCCATGGTGCGCAGTGTGTTGTTCGACGTGTTGATGTCGGTGATGCTGCGGACGGTCCGCCGAAACGCGGTGGCCGTGCGGTTCGGCGGCTGACACCCACTCCTTCGTCCGGTCGGTCACCAGAGCGGTGTCGTTTCTCCGACGTGCGGGGCACGGCCGCAATGCGGAAGATGTCTGCCTGGCACCGCGCCCGGAACAATGAACTCTCGGCGTTCCACGATGGAAGGGGCCGCGATGCCACCCGGCGCGACAGAGCTGGACCTGCTCGGGACACCCGGAACAGAGCACGGAGACGGCACCGGCCCCGGTCCGGGGTTCTCCCGATGAGCGCGCCGGCGATCGAGACCGCGGGCCTGGCCAAGTCCTTCGGCGCCAACCGCGCGGTCGACGGCGTCGACCTTACGGTACCCGCCGGCACCGTCTACGGCCTGCTCGGCCCGAACGGGGCCGGCAAGACCACCGTGGTGCGCATGCTCGCCACGCTGCTGCGGCCCGACGGCGGCAGCGCCCATGTCTTCGGCAAGGACGTGGCGGCCGATCCCGACGCGGTACGCCGCCACATCAGCCTCACCGGCCAGTACGCCTCCGTCGACGAGGACCTGACCGGCGCGGAGAACCTGACTCTGCTGGCACGCCTGCTCGGTCACTCCCGGTCTGGTGCCCGTACCCGCGCCGAGCGGATTCTGGAGGCGTTCGGACTGACCGACGCGGCCGACCGGCAGGTGAAGAAGTACTCCGGGGGCATGCGCCGGCGCCTGGACATCGGCGCCAGCATCCTGAACACTCCGGACCTGCTGTTCCTGGACGAGCCGACGACCGGCCTCGACCCGCGTAGCCGCAACCAGGTCTGGGACATCATCCGGCTGGTGGTGGCGAACGGCACAACGGTATTACTGACCACGCAGTACCTGGACGAGGCCGACCGGCTGGCCGGACGCATCGCGGTGATCGACCACGGTCGGGTGATCGCCGAGGGCACGCCCGGGGAGCTGAAGTCCTCGGTGGGCGCGGGCACGATCCACGTCCGGATTCGCGACGCCGCGCAGCGGCTGGCCGCCGAACGCATCCTGGCCACCGCCCTGGAGACGACGATCGACCTGGACGCCGACCCGGTGGCGTTGTCGGCGCGTACCGCGGGCTCCGAGCAGGGCGCCACCGAGCAGGCCTCCCGCGCCCTGGCGGCGCTGGCCGGCGCCGGGATCGTCGTCGACGACTTCGCCCTCGGCCAGCCCAGCCTGGACGAGGTCTTCCTGGCTCTCACCGACCGGCCGGCACATGAGGAGGTCAGCGCATGAGCACCGCGACGAGCGCCCCCGATGCGCCCACGGTCTACATCCCGTCGGCGGAGACCCTTGCCGCGGTGCTGGCCCGCGACGAACGCCCACCGCGCCCGAGCTCGCTGTCGGCGTCACTGACCTTCGGCTGGCGGGCCATGCTGAAGATCAAGCATGTTCCCGAACAGCTTTTCGACGTGACGGCCTTTCCGCTCATCATGACGCTGATGTTCACTTACCTCTTCGGCGGGGCGCTGGCCGGCTCCACGGGTGAGTATCTGCAGTTCTTCCTGCCCGGCGTCATGGTCACCAGCGTCGTGATGATCACCATGTACACCGGTGTGGGCCTCAATATCGACATCGAGAAGGGCATCTTCGACCGCTTCCGCACCCTGTCGGTCTGGCGCCCCGCACCCCTGGTCGGCATGATCTTCGGCGACGTCGTGCGCTACATCCTGGCAGCCGTGGTCATCATGTGCGTCGGCCTGGTTCTCGGCTTCCGCCCCGAGGGCGGCCCAGCGGGCGTGGCCGCGGCGATCGGCCTGCTCGTGGTCTTCTCCTTCGGCTTCTCCTGGGTGTGGACCATGGTCGGTCTGCTCCTGCGCTCGGACAAGTCGGTGATGGGCTTCAGCTTCCTGGTCCTGATGCCCCTGACCTTCCTGAGCAACGTCTACGTCGACCCGCGCACGATGCCGGGCTGGCTGCAGGCATTCGTCGAGGTGAACCCGATCAGCCACCTGGTGACCGGCGTCCGTTCGATGATGGCCGGCGACTGGGACATGGCCGAGATCACCTGGACGCTGGCCGCGGCAGCGGCCCTCACGCTGATCTTCGGTGCCCTGACCATGCGCCTGTACAACCGCCGCTGAACCCTGCCGGCAGTGGGTGGACCCGGCCGGATGCCCGAGTGCGGCCGCAACACGTCTCCTGGATGGTGCCGATGACAGCCGTGACGCGGGATGACTGGACGCGGGCCCGGGCCGCTGTGCTCGACACCGGCCGACGCTTCGACGCGCTCGTCAGATCCGTACCCGATCCCGCGGCGATGGCGACCGCGGAGTGGTCCATCGCCGACTCCGCCGCCCATGTGCTGTCCATCGGCTCACTGTGTCTGCTGTTGCTCGACCCCGACGCGCCACCGCTGCCGGTGCCGGGCCTGCGTGAACTGCTGTCGGACACCAACGTCGACACCGTCGCCGACGCGAACTCCCACGTCATGCGGCACCTCACCGAGCGCGACCCGCGGGTCGTCCTGCACGAGCTGCGGACGTCGATCGAGCGCATCCTGCTCGTCACCCGTACCGCCGACCCGGCCTCCACCGTCACCTGGCTGGGCAACGCCCAGGTGACAGTGGCCGGGGTGCTCGCACACCTCGTCAACGAGATGCTCGTGCACGGCTGGGACATCGCGCGGGCGGCCCGCCTGCCGTGGCGGATGCCGGACGCCGACGCGGGGCTGTTCTTCGACCTGTTCCTCGTCGACATGATCCGTAACGACTACGGCGCGCTGCTCAACCCCTCGGTCCGCATGCCCCGCCGTCGCATCGCGGTCCAGTTCCGCTCCGCGCACACCACGACGGCGACATTGGCGCTGGACCGGGGCCGGGTCGTGGTCGCGCCGCCCGACGACCCGTACGACGTCAGCCTGACCTTCCGCCCGGCCCGCTTCAACCTGATGCTCTTCGGCCGCGTCGGCGCGCTGCGCGCCGCGGCCGCCCGGGACGTGATCGTCGGCGGCCCCCGCCCGTGGCGGTTACGGGCCTTCCTGCGGGTCGTGCACATGCCCAACAACGCCCGTGCCTGAACGCTGAGCCTCCGCCCGACCGCGGACGGAGACGGACAGAGCCGGGCCGCGGCAGCGACGCGGTCGACGCCGCCCACGGGCACGGGCGGAGACGACACCGCGAGCGAACCGCCGCAGGCTTGACGGATACACCGATGCGCCCCGCCCCCTTTCGACCGGAGGATCCAAACGTGACCGCACACGACGTGATCGTCGACCTGACCGCCGCCGCCGAGGACGTCGACCGCATGGTCGCCGGTCTCACCGACGAGCAGTGGACACGGCCCACACCCGCCGAGGGCTGGACCGTCGCCCATCAGGTCGGTCATCTGGCCTTCGTCTTTCGCATCGCCGGCCTCGCCGCCGCCGACCCGGCGGCATTCACCGCCCTGACCCAGCGCATCGGCACCGGCTTCGGCGCCTTCGACCGGGCTGTCAACGCCGCACTGGCGGAATACCTCGTGCTGCCGCGGCAGGCGCTCATCGCCCGGTGGCGGGCCGAGCGTGACGCAGGCGTCGCGGCGCTCGCGGCCGTTCCGGACGGGACGCTCGTACCGTGGCTCGTCCGGCCGATCCCGGCGCCCGTACTGTGCGCGGCCGGCATGACGGAGCTCTTCGCCCACGGCCAGGACATCGCCGACGCGCTCGGCGTTCAACGGCGACACACCGACCGCATCAGGCGGATCGTGGAGTTCGTCGTGCACACCTGGGAGTTCGGCTACCAGGCCAATGACCTGACCCCGCCGGCTGAGCAGTTCCGCTTCCAGGTCACGGCGCCTTCGGGCGAGCAGTGGACGTTCGGCCCGGCCGACGCGGCCCAGTCGGTCACCGGCTCCGCTGTCGACCTGTGCCTGCTCGCGACCCGCCGCCGCCATCACAGCGACCTGGGCCTCGTCGCCACCGGCGCGGACGCGCGCACGTGGATCGGGTTGGCGCAGGCCTACCGTGGCCCGGCCGGCAGGGGACGCGCGGCCGGTCAGTTCGCCGGCTCCCGGTCGCCCGCCTGACAGCGGGCGACGCCCCCCACCCGGCCGGGTTCGGCGGGAACGCGCCGGCAGCGGCGCCGCCGCACCCGGCCCGCGGCATGGCCCGCCGACTGGCCGCCACGGATGAGGAAGCGCCCATGTCCGGCACGACTCCGCCGTGTCGACAGTGGAGCGCTACGGTGTCCTCGCCCTCAGGGACCCGCGCAGGACCCGTAGGACGATGCCCGGCCTGAGCAGTGACGCCGGAGGCTGCACGAGGTTGAGCACCCGCAGGAACGCCGCGCCGAGCACCGCGTCGTGGCTGGCCGCGACATGCAGCCGGTGCACGAACCTGTTGGTGAGCCGCACCCGGGCCCCGCGCCGGCCCGGCACCTCAGGGAACCGCAGGTCGGTGCCGACCGCGATCGCCCACGGGCCGTCGATGATCCGGGCCGCGCCACGGAAGAAGCGAGGCGCGATCGCGGTGCCGTGCTCGGTGAGCAGGCGGCGCAGCAACAGCGCCTCCAGCGCCGCGACCGTCATGCCCTGCCCGTAGATGGGATTGAAGCTGCACAGGGCGTCGGCGACGACCAGGTATCCGGACGGGAACCGGCGCAGCCGCTCGTACCGCCGGCGGATGCTGGCCAGAAACCGCATCGTCACCGGCTCACCGGCCGGTGGGGCGGACCGGACGATCGTCGCGATGTGCGGTGCCGCCAGTCTCTCGGCGAATGCCGCCATGCCCGCGTCATCCGTCGGCGGCTGCTCGCCGAGCATGCCGTTCAGCGCGATCGCCACCCGGTCGCCTTCCAGAGCTGCGGCGATCCCGGCGCGGGGCGCCCCCGGTACGGCGTTCGTCAGCGCGCCGAGCAGGCCGTCAAGGTGCTCCGGGCAGCGCTGGTAGAGGCGGGTGACGTACGTGACGTCGACGCGGACCCGATCCTCCGGCGGCGGCCGGTAGCCGAGCTCGGCCAGCCACCGAGGGCTGCGGGAGGCGCGGCCCCCGGCGTCGACGACGAGGTCCGCCGTGATGGTGTACGGCGTCGCGGTCTGGCTGTGCGAGGCCACCTGGACGCCCGTGACGGTCATACCGCCGGTGTCGGTGAGCAGGCCGGTGACGTCGGTCCGCGGCACCAGCTCCACACCGGGCAGCTCGGCGACCCGGGTGCGGATCACGTGCTCCAGCAGGGGGCGGCTCACCCCGACGCCGATGAGGTCCGACGGTGCCCGCCGCATGCGGTATCCGTCGTTGTACCAGTGGACCTGCTCGTGCAGGTCGACGATGGGCGCGCCGGCGTCGCGCAGTTGTGCGGACAGCCCCGGGAACAGTTCCTCGAGCACCGACCTGCCGCGGGCCAGCAGCACGTGCAGCTGCCGGTCCTGCGGCACGTGGCGGCGGCTCGCCGGTGTGTCGGGCAGCAGGTCCCGGTCGATCACGACCACCCGCGCGAAATGCTCGCTGAGCGCCCGGGCGGTAAGCAGGCCGCCCATGCTCGCACCGATCACCACCGCTGTCGCGTCACCAGCCATGACCCGGACAGTATTGACCGGAGTTGTTCGATGTCATATTGGTTCTTGCTCGACTGTCCGACGGTCAGGTGCCGTAACCCTCTTCCACGATGCGCGTGGCCATCGGCAGGTAGTCCTCCGGCCGCTGCGGCGCGAAGGTACCCAGCCCGTCGACGTAGCGGTTGTACATGCAGAACGCCGCGGCGATGAGCACGGTGTCGTGGATCTCGACGTCGTCGGCGCCCTCCGCCCGGGCGGCGTCGACGAGTTCGGCGGTCACCGCCCGGCCGCTCTGCTGGACCGCGCCGGCGATGCGCAGCAACGCTCGCAGCTTCGGTGACACCGGCGCCGAGTCCAGGTCCGCGCGCACCTTGTCCACCACGGCCATGCCAGCGTCGAGCTGGACGGCGGCGAACGCCGAGTGAGAGGAGCAACAGAAGGTGCATTCGTTGAGACCGGACACGTAGGCCGCGATCAGCTCCCGCTCGCCGGGCGGCATGGAGTGCGGTGCGCGCAGCAGCACTTCGGCGAGCATGTTGAGCGGCTCCGCGGTCTCCGGGCGGAACCGCATCGGGCCCGTGATGCCCGGAAACTCATGCTCGTCCACGCCCAGATCGATGTAAGCCATGCCGTACCGTGGCACGCGCCGATCGGGGGGACAACTTCCTGCGTGCGCAGTTGCCGCATCGACAGTGGCCCGCTCCGCCCGCCGGCCGCAGCGGGTCAGGCAGCGCGATCCGAGGGCCGGAGAACGTGCCGGAGTTCCGAGACGCACATCATGTAGCCGGTCGGTGTCGGCAGCCGGTCGAGGTAGTAGCGCAGGTCGGCGCCGAGCGCGAACACCCGGGTCGGGGTGCCGGTGCCGCGCGCGTCCTCGATCACCCGTCGCAGCCCGTCGAGGACGGCCGGGTGCCGGGTGCGGTAGGAGTCGGCGACAAGGTGGTTGCTGCGGTCGGCGGCGAGGTAGAACTGCACCAGGTCCTTGGTGCCGACGAACAGTTCGGCGGCACCGGCGGCGCAGATGTCCGACGTGGCGTGGACCGCGGCCGGCGTCTCGATGAACGCGGACAGGGGCGTCTCGGCCGGCAGGCCGAGATGTGGTCGCAACTTCGCGAACTCCTCGGCGTCGGTGAGGAACGGCGCCGAGAGATGCACCAGGTCGGCCTGAGCGCCGAGCTGACCGCGCAGGGTGTCCAGCATGACGTGCAGCGCCTGGGGATAGGCGGCCGACCGGAGCAGCCACCGGGTGCCGTGCAGGCCCATGTCGGGGTTGGGCTCGCTCGGCACCGTGGCCTCACCGGTGATGTGGGCGGCGTCGTTGGAGCGCAGGTCGAGCATACGCAGGATCAGCCGCTGGCCCGGCCGGAGCGCTTCCACGCATGCCCGCAGCTGGTCGGCGATCGCGCGTCCGTAGGCGTGCACGGCAGCCCCGCCGCGCAGGGCGTCGATCGGGCTGAGGCCTGCGGAGAAGCACAGGAACTCCTCCCGGACGAAGAACGACTCGACGGCAGTCGTACCCCCGGCTGTGGCGTTGAGGCCGCGGATGTCGCGAAGGTCGGCGATCACGGCGCAGGCCGAGCCGAGAACGTCCGGCGGCGGACCGGCCCGGCCGACGGCCGCCGCGCCGGCGCCGCCGCCGGCGCCCACGACGACAGTCGCCCGCTCCAGGTCGAGCGTCACCACGCCGACGAGCTTGTCGAGGTCGCCGGGGTCGACGCGCAGGACGGGGATGCCCTTGGCGCGGCAGACGGACTGCATGTGGCCGGTACGCCCGCCGGAGCCGCAGACGACGGCGCGGGCCGTCGTGAGCGCGTCGTACAGCCTCGGCGTGAGTGTCTGCGCGATGACGACCGAGCCCGCCACCGGTCGTTCGGTGCGGTTGCACGGCCCGTCCACCACGGATGTGGCTCCGCCGATGAGCAGCACGCCACGGATCTGTCGTTCGGTCACTGGTCGTCCGCCTCTCCCTCGTTCGTGATGCCCAGCTGCCGCCGCAGCTCGCGTGGCGTCACCGAAATGTCCGTGAGCTTCTCGAGCGCCGCCTGGTTGACCGCGGCACGCAGCAACCGGTCACCCGTCTCGGCCCGCACACCGTGGAAGTGATCGGAGCACAGGTGGCCGGCCAGCCGCGCGTCGAGTCGCTCCCGCTCCGCCCGGGACCGCGCGGCGAGCCGCCTGACCTCCACGGTGACGGCCTGCGCGAACCCGTCGCGGGTCGTCTCGGTGAGCGTGTGGCGCAGTTCCGTCGCGGCCCGTCGTGCGGCCCCGTCGCAGCGCAGCTCGAGCCGTTCGAGAACGTGCGCGGCGACCATGACGGAGTGGTTCTTGATCGCGGCGAGGTTGAACGCGAAGGCGCCGGTGCGACCGTTGCGGACGATCTCGTCGCCCTCGCGCATCACCCCGATGGCCGAGAGCACCTCAACCGGCTCGCCGTCGGGTCGTAGCGGCGTACCCCGGGTGTCGACCTCGATGCCGCGGCCGGTGCGGTGATGGGGAGTGACGACGTCGCCGGCCAGGAGGTTCGTCCACAACGGGGACTCGACGTGCGTGTAGTCGAACTCCCGGCCGAAGTTGCACACCACCAGGTCGGCCGGGAGGACGCGGGTGCCGGCCCCCGTCGCCACGACGACGTCGAGTCGCCCCGACGCCGCCGGGCCGACCTCCTCGATCCGGCCGACGACAAGCTCGACCGAGCCGTGGTCGGGGGACATGGCCTGCTCCACGATGGCAGTCGTGTAGGGCACCGCGCCGACTCGTAGCGAGGCGATCTGCGTGCTGAACTCCTTGAGCAGCTGCCGCAGCTCGTCGGTCGGGATCTGCGCGATGACCCGCGGGAGGTAGGGCTCCCATGCCTTCGCCACCCGTTCGGTGATGATCCGCTGGTGGATGTCGGGGTGCTCCGCGGTGATCGCGGCGCAGGCGGCCTCCCACTCGGCGTGGAGGCGTGCCAGGAAGTCCGAGCGGTCCCGGTACGGTTCGAACAGCCGTCCGGGGGCGGGGAGCTGGACCACGCCGTGCTCGTGGTGCTCGGGGTACGCGCGTGGCATCGTGCCCGACTTGGAGACCAGGCGGATGGTGCCGGTGTGACCCTGGCGCAGGAGCAGGGCCACGGAGTCGTACGCGCTCAGCACCGATCCGACGACCACGACGCTCGCGTCGGGCGGTGTATCCAGCAGCCGCCGTACGCCCTCCTCCGAGTACGGGTGCCGGATGAACGCGTCATGCCCCAGCACCTGGCCGGCGAACGCCGGTTCCCGGAGCTCCATGCCGGTCGCGAGGATCACGTGATCGGCCGTCAGGGTCTTCGTGTGCCCGGCGTCGTCGCCGGAGCCCAGCCGGATGGAGGCCACGACGTGGTCCGCGTGGATGTCGAGGTCGACCGCCTCACCCTCGGTCTCGATGAGTTCCACACCGGGGTACGCCTCGGCGCGGGCCGCGGCGACGCGATCGGTCAGGTAGTCGTGGTAGATCCGGCGTGGGGCGGGGCCGTGTCCGACGAATGTGAAGTCCCCCCAGGGCGCGGTCCATCCGCTGCGATCGGCCTCGTGATTGGCCCAGCGGACGAAGTCGTGGACGTCCTCGCGGAACGCGGACATGCGGCCGGCCTGGATGTTGAACACGTGATCCCAGGGGTTGCCGTCTCGGTGGTACGCCACCCCCGCGTAGCGGTAGTCCCGGCGACGCTCAAGCAAGACGATCTCGAGGGGTTCGCGGGCGAACTGCAGGAGCCGGATGGCTGTCGCCGTGCCGGCCAGCCCGGCACCGACGATGAGGACCCGAGGACGATGCATTCCTGCCTCCTTTTTGGATACCGGCAGCATGCATCGCCCGACGCCTGTCGATCAATTTCCTCCTCCTGAGCGACGCCCGTTCGTCATTCCCGGGGATCCGTTCGATGTTGGCGGCCGGGCGCGGAACGGCGCCACTTCACCAGTGCTGAAACCGGCGGCGCCCCACGCCACACCCCTATCGTCGGGACGAGGGCGGGTTGTCGGAACGCCGACAGGCGCGGCACGATGGGCGGTCGATGTGGTGGCCTGTTCGAGAAGCCGATCATGACCCTCGCGAAAGGGGAACGCATCCATGGAACAGATGACGGTGGCTCTCGCGCAGAGCGGCCATACGGCGACCATCGCCAGCGTTCGCGATTACACCATCGTGATGGATCGTCCGTCCTCCAACGGCGGATCGGACGCGGGCCCGATGGGTGGTGAGACGCTGCTCGCCTCGGTCGGTGGCTGCTTCATGAGCACTCTCTACGCCGCCGCCGAGGCCCGGTCCACCCGGGTCGAGGGCGCGACCTGTCGCGTCACCGGCGTGTTCGAGCCGAACCCCCGGCGGTTCGGTGCGATCCACATCGAGGTGTCGTGCGACTCGTGCCCGGCCGCGGACCTCGAACACCTCGTCGTGATCGCCGAACGCGGTTGCCTGGTGGCCGCGACCCTCAGGCAGGGCATGAAGGTGACCGCGTCGGTCGCCGTGCCGCCCGCCGCCGGGTGAACAGCGGGGCCGCCGCCGAAGTGCGCACGATGGAAGATGCGCTGGTCTTCGCCGACCGATACCTTCCGGTTCGTGACCTTGCCGATGGAACCGAGCGGTAGCGTTCCGTGTCCGCCGGTGCTGTCGCCCGTCTAGCCGCACTGCGAAGGAACTCACGATGATGGATGACACGCACGCCCGGACAGCCCCGTCCACCAGTTCGCCGGTCCCGGCCACCGAGCGACAGTCGGTCTGGAAGCACGGGGTCGTCGCGGCCGTCGTCGCCGCGATCGTCACCACCGTCCTCGCGGCGATCGCGTCGGCCGCCGGTGTGACGCTCGGGAACAGCGGCGAGACCATCCCGCTCCCCATGTTCACGGTGCTGACGCTGGTCCTCTCGCTCGTCGGTGTCGCCATCGCCGCCGTCATGGCGCGCAAGGCCCGTCGACCGCGGTCCACCTTCGTGCGGACGGCGGTGGCGCTGCTCGTGTTGTCCTTCATCCCGAGCGTCACGTTCGGCTTCGACGCCGGTGCCGCGGCAACCCTGGTCGCTCTGCACATCGTCGCCGCGGCGATCGTCGTGCCGGTCGTGGCGCGGCAGCTCCCGACCACACGCTGACCCGGCCGCGGCGCCGCCGCGCCCATCCAGTTCCAGCCCTCCCTCACCAGCGGGGCGCCGACGTCGGCGCCCCGCTGGGTCGCAACTGATCCAAATCGGCCCGGTCCGCTCGCATGTCACCCCGCGAAGCTCGTCGAAACGGTCCGCCCGCGTTGCCTCTGAGCAGGCTCGGTATCCGCGCAATCTGGGAGACAGCTCCCATGCACTCGCGTGCGAAGGTAGCCCGGAAGCCTTGGAGCCTCGATTGGAAGGTGAGCGGCTGATGGCTACTGCCGTGATCCAAAACGTGCGAGATGTCCTGACCGACTACCCCGGGCTCACGGAGGTCGCGGTCCTGGCCCACGAGCACGAAGCCCTCGGCCATGTCCTGGTGGCCTACATCGTGCTGCGTAGCGTCGGCCTCAACCTCACTGAGCTGTACAAGCACCTCAGGAAGCGGCTGCCGGGCAGCATGGTGCCGGCCGCCGTCACCGTCGTCGACGCCATTCCGGTCGACTCTGGGGGGACGGCCGACCCGCGCGCGTTGCCCCAACCCGACCTGCGGGGCCTGATGCCCTACCGGCCGCCGGACACTCCCCGCCAGGAAGCGCTCTGCACGATCTTCGCCGAGGTGCTCGCCCGGCCCCGGTGCGGTATGGACGACAACTTCTTCACCCTCGGCGGCGAGTCGATCGACGCCATGCTGATAGCCAGCCGCGCCAGCGCGGTACTCGGCCGGGACATCTCGATGGATGACCTGTTCGACGCGCCGACCGTGGCGGAGTTCGACCGGCTTCTGGACCTCATGCCGCTCAGGTAGGCACCGAGACGCCGGGCGGCCGGTTCACACCGGCAGGACTCCCGACATCGCGAGCCGCCGTCAGCGACGGCCCGGGGCTCGGTCCGGTTCCCGGATCCGGGAACCGGACCGAGCCCCGGGGGGGTTTGTGTAGCCCGGGGGGCGGGCCGGGGGCGGGGTCGGGCGGGCCGCCCCCCGGGGGGCGGGGTCTGGCCT
>NZ_JBEZMS010000066.1:0-14944 GCF_040652815.1 Micromonospora sp. NPDC048169
CCTCTACCCTGATTGCCCCCCTGGGGGTGCGGTTTTCCCTTTGTTGCGCGCTTCAAGCCTCTGGACCCCCCCCCCCCCCCCCCCCGGGGCCCCCCCCCCCCCCCCCCCCCCCCGCGGCTGCGTCTGTGACCGGCGGTCATCTCGGCGCCGCCGTCCCGGCCGGGTCGGCCGCCCGCCATCGCCTGCGCGCGCCGCGCGGCAGCACCAGGGCGAGCGCCGCGACGAGTGCCACCGCCCCGCCCGCGACGGCGGCGGCCGGCAGCGCCCGATCCCGGGCCGTGTCCCGGCGCGACTGGCGGGCGAGGGCGGCCGGATCGGGACGGTCGGCGGGAAGCACCGCACCCGGCCGGCTACGGGGACCCGCCGCGCCGGCCGACTCGGTCACCGCCCGGTACGGGTTCAGCACCCCCGCGCCGTAGCCCGCGTCCCGGCCCGGTGCGGGGTCGGCGGCGGCCATGATGCGTCCGGCCACCTCGTCGGCGCTCAGCCCGGGCCGGTACTGGCGTAGCAACGCCGCGGTGCCCGACACGAACGGGGTGGCGTAGCTGGTCCCCTCCGCCCGCTGGTGTCCCGCCCGGGGCGCCGCCATCAGCACCTCGCTACCCGGGGCGACCACGTCCACGTACGCGCCGGTCTGGGAGAACGCGGACCGCGTCCCGTCCCGCCCGATCGCACCGACGCCGAGCACCCCCTCGTACGCCGCCGGATAGGGCCGGGGATCCCCGTTGTCGTGCAGGTTCCCGGCGGCGGCCACCACCACCACGTCCCGCCGCACCGCGTAGGCGACGGCGGCGCGTACGGCCGGGTCGTCCGCGTACAGCACGACCGACAGGTTCAGCACGTCGGCGTCGTGATCCACGGCCCAGCGGATGGCCCGGGCGAATCCGGCCGCGTCGACCGTGCGCCCCGACTCCCGCCCCTCGACCACCTGCTGCTCGCTCACCCGTACCGGCAGGATGCGCACGCCCGGCGCGAGGCCGCGGAACGCGACGCCGGGCTGCGGCACGGCGGCGATGATGCTCGCCACGCCGGTGCCGTGCCCGGCGCAGTCCCGGGTGCCGTCCCCGCCCCGGTCGAGGAAGTCGGCGCCGTCGAGAACGCGGCCGGCCAACTGTGGATGGGACCTGTCCACTCCCGAGTCGACTACCGCGACCACGACTCCGGCGCCGGTCGCGAGCGGGGTGAGCCGGTCCGGGGCGTACCGTTGCTGCGGCCACGGCTGGTCCGCCACCGGGCGGACCGGCGCGAGCGGCCCGGCGCAGCCGGCCGGCGCGGCGGCCGTCGCCGGGGCGGCCGGAGACGCGGTGACGAGGAGCGTCGCCAGAGTGGCCACAACGGGGTACGCGACTGGCCGAGACATCGACGACCTCCGTAATGTGTCGACTCCGGAACGGGATGTTAGCGGCTCGTTCGGTTCGGGGCCGACCGTCGATGGGCAGAAGTCCTGATGTTGCCGCGACCTTGTAGGTTGTAGGCGATGCCTGTGGCCTGTTCGCGGAAGGAGAGGTGGCCGTGACCGGATGGGAGCCGGCCACCGAGGCCGAGGTGGCGATGCGGGACGCGCTGCGTGCGCAGGACCAGCAGCAGTACTTCCGCGTGCTGACCCGCGTCGATCTCCTGCTTCCGGTAGCGGGTGGGCCGGCCGCCGGGTGGGGCACCTGGACCGCCGAGGGCCGCACCCACGTGCTGGCCTTCACCTCCGCCGCCGCGCTGCGCGCGAGCCTGGGCGAGAACGCGGGGCCCACCCGCCGCGTCCCCTACCCGGATCTGGCGGCCGGCTGGCCCAACCCCGAGTGGTGGCTGGCGGTGAATCCCGGCCTGCCGATCGAGGGCTACCTGCCCGCCTGGTACGTCGCTCAGCTCTCCCGGGGCGACGTCCGGCTGCCCGGCCGCACCATGGGCGCCCGCGCCCGGCTGGAGCGCGTGGAGAGCGCCACCCGGGCGGCCCGGAACGCGGTGCCCGAGGCCGCGCCCCGACCGCCGGCCGTTCCCGTCCCGCCTGCCGCTGTTCCGCCGCCGAGCATGCCGTCCGCCGCGATGCCGCCGCCGGCCGTACCCTCCGCCGTTGTTCCGCCATCGGTCGTGCCGCCTCCGGCCGTACCGCCGGTCGCGGGGGCGCCGGGCGGGGACGAGCGGCTGGTGGAAACCGGCGAGCCGCCGACGGTGCCGATGCGGGCCGCCTCGGTCCTGGGGCGACGGCTGCCCACCGTGCCGCCGCGCCGCCGGGCAGCGGACGCCGACGTCCCGGGCCGCGCCGCCGCCGAGCCGGATACGGACGCCCTCGACGGCTGGCTCACCGACCTGCGCCGCCGCCCGGACGAGCCGGACCCCTTCGCGGCCGCCCCGGCGGCACCCGCCGACGAGCCGTCGGTGGCCACCGCGCCGCCGCCGTCCCGTTCCTTCTTCGAACCCTCGTCCGGTGGCCGCTCGGCCCGGCGCCCGTCGACGCTGGACCCGTCACGCCGGGCCGGCGACCGGGCCACCCCGCCGACCCGGTTCGCCGGTGGGCAGCCGTTCCCGCGCCGACGGCCGCTGAACGAGCCGGTCCGCGAAGGCCCCACCCACCCGTTCCCGGCGCGTACGGACGAGCCGCCGCCCGCGTCCCGCTCGGAGGAGGCGACCCGGGCGTTCCGGCCCACCCGCCCGCCCGAGGAGGACGCGACCGAGGCGCTGCCCCGGCGGCACGCTCCACCCGCTCCGGCGGCGCACGCCGACCCGGTCACGGCCGGACCCGCGGCCACGGCTGACGGGTGGGGGGCCGCACCGGGCGGCAGTGCGGCCGAGACCGGGTGGGAGACGGTCGACGAGCCGGCGGAGGAACTGTCCCCGTCGTTCGCCGAACCGGTCTCCGCGCCGCCCGCGCCACGCCGCGACTTCACACCCATCGTCATCGAGGGCACCGTCATCGAGGCCCGCGACCTGACCGAGCCCGCGCCGTTCTGGTCCGCGCAGCAGGCCGGCCCGGCGCGCCCGGAACCGGCCGAGGGCGCGGCAGCGCCATGGGGCGGCACGGTCGATCCGACCGTGTCGTCGCCCGTGGAGCCGCTGGTCGCCGACGACACGGTGAACCTCGCCGAGCCGGCGCCGGCCCAGGCCGGCGTGACCGGCACGCCGGACCGGAGCACGCCGCTCAACGATCCGACGGTGTCGCTCGGGCCGGGTTCCGAGGAACCTACGACGTCACTGTTCGAGCCGTCGGCCCCGGCAGGCGAAGCCACCGCGCCGCTGTTCGCGCCGTCGCCGTCGGCGGACCAGACGGTCTCGCTGTTCGACCCTGCGCCGGCCGAGCCGCTGTCCGGTCCGGCTGAGGCCGAGCCGACGGTGTCGTTGTTCGACCGGGTGCCGACCCAGCCGCTGACCGGCCCGGCACCGGCCGAGCCCGTGCCGGCGGAACAGCCGACCGTGTCCCTCTTCGAGCCGGTGACCGACGAGCCGGTCACCACTGCGCTGTTCGCGCCCGGTGACCCGACTGTGGCGCTGTCCACGCCGGCCCCGGTGGAGCCCGCGACCGTCGACCCGCCACCCGCCGCCGGACCGAGCACCGCGGACGCGGCTGCCGACTTCGTGCCGGCGAACGACGTGGAGGAGGACCTGCTGGCCGCAGCGGGCAGCGGAAGCACCGACGGCTTCCTCACCACCCTGCTGCTGGCCCGGGTGCTGCTGCCGGTCGCGCCTGATTCGGCCGCCGGCAGCCGGCCGGGTGACCCCGGCTTCGTCTGGCACACCGAGCCGGTCGACGGCGAGACGTGCGTCTCTGTCTACACCTCGCCGGAGCGCCTGGCGGAGCACACCGAGGGCCAGGTCGAGACGGTACGGGTGAAGTTCGTCCAGCTCATCCGCAGGTGGCCGGACGCGGCCTGGTCGTTCCGGGTCAACCCGGGCAGTCCGGTGGGCGCGTCGTACCCCGGGGAGCAGGTCCTCGCACTGGCCAACTGGGCGGCCGAGGTGGGCCTGGGCGACGATCCGGAGCCCGCCGCCGCGCCGCAGCCGGCGGAGCGACCGCGTCCGCAGGGGCACCCGGTCACCGACAACCGGCCGGTGACCATGCAGAAGGTGATCGCGGCGAGCCAGCTCGCCTACTACCTGGAGCGGGGCTACGACCGCGTCTCCGGATTCGTGCACCGGGCCGGGGAACTGGCACACCTGCGTACGCCGGTGGAGCTGTACCGTGCGCTCGGGCTCGGCCACCCGGGTTCGCCGTTCTCCCCCGACGACGAGGAGATCTACCTGCTGCGGTGGCCCGCCTACCGGCCGAGCCTCTACCGGATCCCGTACGGCGGCCCGAACGAGGCGGCGATGCGGGCGATGGAGGGCTGGGTGATCGAGCGGCCCCCGTTCCGTGGCAACGGTTTCGCGCCGGGGGAGAGCAGCGACGTGATCGCGGAGTTCAAGGTGGACAGTGCGCGGCTTCCGCACGGCGCCGAGCTGTGGCGGGTCGGCGCGGACGGTGACAGCAGGCTGGTCGCGGTCCTCGACACCGACGAGCTGCTGTGGCGCAAGGCGGCCGAGGCGTGAGCCGCGACGGCTACGTGGCCCGCTGGCGGGGGCGGGAGTACCAGGCCAGTCCTGACGGGGACGACGTCCGCCTGTACCAGCCCGGCCCGGACGACGGATTCACCGAGGTGCGTCCCGGCCGGTACGTCCGGGTGGTGCCGGCCACCGAGGTCGACGATCTGGCGTACGTGCGGACCACCTGCACCTGGCAGGGGCAGCCGTTCATCGTGCTGGCCGAGCACGAGGGCTGGCTGCGGCTGGAGTACACAGGTGGGCGCTGGCCGGTGGCCGAGGCGATGGGGCTGGAGGCGTTCGACTTCGGCGTCTACCAGGGCTGGGCACCCGCTGCCGAGGTGGCCGACCTCGGCGAGCAGCGGGTCTGAGTCAGGACTTCGCCCAGCGCAGGACCTCGCCGAGCACCAGGTCCCGCGCCTCCACGTGCGGGAAGTGCCCCACGTCGTCGAGCAGCCGCCACTCGTACGGGGCGGTGACGTAGCGACCGGAGCCCTGGGCGGTGCGGGGCAGTGAGGCCTGGTCGAGTGCGCCGTGCAGTTGCAGGGTCGGCGTGACCAGCGGCCTCTGCATCAGCTTCACGAAGCGGTAGCCGTGCAGCCGCAGCACCGAGCGGAACGCCCAGCGGTAGCCCTCCATCGCGCAGAACGCGGCCTGCGGGATCTGCATCGCCACCCGGCAGCAGTGGGCGTAGTCGGCGAAGTCGGGACCGGACACCCAGCGCGGCCCGCCCCACCGGCGCAGCGTCTCCTCCACCTCGGCGGCGCCGTCCCGGGTCAGCACGTGCTCGTAGCGGGGGAGCTGGAACTTCAGCGTCGCGGTGGCCGAGGTGAACTGGCCGCGCGGGTCGGCGAAGATGGCCGCCCGCAGCCGCAGCGGATGCGGTGCGCCGAGCACCACGAGCCGCCGGACCAGGGTCGGGTGGAAGGAGGCGGCGGTCCAGCCGATCAGCCCGCCCGCACCGGTGCCGACCACCGTGGCCGACCGCTCCCCGAGCGCCCGGATCAGGCCGGCGACGTCGGCGGCGAGCGTGTAGCCGTCGTACCCCCGGGGTGGTTTGTCGCTCGCGCCGTAACCGCGCAGGTCGACAGCGACCGCCCGGAAGCCCGCGTCGGCGACCGCCGGCAGCATCTCGTGCCAGGCATACCAGTATTCGGGGAAGCCGTGTAGGAAGAGCACCATCGGACCGGTGCCCGCCTCGACAACGTGGAACCGGCTGCCGTTGGCGCCGACGAACCGGTGCGTCCACGGCCCCTCGGGCAGGACGCAGGACTCGTCGACGGGTCCGCCGCGCTGGTCGGTCATGGGGCACAGCCTAGGGCCGCCGGTGGCCCACCGGCCCCACAGGTGACCAGGATCAGGGATTTCTCCGGGCGGGCACCCGGAGTCGCGTACGCCGCCCGCTCGGCGACGGGTGAGTACGTCGCTACCGGACGTCATTCATTGACGATCCGCATCGGGATGCCGGGCCCGCAGTCGACGGCGCGGTCCCGCGCGGTGAGCCGTAGCGTGACCAGGTCGCCCTTGCGCAGCTCGCCGGCGTTCGGGCCGTACACCGCGTACTCCGTGCCGTTCTCGTCCATCAGCCCGTAGCACGGCCCGGACCCGCCCCGGGTGATCCAGCCGACGACGACGCCGGTGGGCCGGTTGTCGGTCGGCTTCTTCGGCGGACCGGCGGGCCGGCGCAGCGTCGGCAGGTCGGTGGCGGACAGCGGGGTGGGGCGATCGGCGGGCGCGCCGGCGCCGCTCGGGGCCGGCTGGTGGTCGTCAGGCACGGATCCTCCGTCTCCGCCGCACCCCCGTGCCGGCGAGCGGCACCAGCGCGAGGGCGGCCGGCAGCGTGGCACGGGGCGTCACCCGGATGGGACGCCGGCGGGGTGCGCCGGGTTCCCCGCAAAGGGCGATGCCCGGGCGGGTGAACCGCCCGGGCATCGCGTCGTGCGTCGATCAGTGGATCAGGAGAAGCGGACCTTCATCGAGGTGCCGTTCTGCTCCAGGACCTTGATCTTGGTGCCGGTGGCCGGGAGCTTGACGCCGTGGTTCGGCAGCTCCGGGTACCAGTACTGCTTGGTGTCGTCGAACAGCGGCTGCGCCGCCTGGCCGCGGATGTACTGCGGCTGGCTGTTGAGGTGCAGCGTGAACGAGTCGGCCTTCTTCAGGCTGAACGGCGCGTCGTAGACCTGGACGCGGGCCCGCCAGGGCTGCCCGGTCAGGTTGTAGATCGGCCGCGGGTGCGCGTCGATGATCATGTTCCGACCCTCACCCGGGTGCGCGAACGTGTCGTTGTCCGCGAACCGGAGGTTCCAGTAGGAGATCAGCAGACCCTCCTGGTACGCGTAGTGGTCCACGTAGTCCGGGCGGGTGTTCGCGTAGCCGAAGAAGTACGGGCCGGTCTTGAGGTACTTGTCGTACGAGACGTACGACCGGTTACCGGCGATGTAGAAGTTGTCGAACTTACGGGTGTAGGTCTCCTCGACGATGCTGAAGCCGCTGAGGGTCCAGCCGTTCGCGCCGGCCTCGGCGCCGTCGGTGAGGAGCGTCTGACCGTCGGCGGTCACGGTGATCGCGTCACCGTAGAAGCCGCCCTCGGAGACACCGCCGTCCGTCTGGTAGCGGAGCCGGAACTGCACGACCTTGCCGGCGACCGCGTCCATCGGGATGTTGATGTCGACCCACTGGTCGTTGCTGGAGCCGTCCAGGGCGTAGCGCCCGGGGGAGATCTCCTTCAGCGGGGTGCCGTTGGCCGTACCGGGCAGCGAGGCCCAGGTCTGGCCACCGTCGGTGGACGCCTCGAAGAACAGGTAGTCGTAGTCCGCCTCGATGCTGTAACGACCCTTCATCGACAGCGCGGCGCTGGTCTTCCCGGTGAGGTCGACAGTGCGCGTCATCGCGTTGTTCAGGTCGTCGTCGTTGCCCGAGAAGAACTGCTTCGTACCCTCGAACGGCTTGCCGTTCTGGAACGTGTACTCCCGCTGCGGCAGCACCACCACGGCAGCCTGGGCCTTGTTGGAGTTGTACTCCTGCGGGCCGAGCTGGAGGGTGCGCTTCTGTCCGGCCACCACGACCTCGTAGTCGAGCCAGCCGAGCTGGAGCTTGTTCCACGCGCCGAGGTCGCCGCCGCGCTCGCCGATGCCACCGTCGTTCTTGGCACCGAGCCGGCTCTGGGCCATCAGGGTCCAGTGCTCGTTGTTGTTGTCCCCACCACTGACCACGTTGTAGTCGTCCGGCAGACCGAGGTCGTGGCCGTACTCGTGGTAGAAGACGCTCCGGCCACCGTTCTCCGGCTGGATCGTGTAGTCACCGATCCAGACGCCGGTGTTGCCGATCTGGGTGCCGCCGGCCGGGAAGTTCTCCGGGCCGGTGTTGCCCTGGTCGCTGGCGAAGGCGTACCACCGGTGGCTCCAGATGGCGTCCTCACCCTGGTACGGGTCACCGTCGGCCTCGTCGCCGCCGGCGTGGACGATCTGGAAGTGGTCGATGTAGCCGTCCGGCTCGTTGAAGTTGCCGTCGCCGTCGAAGTCGTACCGGTCCCACTGGTCCATCGCCTTGACGTCCGCGGCGATCTCCGCGTCGGAGCGGCCCTGCGCCTTCTGGTCGGCGACCCACTGGTTGGCGGCGTCGCGGACCAGCGCCCAGGTGTTGGTGCAGACGTTCGAGGCGCACGGGTAGCCGCCGGAGCGGCCGTAGCGAGCCTCGTTGTACCGCACCTTCACCCAGTTGGTGACCTCGCCGTCGACGCTGTACCGACCCGAGGACTGGGCCTCGTAGTACTGCTTCAGCGACTCGTCACCCGGGTTGGTGCCGAAGTACAGCTGCCGGTAGTGGTCGGCGCTGTAGTCGGCCTGCCACACGGTGGAGTTGTCCACCGCCCGGTTGGGCTGCGGGATCTGGTTGACGCGCGGTCCGTCGAACCGGGCCGGACCCGGGATGTTCGGGTTCGTGTCCTGGTCCGGGTAGCTCGGGTGCCGCTCGTCGCCGAACTCCGCGAGGATGACGAAGATCTTGTCGGTCTGCTTGCGGGAGAGTTCGACGTACTGGTCCTTGACCGGGCCCTTGCCGGCCTTGGTGCTCTTGGCGGACCTGCCCGCCGAGGGACCCGCGGCAGCGCGCTCGCCGACCTTGACGACCGTGCTGCCGTTGATCTTCTCGGCCTTCGCCCTGCCGGACAGGACCTCGCTCAGGCCCTCCTGGCGCAGCGCGCGCCGCTTCTCCTCGAGCGGGTTGGGCAGGTCGTGCTCAGCCTGCGCAGGCTCGGCCACCGACGGAGCGGCGGTCGGCAGCTTCGGCGTCGGCGCGGCGCTGGCGGCCGTGCCTGCCACCAAGCCCGTCGCGGTCAGCGAAAGCCCGAGCAGACCCACTGCGACTTTGCGCACGTGGTACCTCCGGTGTGAGGGAACCGGCCCAACTGGGGGTACGGGCCGGTGGAACGTCCCACTAGTGGGACCAAGGGTGAACATAGACACTGCTGCGACTGGTGGGAAGATGTGTGCGTCGATTTGTAGCAACTTTTTGTTGGGGATGCTTTTCGCCGTCACACACCGGCCTGTCACTGAGCCGTTGACCAGCAGCGATGTCTGGATCATGGATTGCAGTGACAGTCATGGATTAAGCGATAACGCGGAAGGGTCGGGAGCGCTCGCGCTCCCGACCCTTCCCCCATCGAGCTTGTTCAGCTCATTTTTCGGTCATTCCGGTTCCGGTTTGAACGTACGGTTCAGCTCCGCGGCGGGACGACGTACACCTGAGCGTACGAGTTGTCCTTGGCGGCCCGCTTGATGATGATCGAGACGCCGTACTGGACGCCCGCGTCACCCGGGTTGCCGGTGCCGAGCACGATCGCCCCGCCACCCAGCGTCGAACCGTAGTAGTCCGTCGCCGGAGTGCCGTCCGGGTTCACCACCCGGGTCGTGTACTGCTGGTTGCCCCGCGACGGGACGACCACCGAGGCGTCGTTGTCCCGCGCGTACGCGGCACCGTCGCGGATCTCGATGCCCGGGTACCAGCCCTTGGCGTCGGTGAAGCCGCGCACCGGAGCCTGCGGGCCGAACTTCGTGCAGTACTCGCTGTACGGCTCGTCCGCCGCCTCCAGGCACTCCTTGAACGGGTACGTCGGCTTCAGGCCGAACGCGGCGTTGGAGGACTGCGGCCGGCTGGGCAGGTTCTTCAGCACCGACGGGTCCTTCTCGGCCGCGACGCCCTTGCGGCGCAGCGGGTCGTTGTGCGAGTCGACGATCAGCAGCCCGCCCTTGGCGCCGTAGCTGGGCAGCGCGGTCATCTGCGCGGTGACGTGGTTGACGTCGCCGAGCTGGGTGTCCCGGTACCAGACCAGCATGCCCGGCGCGTTGTACGCGATCCGGTCGACCTTCCACGCCTCGTGCGAGTAGACGGTGTCGTAGGTGTACTTCAGACCGTTGTCGAAGCCGTCGAAGTTACGCCACTCGGCCAGGTAGTAGTGCGACTTCACCTGGGTGCCCGAGTCGATGTACCAACCCGCGCCGCTGGTGTCGGTGAAGGTGCCGCCGGTCTGGGTCCAGCCCGCCGCGCCGCTCTCCACGTCGTCGCTCCAGGTGGTGGCACCGCCGCCGGTCACCGAGAAGTCGTCGGCGAACCAGCCGCGCTCCACGAACGCCTCGTCGGTGGCGTACCGCAGCCGCACCTGCACGGTCTGCCCGGCGTACGACGACAGGTCTACGTAGTCGTGTCGCCAGCCGTTCGTGCTGCCGGTCAGGCCGTACTTCTTGTTGCCGAAGTCGACCATGCGGCCGTTCGGGTCGGCGTACCCGTCGTTCGTGGAGACCAGCGCACCGCCCTCGGCGTACACCTTCTGCTCGCTCCAGGTGGCCCCGCCGTCGGTGGAGACCTCGACAAAGCCGAAGTCCCAGTCCGCCTCGATGACGAAGTTGTTCCACATCCAGAACTTCGCGTCGGCGGCGTTCGGCACGGACACCGTACGGCTGAGCTTGACGTCGGCCCAGTTCTGGTCGGCACCGGAGTACCACATGTTCGAGCCGCTGTGCGGCGTCGCCAGCGAGATCACCTTGTCCGGCAGGTCGATCTTGATGCCGTCCTCGGTGCCGACCGGCGTACGCGACGTCTGCCCGAGCTTGACCAGCTTGGACCGGTCACCCGGACCGAACGTCTTCGGCTCGGCCCAGCCCAGCACCCACTTGTCCCAGAGGCCCATGTGCGTGGGCAGCGCCTGGAAGATCTCGCCGGAGTGCGAGCCGGAAGCCATCAGGTCCCAGAAGTCCACGTCGGAGTCGGCGTTGCCGGAGGTGTCGTAGAGGTCCGGCAGGCCCAGGTCGTGCCCGAACTCGTGGGCGAAGACGCCGACGCCGGCGTCCTCCGGCTGCACGATGTAGTTCGACACCTTCAGGTTGGTGCCCGGGATCGTGTAGCCACCGGTCACCGTCGAGGAGTGCGCCCACACCGAGTAGACGCCGACGTCGCCGCCACCGCGGGACTTGCCCTGGTTGGCGTGCACCAGCACCAGGTGGTCGATCACACCGTCCGGCTCGTGGTAGTTGCCGTCGCCGTCGCGGTCGCTCTGGTCCTCGATGTCGTAGTCGGCCCAGGGGAAGTTCGGGTCGGCCGCGGCCAGCGCGTCGATCGCGTCGGTGGCGAGCCGGCCGGCACCCTGCGGGTTGTCCGGGTGGCCGTTCATCGACTGCTCACGCCCGGCGACCCAGTTGCCGTTCTCGTCCTGGAAGCAGCGCGAGGCGGCGTACCAGCCCTCCGAGTGCGGCACCGTGATCCACGGGCTGGCCTGCCCGTCCACGGTGTACGCGCCCTTGGACATCTCCAGGTACATGTTGTGCATGGTCCGTCCGGCGAGGCTGATGCCCGGCTTGCCGTCCGGCCCCTTCAGGTCCTTGCGGACCCGCTCGGTGATGCCCTTCTTGCTGTACAGCATCTTGTCGTAGTGGGCCGGCGAGAAGTCCGGCACCCACATCGAGTTGTTGTCCTTGTGCGGCAGGGTGGCCGGGTTCGGGATCGTGTTGTGGCGCGGCCCGTTCTGCACGGTGCCGGGAACGCAGGTGCGGTCCTCGAACACCGTCTTCGGGACCATCACGCCTGTGAAGTCGTCGTTGGCCTTGTCGTTGAACTCGACGAGCAGCGTCAGCAGCTTGGCGGTCTGCGTGCTCTTGGCCTGCTTGATCTTGCGAGGGCTCTTGCCGGTCCGGATGGACTTGGCCTCCAGCTTGGCCAGCTCGCGCGCCGCGATCGGGTTACCCCCGGCGTACTTGCGGTCGTAGGCGCGGGCCTCGTCCGCCGGTGAGGAGAAGACGCCGTCGCGGCCCTTCACCTCCTTGCCGCCGGTGTCAGGCTGGACCTCGGGCTCGGCGTAGTTGATGTAGTGCTCGTCCGCCCCGATCGTGACCGGTGCGGACCGGGCAGGCTGAGCCGCCGCGCTGTCCGTCACGGTCAGCGACGTGGCCGCGAGCGCGATGGCGGGCAGCGCGACGAGTAGGCGTCGCCGTGCCCTGTGCTGCGACATGGGGAGCATGCCACTCCGTTCGTAGGGAATGGTGAAGGTCGGCGACTCAGTGACATCTGTCGAATTCCGCCGGTTCGGCTGAACGTAGCCGACCAAACGCGCCATCGACAGGGGTGAGCCGACGGCTCTGCCCGTTCGGGTCAGCGGCGGGTCCGCCGATCGACGGCCGTGCCGTCCGCGTCGTGGTCAGGCTTTCCCACCCACGAACCGCGCCACCCTCAGCGAGTTCTGCTCGGGCTTCTGCGGTTCCGACCCCAACTTCGACCAGGCGACGAAGTCGCCGCCGGCGAACGCCAGACTCAGGCCCGGCGCCTCGCCGAGCCGCCACATCCGGTCGGTCGCCACCTCGAGCACGTACTGGCCGGCGTCGCCGCTGCCACTGCCGTTGCTCCAGCAGACGAGCTTCGGCGACGAGCCGAGCGTCATGGCGGGGCCATTGTCGCCGAGGGTCACCTCGATGGCCCGCTTGGTGGCCGACGGCAGGACGAACAAGGTCCCGGGCGTCTCCTCGGTGGCGCCGGTCACGATCCAGGAGACGTGCCCGGGCTCCGCCGTGAGCGCGCTGACCTGCTGCTCTCCGGTCAGCGGGCCGGAGGCGTACACGCTGTCACGGCCGCCGCTCACCTTGTGGATCTCGTAGCGGCTCTTGGGGAATCCGGGAGCCACGTCCTCGGACCGGACATAGTAGAGGTCCTTGCCGGCTGCGGCCGGAAGCTTCGCCCGCTGGGCGACGACCGATGGCGCCGCGCCGCCGGCCGGCGAGCTGGCGAGGATCTGCGCGCCGAAGTCACGCTCGCCCGTCGTGGGGACGGTCGTGGTCCAGTAGACCCGATCAGTGCCCACGGAGAGCATGGAGCTGCCCGGTGGGATGGGCATCTTCTTGCCCTTGGCGATCGGTGCCGAGTCACCCAGCAGCACGGACCGGCCGGAACTCCGGTCGAAGCCGTACACCAGCCAGTCCATCTGGTACATGTCGGTGCTGGAGGTCTCCATCCAGGCCACGGTCCGGTCGTCCGCGTCGGCGTAGATGGCTTGTCGGGGCGGGCCGCTCGGGGCCGGGGACAGGGTGCGCGCCCGCCCGCCGGAGTAGAGACCCACCCGGCTCTGGCCGATGCCCAGCTCGCCGTCACCCGTCTTGGGAACGGGGTTGGCGGCGCTGATGAGCTGACCGTCGGGGGTGAGGCCGAGATGGTTGAGCGTGCGGCCGCCTGCCTGCGCACCCCCCACGACGAAGCCTCCACGCAGCTCGCGGCCCTCTCGCGCGCTCGCCGCGTCCTTCGTGGCGTGCCGGGAGCCGATCTCGAAAGGGGCACCTGTGGTCGAGCCGCTGTCGGTGTCGGCGCTGGGTGAGGAGACGGGGGAGGACGCTGCCCGTCCGGCGGCGTCCTCCCCCTTACCGTCGTCACAGCCACCGACAGTCAGAAGGATCAACGCAACTGTCAGTGTCCGGCGCATGGCTAGTAAACGACTCCGTTCGACTGGAGGAACCGAGTGGCGAAGGTGGAGGTGGTGTAGGTAAACGACTTCTTCGTGCTCGACCACACCGAGGTGGCCGGATCGGCCCAGGTGGTGTTCTGGCCGGACTGGACGTAACCGTAGCCGACGATCCAGTGGCCGATCGTCTTGTTGGTCGGGTGTCCGTTGTAGTGCGAGCCGCCGGCGAACTCGACCGTGTCCGCGCCGATCGGCATGCCGTTGCCGCCCACGCTGTGGGTGAAGATCTTGGGCAGCAGTGAGCCGCTGGGCTTTGGCACCTGCACGTACCAGGGGACGTTGCGCCAACGGTTGATGCCCGTGGCGAACCGCTTGCTGGTCCACGTGGTGCTCTTGTTGGCCTCGGTGTTCATGTGCGCGCTGTTGGCCAGGTTGGCCTGGGACAGGCTGTTGCCGTTGTAGCGGCTGGTGTACCCGGAGCCGTGCAGGTAGCGGATGATCATGTAGCCCGAGGCGGGACCGCAGTAGTAGCCCTTGGCCTGCGCGTACTGCACGAAGGGCAGGATACGGCTGCTGGCCGCCGTGGTACGCAGGCCGGCGCCGTCACCGGGGTCGACGTAACCCGAGTCGCCGTACTGTGCGGTGTAGTCGTTCTGCAGCTTGGTGAGCTGGGTCGGATCCGCGCCCTGGACGTTGACCGCGTACCACTCCTGGGAGATCTGGAGCTTGAGGTTCGTCTGGTCGTCGGTCGGCTGCTCGAGCCCGGGGTCGGTGACGTCACCGCCGGTGAAGTTTCCCTCGATGCCGTCGTAGGGCTCATCCGGATCGATGATCTCCGCCATCGCCGACGCGGGGGCGGCGAAAGCCGCGGCGCTGCCGATCATGAGCGCGGCAAGCACCCCGGCAATGCGCCGATAAGGGGTCGTCGTTGTTCTCAACTGGTCCTCCACTCCGGTCGAATAATCGCTGCGCCGATCGTTCGGTGGGGGTTGTCCCGGCGCGGCGACGTGTAATCGAAGAATAGTGATGCCGGCTCGGGACCGCCTGTCCCGTAAACGAGGGACAGGAGCTTTCGTGCGGCGGGCCCGACGCCGCTGGCGGCCCGTCTCACGGACATTCCGGTCGGCCGTCCGCCGGTTTCCCGGAGTCGATCGCGGCCCGGGTGAGAAATGCCTTGTTGCCGTGGCCGAGCTTCGCCTTCAGCCGCTTGACGTAGGTGTTCACCGAGTGGATGCTGACCTGCAGCCGCACCGCGGTCTGCCCGTGGGTGAGGCCGCTGGCGATGCACTCCAGTACCTCGCTCTCCCGCTGGGACAGCCGTTGCCCGCCGGCCGGCGTCGTTCGCGGCGGCGACACCGGCCAGGGCGGCTGCCGCGCTGCCGTCGGAGCCTCGACCACCAGCACACAACGTGGCTCGGGTGAGTCGGCGGGACACGGCGGCGCGGTCTTCACCGGAGCGGAAAAGCTGCGCGGCACCCCCGTCGGGCTCTGGTGCGGGCGGCAGGA
>NZ_JBEZMS010000067.1:0-14066 GCF_040652815.1 Micromonospora sp. NPDC048169
ATGGTACTGCACTCGGGAGGGTGTGGGAGAGTAGGACACCGCCGGACAATCTTTCAATTCAGGGCCACCCCGCACGGGGTGGCCCTGAATTGCGTTGAGTCCCGGAAAGCCGGCCGGAGCCAGCCCTCGGATGAGCGGGGTCAGCGGCTCTGGACGGACTCGCGGATGTCGCGAAACAGCGCTGCCGCGTCGTCGATCCGGCGGCCCGGGAACATCCCCATTACGACGCTGCCGTGGTCGGCCCAGCCGCACACCGCGAAGTCGCCACCGTCGCCGGTGGTCGTACCGCACTTCATCACGCCGCCCAGGCGGCCGGCGTCCACCTCGCGCAACCCGGCCACCCGGCCGGTCTCGTCCGCCATCAGCCCGAACAGGGTGTCCAGGTCGCGTTCGGGCTGCCACAGCAGCGTGGTGCCGCCGAACAGGAGCACCGAGCGCTTGACGTCTCCCCGGTCGGAGTAGACAGCCCCGAAGCTGCGGTCCAGCTCGATGTCGGCGGCCAGCCCGTCGCGCAGGTACTCAGCGGTGCTGCGGGCCCGCTCACTGTCGTCCCGCACCAGCCCGGCCACCTCGGCGGGCTGGCCGAGGGTCGTGTCCTTCTGCTGGAGCACGCGCCAGCCGCCCACTCCGAAGGCGCCGGCACCGGCCAGGCCGGCCGCGACCAGGGCGGCAAGGACGATCTTCCGGCGCCGCGAGAACGGACGGCGTTCGGACTCCTGCGCGGGGTCGCGGCGGCTCAGCTCGATCGGCTCTTCGGTCAGCTCGAACGGATCGGAACCCCCGTCGACCGCGCGCTCCGTGAGATGCGCATCGGACATGACCGCCACCGTACGCGAATCACAGGTGGTGCACGTCGGGTCCCCGAAAGCGCTCCGTAGACTTTCAGGGTGACCGAGAGACTGGATGCCCGACGCCCCGACGCCCCGACCCTCGCCGGCCAGTACCAGCCCGGCGAGGTAGAGCAGCGACGGTACGAGCAGTGGGTAGCCGGCGGCCACTTCCGGGCGTCGGCGGACAGCGAGAAGCCGCCGTTCACCATCGTCATCCCGCCGCCGAACGTCACCGGGTCGCTGCACATGGGGCACGCGTTCGAGCACACCCTCATGGACGCGCTCACCCGGCGCAAGAAGATGCAGGGGCACGAGGCGCTCTGGCTGCCGGGCATGGACCACGCCGGTATCGCCACCCAGAACCTGGTCGAGCGGCAGCTCGCCGGGGAAGGGCTGTCCCGCCACGACCTCGGACGGGAGAAGTTCGTCGAGCGGGTCTGGCAGTGGAAGGCCGAGTCCGGCGGCGCGATCCTCGGCCAGATGCGCCGGCTCGGCGACGCGGTCGACTGGGACCGTGAGCGCTTCACCATGGACGAGGGCCTGTCCCGGGCCGTGCAGACCATGTTCAAGAAGCTCTTCGACGACGGGCTCATCTACCGGGCCAACCGGATCATCAACTGGTGCCCGCGTTGCCTCACCGCGCTGTCCGACATCGAGGTGGAGCACACCGACGACGAGGGCGAGCTGGTGTCGATCCGCTACGGCGACGAGGTCGTGGTGGCGACCACCCGCGCGGAGACGATGCTCGGCGACACGGCGGTGGCGGTGCACCCCGACGACGAGCGCTACCGGCACCTGATCGGCACCGAGGTGGAGCTTCCGCTCACCGACCGGCGCATCCCGATCGTCGCCGACGAGCACGTCGACCCGAGCTTCGGCACCGGCATGGTCAAGGTGACCCCGGCGCACGACCCGAACGACTTCGAGATCGGCCAGCGGCACGACCTGCCCTCGCTGACGATCATGGACGAGCGCGGCGTCATCACCGCGCCCGGCCCGTTCCAGGGCCTGGACCGGTACGAGGCCCGGCCGGCGATCGTCGCGGCGCTGCGCGAGCAGGGCCGGATCGTGGCCGAGAAGCGGCCGTACCTGCACGCGGTGGGGCACTGCTCGCGGTGCAAGACGACTGTCGAGCCGCGCCTGTCGTTGCAGTGGTTCGTCAACACCGCGCCGCTGGCGAAGGCGGCCGGTGACGCGGTGCGCGACGGCCGGGTGAAGATCGAGCCGGCCGAGCTGGCCAAGCGTTACTTCGCCTGGGTCGACAACATGCACGACTGGTGCATCTCCCGCCAGCTGTGGTGGGGCCACCGCATCCCCGTCTGGTACGGCCCGGACGGCGAGATCGTCTGCGTCGGCCCGGACGAGGAGCCGCCGACCGGCGAGGGCTGGCGGCAGGACGAGGACGTCCTGGACACCTGGTTCTCCAGCGGCCTGTGGCCGTTCTCCACGCTCGGCTGGCCCGAGCGCACCCCCGACCTGGCGAAGTTCTACCCGACCAGCGTGCTCGTCACCGGCTACGACATCCTGTTCTTCTGGGTCGCCCGGATGATGATGTTCGGCCTGTACGCGATGGACGGCGTGCAGCCGTTCGACGTGGTGGCGCTGCACGGCATGGTCCGCGACGAGCACGGCAAGAAGATGTCGAAGTCGTTCGGCAACGTGGTGGACCCGCTGGACTGGATCGACCGCTTCGGCGCCGACGCGACCCGGTTCACGCTGGCCCGGGGCGCGAACCCCGGTCAGGACGTGCCGGTCAGCGAGGAGTGGTGCCAGGGCTCCCGCAACTTCTGCAACAAGCTCTGGAACGCCACCCGCTTCGCGCTCCTGAACGGCGCGCACACCGACGGCCCGCTGCCGGACGCCGCAGGCCTCTCCACCGTCGACAGGTGGATCCTGTCCCGGCTGGCGCACGTCACCGCCGAGGTGGACGAGCAGTTCGAGGCGTACGAGTTCGCCAAGGTCTGTGACCTGCTCTACCACTTCGCCTGGGACGACGTCTGCGACTGGTACGTGGAGCTGAGCAAGCCGGTGCTCGCCGAGGGTGGGCCGGCTGCCGACACCACCCGCCGGGTGCTCGGACACGTGCTGGACCAGCTCCTGCGGCTGCTGCACCCGGTCATCCCGTTCGTCACCGACGAGCTGTGGTCCGCGCTCAGCGGCGGCGAGACCGTGCTGACGGCGTCCTGGCCGGTCGCCGACCGTACCCTGATCGACGACGCCGCGGAGGGCGAGGTCGCCACGCTTCAGCGGGTGGTGACCGAGGTCCGGCGGTTCCGCTCCGACCAGGGGCTGCGGCCGACCCAGCGGGTCGCGGCGCGGCTCGACGGCCTGGCCGGCGCGGGCATCGCGGCGCACGAGCCGCTGGTGCGCTCGCTGGCCCGGCTCGACGCGCCCGGCGACGGCTTCCAGGCCAGCGCCACACTCGCCATGCCCGGTGCGGTGAGCGTCGCGCTCGACACCCGCGGCTCGATCGACGTGGCCGCCGAGCGCGCCCGGCTCACCAAGGACCGGGCGGCGGCCGAGAAGGAGGCCACCCAGGCGCGGGCGAAGCTGGACAATCCGGCGTTCGTCGGCAAGGCGCCCGAACCGGTGGTGGCGAAGATCCGCGAACGGCTGGCGGTGGCCGAGGCGGACCTGGTCCGGATCGACGCCGCCCTGGAGGCGCTGCCCTCGTGAGCGCGGGGAGAGAGCCGGGGGCGCGAGCCCCGCAGTCGCGAACGGAAAGTGGTGCCGCATGAGCGACCGCACCGAGTTCGCCGAGGTGGAGGCCGCGCTCAACGCGCGCGGCTTCACCCGGATGCACTTCGAGCTGGAGAAGATCGAGACCCTGCTCGACCTGCTGGGCAGCCCGCAGCGGGCGTACCCGTCGATCCACCTGACCGGAACCAACGGCAAGACCTCGACGGCCCGGATGATCGACTCGCTGCTGCGGGCGTTCGGGCTGCACACCGGCCGCTACACGAGCCCGCACCTGGAGACCGTCCGGGAGCGGATCAGCCTGGACGGCGAATCGGTGAGCGAGGAGCGGTTCGTGTCCACGTACCGCGAGATCGCGCCGCTGGCCGAGCTGGTCGACCAGCGGTTCGCCGAGCCGCTGACCTACTTCGACATGACCACGGCGCTGGCGTTCGCCACGTTCGCCGACGCTCCGGTCGACGTGGCGGTGGTGGAGGTCGGGCTCGGCGGCGCGGAGGACGCGACGAACGTCATCCAGGCCGGCGTCGCCGTGATCACCCCGATCGGGCTGGACCACACCGAGTGGCTCGGCGACACGATCGAGGACATCGCGCTGCACAAGGCGGGCATCATCCACCCCGGCGCCACAGTCATCGCGGCGGCGCAGGAGGAGGAGGCGGCCCGGCCGATCCTGGAACGCTGCGCCGAGGTGAACGCCACCGTCGCGCGGGAGGGTGCCGAGTTCGGCGTGCTGCGCCGCGCGGTGGCCGTCGGCGGCCAGGTGCTGACCATCCAGGGCCTGGGCGGGGTGTACGAGGAGATCTTCATCCCGCTGCACGGCGCGCACCAGGCGCAGAACGCGGCGGTGGCGCTCGCCGCCGTGGAGGCGTTCCTGGGCGCCGGGGCCCGGCGGCAGCTCGACATCGAGGCGGTCCGTGAGGGCTTCGCCGCCACCAGTTCGCCGGGCCGGCTGGAGCGGGTGCGTACCGCCCCGACGGTGCTGCTCGACGGCGCGCACAACCCGCACGGGATGGCCGCCACGGTCGCCGCCGTGCAGGAGGAGTTCGCGTTCAGCAAGCTCGTCGGCGTGCTGGCGGTGCTCGGCGACAAGGACGCGGCGAGCCTGCTGGAACTGCTCGAACCGGTGCTCGACTCGATCGTGGTGGCGGAGAACAGCTCGGCCCGGGCGATGCCGGTGGAGGAGCTGGCCGCGCTGGCGCGGGAGATCTTCGGGCCGGAGCGGGTGCAGGCGACCCGGGAGATGCCCGACGCCATCGAGGCGGCGGTGGCGGAGGCCGAGGCGGACGTGCCGGGCGAACTGTCCGGGGTGGGCGTGCTGATCACCGGATCGGTGGTGACAGTGGCCGACGCCCGCCGGCTGCTCAAGCGATGACCGGCCCGCAGCAGCGCCCGACCGGCGCTGAGCAGCCGACGGGTCCGGAGCAGGCGACGGGTCCGCAGCAGCCGGCTGGCGACGCGGCGGAGGACCGGGCGCCGGACGGCGGGCGGCGGTCCGGGCTACGGAACCCGGACAAGGCGGTACGCGGGCTGGGCGCCGGCACGATGTCGCTGGAGGCGCTGGTGCTGCTGCTGGCCATCCAGCCGATCCGGGTGGTCGGCGGTGACCTGAGCGGCGCGGCGATCGGCGCGATCGTGGCGCTGGCGGTCGCCTGCGTGGTGCTGGCCGGCATGATGCGCCGCCCGTGGGCGTGGCACGCCGGCACCGTGCTCCAGGGTCTGCTGCTGCTCTCCGGGCTGCTGCACTGGTCGCTGTTCGCGCTCGGGGTGATGTTCGCGCTGGTGTGGGCGTACGCGCTGCACGTGCGGCGGGTCATCCTCGGCTGAGGACGGCCCGCCGGGTACGGCTCAGGCGTCGGCGAGCGTGCGCCACTGGGTCAGGGCCACGCCGTGGCCGTCGGGGTCGCGGAACGCCGCCGCCCACACCTCCAGCTTGGTGCCCCGGTTGACCACGCGCGGGGCGTACGTGAACCGGACGCCGGAGTCGCGCAGCCGCTCGTACGCCCCCTGGATGTCGTCCACCTCCAGGTTGACGTGCACCAGCCGGCGGCTGATCGGGGCGGCACCGGTCACCCGGCGCAGCACCAGCCGGGTCGGGCCGGAGGAGAGCACGGCGTTGCCCTCGCCCCGGTCCAGTTCGTCGAAGCCCAGTTCGCGGTAGAAGTCGAGGGACCGGTCCAGGTCGGCGACGAGCAGCGTGATGCCGACGCCACTGATCGGGCTGGCCAGATCGTCCGGCTCGGCCGAGCCGAAGATCGCCTCGTCCAGTTCCTCGGCGGTCGGCGGCACGTCGGAGCGCCGAGGAGAGTCCGAGGGGTCGTCCAGCGGCACGTCGATCGGGTCGGGCAGGGTGTCGGCTGCCGGCGCGGGGTCGGCTGCCGGTTCAGGGCCGACCGCCGGTCCGGGGTCGGCGAGCACCGTGTCGACACGCACCGTGTCGGCCGGCTCCTCGGCCGGTGCGCGGGGCGCGGGTGCGCGGCGGGGGAGCGGGCCGGTGGTGGCGGCCCGTTCGACGAGCTGCCCCTCCAGCACCACCGGGCCGCCGGGGCTCTGGTGCAGCACCACCGGCTCGCGTTCCTCGGCCCGGGGCGGGACGTCGTCCAGGTACGGGTCCGGCGCGGGCGGGTAGTCGTCGCGGAAGTCGTCCTCCGGCGCGCGCCCGGCCCACGGCGGGGCCTCCTGCGCGATCAGCGGCTCGTCCAGCGGGTCCGGCTCGGGGGCGTACTCGGGCGGCAGATCGGCGACGGCGGCGGCGCTCTCCGTGTGCGTGGGCACCTCGTCCCAGAGCACGCGTACGTGCCGCTGGTCGTCCAGCGCCACCCGGACCGGCAGCGCCTGGCCCAGCGAGGGCCACTTGGCGACCGGCACCCGAGGCTCGATGATCTTCTTGGAGCGGGGCGGCAGCCCCGGCGCGTCGATGACGAGTTGCAGCTCGCACCGGCCGAACGCGTACTGGGTGGGTGGCTCGGAGGCGCTGTGCACGTGCCCCAGGCCGATCACCCAGGTGCGACCGCCGCCGCGCACCGTGGCCAGGGCGATCGCCAGCACGAGCAGGGCGACGCCGAGGGCCACGATGGCCCAGCTCGTCATGCCGAGCCCGAACACCGTCACGAAGGTGGCGACGGTGCCCAGCACCACGCCGATCAGTTTGCGTACCGGCGCGATCGTGCGGTTCCCGCCATTCGCCACAGTGGACCTCCCAGGGGTTCCATGGTCAGGCTAGGCCGCCGCGGCGGGCCAGGGAAGACGCAGCCGCCGCGCCGGCGTCGGGACCGGGTCGCTACGCTGACCGTACCCAGCCGAACCCCGTTGAGCGCACAGGAGGCAACCAGCGTGTCCAGCAGCAGCCCGGACGAGCGGACGCTCGTACTGATCAAGCCCGACGCGGTGCGCCGGGGTCTGGTGGGCGAGATCCTGTCCCGCTTCGAGCGCAAGGGCCTGCGGATCGACGCGATGGTGAGCCGGACCATGGACGGCGACTTCGCCGACCAGCACTACGCCGAGCACGTCGACAAGCCGTTCTACCCGCCGCTGAAGACGTTCATGACCAGCGGACCGCTGGTGGCGCTCGTGCTCTCCGGCGACCAGGTGATCGAGGTGGTGCGCGCGATGATCGGCAGCACCGACGGCCGCAAGGCCGCCGCCGGCACCATCCGCGGCGACCTGTCGCTGTCGAACCGGGAGAACCTGGTGCACGCCTCCGACTCGGCGGACAGCGCCAAGCGCGAGATCGCGCTCTGGTTCCCCGAGCTGGCCTGACCGACCCGCCGACGGCCCCGGCCCCGCGTCTTCGCGGGACCGGGGCCGTCGTGTGTCCGCATTCAGACACAGGCCGCCGTCAGACCAGGGCCGCCCTCAGGCCAGGGCGGGCGGCTGGGTCTGGCAGGTCACCGCGATCCGGTTCCACACGTTGATGGTGGCGATCGCCATCACCAGGTCCGCCAGTTCCTTCTCCGACCACACCTTCGCCGCGGCGTCCCAGACCTCGTCCGGCACGCCGTGCTCGCCGAGCCGGGTCACCGCGTCGGTGAGGGCCAGCGCGGCCCGCTCCCGCTCGTCGAAGAACGGCGCCTCGCGCCACGCCGCCACAGCGAACAGCCGGCGGCTGTCCTCACCGGCCGCCAGCGCGTCCCGGCTGTGCATGTCGACGCAGAACGCGCAGCCGTTGCGCATCGACGCCCGCAGCTTCACCAGCTCCAGCACGGTGTGGTCCACGTTCGCCCGGACGTACTTCTCCAGGCCCAGCACGGCCTGGTACGCCTCCGGTGCCACCGCCACCATGTCCATCCGGCTCATCGCCGCCTCCTCGAGGTTGGGTACGCGGACAGGACGAGGTGGCGCGGGCGCGGTGTGACGGGACGGCGGTGTGACGGTGGTCATGATCGGGCGCTGGACAGCGGGCGTTGACATGCCGGTCACCTCGACCGGAGTTCCCGGCCACCTGCGGCCGGTAGACCGGGCTGGCGACACTGCCGAGACCGGGAGAACCCATGACGCACTTCGATCGACGTACCCTGCTCCGCGCCGGCCTGGTCGCCGGTGCCGGAGTCGCCGGCGGCGCGCTGCTCGGCGCGCCCGGCGCGCCCGCCGCGCCCGGATGGCGGCCCGGCGGCCGGCCGCTGCTCACCCACGGCGTGCAGAGCGGCGACGTGACCGCCGAGTCGGCGCTGGTCTGGACCCGCGCGGACCGGCCCGGCCGGATGCTGGTCGAGGTCAGCCGCCGCCCGGACCTGCGCGGCGCCCGCCTGGTGCGCGGCCCGGTGGTCGACCCCACCGGCGACTTCACCGCTGGGGGATCAGCCCGGACTTCGACGGCCTGGCGATCTTCCGGGCCATGCGGGAGCGCCGCCCGGACTTCTTCCTGTGCAGCGGCGACACCGTGTACGCCGACGGCCCGCTGACGGAGAGCGTGGTGCTGCCGGACGGCCGCACCTGGCGCAACCTGGTGACGCCGGAGAAGAGCAAGGTGGCCGAGACGCTGGCCGAGTACCGGGGACAGTTCGCGTACAACCTGCTCGATGAGCACCTGCGGGCGTTCGCCGCCCAGGTGCCGCAGATCAACCAGTGGGACGACCACGAGGTGGTGAACAACCGGTACCCGGGGGAGATCCTGACCGACGAGCGGTACGGCGAGAAGCGCGTGGACGTGCTCGCCGCCCGGGCCCGGCAGGCGTTCCACGAGTGGCTGCCGGTGCCGGCGGGCGGGCCGATGTACCGCAAGCTGTCGTACGGGTCGCTGCTGGACGTGTTCGTGCTGGACATGCGCACCTACAAGGACCCGAACGACGGCAACACGTACGCCGACCGCCACCGCGGCCTGCTCGGCAGGGCGCAGCGCGAGTGCTGATCCGGGAGCTGCGCGCGTCCCGCGCCACCTGGAAGGTGATCGCCAACGACCTGCCGATCGGCGTGGTGGTGCCGGACGGGTCCGCCGCCCAGGAGGGTGTTGGCGGCGATGTGGATCTCCGATTTCGCCGTCAACTTCATGATCGCCGGGGGAGAGGCGGGGCGGCGAGATACTCGGCGGCGCGGCGGGCGGGGGGTCGAGTACGCTTGAACGCACAGGCGACGACCCGGCCATCACCGGTGAGCCTCCGGAAGAACGGCCGGGTCACCGGCTCAGTAGAACCGGACGGGACGGCCCGTCACAGCCGGCCAACGAGCGGGCGGTCGCACCTCGGCCGCCAAGCGGGGTGGTACCGCGGGCCACGCCCGGTACGCCGTTCACGGCGTACCGGATTCGGCTCGTCCTCGCAGACCACAGACGAGTGAGCTGCTGAGGAGAGCGACAGGCGATGGCCTATCCGTTGCACGACCCGACCGGCGCCGGTGTCCCGGCAAGCCCGGACCTGCCCGCGGTCGAGCGCCGGGTGCTGGAGCACTGGACGGCCGACAAGACCTTCGAGGCGTCGGTGGAGGCCCGCGACGCCGGCCGCGACGGCGAGAACGAGTACGTCTTCTACGACGGCCCGCCGTTCGCCAACGGCCTGCCGCACTACGGGCACCTGTTCACCGGCTACGTCAAGGACGTGGTGCCGCGCTACCAGACCATGCGCGGGCGGCGCGTCGAGCGCCGGTTCGGCTGGGACTGCCACGGCCTGCCCGCCGAGGTGGTGGCCGAGAAGCAGCTCGGCATCACCACCAAGGCGGAGATCCTCGACCTCGGCGTGGCCCGGTTCAACGACGCCTGCCGCACCTCGGTGCTGGAGTTCACCCACGACTGGGAGCGGTACGTCACCCGGCAGGCCCGCTGGGTCGACTTCGCCAACGACTACAAGACGCTCGACCTGGACTACATGGAAAGCGTCATGTGGGCCTTCAAGACCCTGCACGACAAGGGTCTGGTCTACGAGGGCTTCCGGGTGCTCGCGTACTGCTGGCGGTGCGAGACGCCGCTGTCGAACACCGAGACCCGGATGGACGACGTCTACCGGGACCGGCACGACCCGACGCTCACCGTCTGGTTCGAGCTGACCGCCGACGAGAACGCGCCGGAGCCGCTGCGCGGGCCGGTCAAGCTGGGCGTCTGGACGACCACGCCGTGGACCCTGCCGTCGAACCTGGCGCTCGCCGTCGGCCCCGACATCGAGTACGCGCTGCTGGAACGCGACGGCGAGCGCTACGTCGTGGGTGCCGCGCGCCTCGGCGCGTACGCCAAGGAACTCGAGGGGTACGAGCAGGTCGGCACCGTGTACGGCCGCGACCTGGTCGGACGCCGCTACACGCCGCTGTACGACTTCCTCGTCGAGCCGGCCGGCCCGAACGCCTACCAGGTGCTCGGCGCGGACTTCGTCACCACCGAGGACGGCACCGGGATCGTCCACCTGGCCCCCGCCTTCGGCGAGGACGACCAGAACACCTGCAACGCCGCCGGCATCCCCACCGTGGTGACGGTGGACGACCACACGCGGTTCACCGCGCTGGTGCCGCCGTACCAGGGCGAGCAGGTCTTCGACGTGAACAAGCCGGTGATCCGGGAGCTGAAGGAGCGGGGGGTGGTGCTGCGGCAGGACACCTACACCCACTCCTACCCGCACTGCTGGCGCTGCGACACCCCGCTGGTCTACAAGGCGGTGTCGTCGTGGTTCGTCGCGGTGACGACGTTCAAGGACCGGATGGTCGAGCTGAACCAGCAGATCAACTGGACCCCCGGCCACATCAAGGACGGCTCGTTCGGCAAGTGGCTCGCGAACGCCCGGGACTGGTCGATCAGCCGGAACCGGTTCTGGGGCTCGCCGATCCCGGTGTGGCGCTCCGACGACCCGAACTACCCGCGCGTCGACGTGTACGGCTCGCTGGCCGACATCGAGCGTGACTTCGGCGTACGCCTGACCGACCTGCACCGGCCGGCGGTGGACGACCTGGTCCGCCCCAACCCGGACGACCCGACGGGCAAGTCGATGATGCGCCGGGTGCCGGAGGTGCTTGACTGCTGGTTCGAGTCCGGCTCGATGCCGTTCGCCCAGGTGCACTACCCGTTCGAGAACCGCGAGTGGTTCGAGCACCACTACCCGGGCGACTTCATCGTCGAGTACATCGGGCAGACCCGGGGCTGGTTCTACACCATGCACGTGCTGGCCACCGCGCTGTTCGACAGGCCGGCGTTCCGCAACTGCCTGAGCCACGGCATCCTGCTCGGCTCGGACGGGCGCAAGATGTCCAAGAGCCTGCGCAACTACCCGGACGTCTACCACGTCTTCGACGCCTACGGGTCGGACGCGATGCGGTGGATGCTGATGTCCTCGCCGGTGCTGCGCGGCGGCGACATGGCGGTCACCGAGGCGGGCATCCGGGACGCGGTGCGCCAGGTGCTGCTGCCGCTGTGGAACGTCTGGTACTTCTTCTCGCTCTACGCCAACGCCGACGGCCACACCGCGCGTCGTCGTACCGACTCGGCGAACGTGCTCGACCGGTACGTGCTGGCGAAGACGAACGAGCTGGTCGCGACCGTCGGCGCGCAGATGGACGCGTACGACATCTCCGGCGCCTGCGCCACCGTGCGGTCCTACCTGGACGCGCTCACCAACTGGTACGTGCGCCGGTCCCGGGACCGGTTCTGGGCCGGCGACGCGGACGCGTTCGACACGCTGTGGACCGTGCTGGAGACGCTGTGCCGGGTGGTGGCGCCGCTGGCGCCGCTGACCGCCGAGGAGATCTGGCGGGGGCTGACCGGCGAGCGGTCGGTGCACCTGACCGACTGGCCGCAGGCGGCGCAGTTCCCGGCCGACCACGAACTGGTCTCCGCGATGGACAACGTCCGGGCGGTCGCCTCGGCGGCGCTGTCCCTGCGCAAGGCAAAGGGCCTGCGGGTACGGCTGCCGCTGGCGAAGCTCACCGTGGCGTCGCCGGTCGCCGACCAGCTGCGGCCCTTCGCCGACCTGGTCGCCGACGAGGTGAACGTCAAGGAGGTCGTGCTCACCGACGAGGTGTCCGCGTACTGCCAGCAGGTGCTCACCGTGGTGCCGCGGGCGCTCGGCCCGCGTGTCGGCAAGGCCGTCCAGCAGGTCATCAAGGCGGTCAAGGCGGGGGAGTGGGAGCTGCGCGACGGTGCCCCGGTCGCCGCCGGGGTCACGCTCGCCGAGGGCGAGTACGAGCTGCGCCTGGTCGCCGCCGACGCCGAACACTCCGCGCCGCTACCAGGCGGTGAGGGAGTGGTCGTGCTGGACACCGAGGTCACGCCGGAACTCGCCGCCGAAGGGCTGGCCCGGGACGTGGTCCGCGTCGTGCAGCAGGCCCGCCGCGACGCCGACCTGGACGTCTCGGACCGGATCACGGTGGCCGTCTCCGCCTCGGAGGAGGTACGCGCGGCGGTCGCCGCGTACACCGATTTCGTGGCCCGGGAGGTGCTGGCCGACAGCGTCGACTTCGCCGAGGGCCTCGACGGCTTCGCCGGTGAGGCGGGCGAGGGCGAGCGCGTGACGGTGACGGTCCGCAAGGTGTGAGCGGACCGGGCCCTCCTGCACCCCCTCGGGTGGAGGAGGGCCCGGCCCCAGCGAGTGGACTGCGGGCCACCCGCTCGGTGGCGGACGGCCGCGTCGGCTACCGTGACAGCGCCTGTTTCACGTACGACCGCCGGAGGACCCGTGCCCCTGCTCTACACCATCGGCAAGCTCACCGTGGCACCCGCGCTCCGGTTGGCCTTCCGTCCGCACGTGGAGGGTTTGGAGCACATCCCGGCGACCGGCGGCGCGATCTTCGCCAGCAACCACCTCTCCGTCGCCGACGAACTGCTCCTCGGCACCGTGGTGCCCCGCCACCTGGCGTTCTGGGCCAAGTCGGAGTACTTCAACGGCACCGGGCTCAAGGGCGGCTTCTCCAAGTTCGTGCTCACCGGGCTGGGCGCGATCCCGGTCGAGCGGGCCGGTGGGCGGGCCGCGCTCACCGCGTTCGACGCGGCGATCCCGGTGCTCAAGGCCGGTGACCTGGTCGCCGTCTACCCGGAGGGCACCCGCTCCCCGGACGGGCGGCTCTACCGCGGGCGTACCGGCACCGTCCGGCTGGCGATCGCCGCGGGCGTGCCGGTCATCCCGGTCGGCGTGACCGGCACCGACAAGGCACAGCCGATCGGTACGCGGATCCCGCGTCCGGGCCGCGCCAAGATCACCATGAAGTTCGGCAAGCCGCTGGACTTCACCGGCCGCTCCGACGACCGCACGTCGCTGCGCGTGATGACCGACGAGATGATGGCCGAGATCCAGAAGCTCAGCGGCCAGGTGTACGTCCCGCGGTACGCGCCGAAGCGCGCCGACCAGGCCACGGGCGACCAGGCCGGCGGCGAGCAGACCGCCTGAGCGGTCAGGACTTCGGCACCACCACGCGCTGGCGCAGGTCGTTCAGCAGCCGCCCGCTGTCGTCCACCGACAGCCGGGTGAACACCCCGGTGGTGAGGCTGCCGTGGTCGGCCGAGACGCAGACCACCACCGAGTCGCCGTCCGCCCGGCCGACCGCGCAGCGCTCGTGGCGTCCCCGCACGCCGGTGTCCACCACCACCGACTCCTGCAGGGCGTAGTCCCCGGCGAGGCGGTCGAGTTCCGACTTGGCGTCCGACTCCGGACTGAACCGCAGGCCGGTGCTGCCGAACAACGTCACCCGCTTGCCGTCGCTGGTGGTGTAGATGCCGGCGAACGTGTCCTCGGCGAGCAGGTTCGACTCGCGTACCCGGGCTTTCAGCTCCTCGGCGACGGCCCGGCTGCTCTCGTCCTGGCGTAGCTGCATCGAGTCGATCTGGTCCGGAAGGCTGGCGCTGGCCGGGTACTGGCTGGAGATCGGCAGGAACCACCACAGCGGCAGTCCGCAGCAGCAGGCGATGGAGAGCAGCAGCACCCAGGGCCAGCGGCGCCGGCGACGGGTCCGCTTGGGCGGCTGCTGCCAGCCGGGCGGCGGCGCGCTCGGCGGTCCGGCCTTGCCCCGGCGCTGCTTCGGCGGCCGTCCGGGCTTCGCCGGCGGCGCGACCGGCGCGGCCGGTGGAGGCGTTCACCACGCCGCTGGTGACGAAGGCCGACGGCACCAAGTTCGGCAAGAGCGAGACCGGCACGGTCTGGC
>NZ_JBEZMS010000068.1:0-8628 GCF_040652815.1 Micromonospora sp. NPDC048169
TTCAGGGTTCGAGTCCCTGGCGGCCCACTCAACAGCGCATCTGAGCTGCGGGAACGTCGACCGAAGATCATCGGGCACAACCAGGGCACAAGTCAGCTCTGATCTTGGCCGGTGGGGCGTTCAGATGACTTGCCGTCTGCCTGCCGCAGGAGGCTGCCGACCAGCCCGCGCGGGCGGTCCTTCTTCGGCAGCCAGTGCACGTAGGTCTCCAACGTGATCCGCAGGTTGGCGTGCCTCAGCGCCTTCTGCACCTCCTGGGGCTCGACACCGTTACTCATGAGCGTGGTGGCGAAGAAGTGGCGCAGGGAGTGGAAAGTGCCTTCCTTCGGCCACCCGGCGGCCTGACGCCAGTCCGCCCACAGCTCTGACCAGTAGGTGTCCGTCAGCAGCTTTCCGCGTGCCGAGGTGAACAGGACCGCCACCGGTCGAATCAAGCGCTCGCCGGTCGTGATGTCGGGCAGCTCGAACTCGACAGGACCGACCTCGTTGAGATGGGCGGTCAGTTCCTCAGCGACCACCGCGTCCAGGTCGACGGTCCCCGCGGACCCACTCTTAGGTGACGAGAGGTAGAAGCCGCCGAAGTGCTCCGGCGAGTGCCGTAGTTGCTGCACCACGTGCAGCTCGCCGTGCTCATAGTCGGCACAGCGTGAACCCGCTTCCATTCCCAGGACCTCGCCGAGGCGAAGCCCCTCCCCCGCCCCGAGCCAGATAGCCGCCCGGAATCGCCGGGGTACCACCTCAACGAGCTTGAGCACCTGGTCCCCGGTGGGAACCCATTTCGGTGCCCGCGACAGACCGCGCAGGATCTGGGCGAGCTTCACGCCGTTGCAAGGGTTGTCCGGGATCGCCTTGTCGACGACGGCCGCGTTCATGATGGTCTTGAACAGCCCGAAGTACAGACTCACCGAGGACTTCGGCGTTTGCTTGTCGAGCAGCCGGCCGAGCCAGGACAGGACGTCTGTCAGGGTGATCGACCGGATCGCCTTCTCGCCGAACGCGGGCAGGAGGTGCTTTCGCAGGTTCTGCGGTATCCGCCGCCGGGTCTCTGTCGACCACCCGGATTCGCGGGCCTCTCGCCACCGCTGCGCGTACTCACCGAAGGTCAGTTCGGCTTCCGCCCGCTTGACCAGCACCTCTGGCGCTATACCGGAGCGGCACGCCAGGTCGAAGGTTTCCGCGTCGCGCTTGAGGTCGAACAGCCGTTCCCGGTCGTTGTTGTCGGCGTCGGCGTAGCGGACTCGCCAGCGCTTGCCTCGGCCGTGCCGCTTGGACGGGATCGGCTTCTTCGTGTCGGGGTCGCGCTTCTTGAGGTACCACAGGTCATCGATGGGCATGTCAGGCCGCCCGTTCTTCCAGCCAGGCCCGAACGTCGGCGGGGTTGTAGCGCAGATGCCGACCAACCTTGGCAGCGCGAGGGCCGATACGGCGGTGCCTCCACTGGTACAGCGTCCCGACTGGAACCCGGAGGAACGCCGAGACCTCATCGATTGACCACAGTTCTTCGGACACTGCTTGTCGGTTCACCAATGTCTTCTCCTTCTGTTCCGAGCTATGCGGCCAGCCGCGGGCCGTCGAGGGTTGTTCCGAGTTCGTGGGCGAGTTCTTCGCGGCCGGTGGTTCGTCGCTCTCTGGCCATGGCGGCGGCGGTGTTGGCGAGCAGCGCGTCACCCGAGGTGTGCCAGCCGACTCCGGCGAAGGTGAGGGTGCCGACGATGAGCGTGGTGTCCTCGTCGACGTGGTCGACGGGTGGGCCGCTGGCGGCGGGGTGTTCGTGGTCCTGGTGCTCGTGGCGCCGGAAGGCGACGCGGGTGTCGCGCAGGAGCCGGAAGGTCACGGAGTAGCGGCGGGCTTTGGTGAGGAAGTGGCCGCCGTAGCCGAGCATGTGCGCCCACCGGCGCAGCCGGGCGTAAGGGTTGGCCGTTGCTGGTTTCGTCGGTTGGGTGTCAAGGGCGGCTTGACGGTGGGCGACGCAGGTGGGGCAGGCGGCGTATCGGGTGTGGGTGCCGCAGTCGGGACACTCCCAGCGCTGGACGAAGCCGGGCTGTGGCCGGGGTTCCCGGGGCCGATCGGACAAGGGCCGAGCGGTGCCGGCGGGTCGGCCGATGCGCCAGCAGGCGTCGATGAGGCGGGCGGTGTGGTCGCCGTCGGGGTCGGCGTAGTCCCCGATCGTGTCGGCGGTCAGGCGGGTGGAGGTGTGCCCGGTGGCCTCGGTGCTTTTGGTGGCGTACTTGGCAAGGTAGCCCGCGACCATGCCATCGGTGACCTCCCCCGAGCCGTCGGTGGCGATCGGTTCCAGGTCGACCTGTTCGCCCCAGGCAATCGGCCATCCGTCGGGCCGGTCGGGGTGGGGCGGGGTGTGGAAGGCGATGTGGCGGGCGGCGTGGCGGAGCGCGTCGATGAGGTCGTCGACGGTGAACCCGGCTGGCGGGGGCACGACCGCTTGCGGGTCGGTGGGGTCGACGCCGTCGAGGCGAGCGATAGCGTGGAAGTGCACCGCTCCCCGCGCTTGAAGCTCCGCGACCTTCCCGGGCGACAGCCGGACCGGGGCGACTTTGCGGGTCTTGCCGGAGGCGGTAACCACCTCGACGCGGGGGATGCCGCGGCGCTGGGCAAGCTTCGCCAGCCAGCGTTCCGCGGCTTGCTTCGTGCGGTGCCACAGCTCACCGGAGAAGATGTTCCAGACGACCTGGTGGTCGTGGTCGTAGCAGTCCAGACACAGCGGATGCCCGAGCACCGAGTCACCCGTCTCATGGCGCGCCCAGCAGACGGCCGGACGGCCGTGGGGACACAGTCCGGAGTCGCGGCGGGCGTGGCAGGGTTCGGCGCGGCAGTCGCAGCGGCGTCGGTTGCGGCAGGTGTGCCGCTTGACCTTCCGGGCGTGGACGGTGCCGAAGGACGGTGCGGTGAAGGTGGCGAACACCGCCGGATGTGATGCCACCGATTCTGGGATGCCTTTGCCGCCGACGAGGCCGGCGCGCAGGAGTTGGAAGGCGTCGCGTTGGTAGGTCTGGGCGCAGGCGGGGCAGACCGTGGCGCGGCGGTTGCCGCAGGCGGTGTAGATCGCCGCGTCAGGCATGGCGTCGGTGTGCCGCACGTCGAGAACCCGGCCGGTGGCCTGCTCGACGGTGAGGATCTGACCGGACAGCCGGATGGGGCGGGTGCAGCCGGCGGCGGCGCGGACGTGTTCGAGCCAGCCGTAGTAGTCCGGGCGGGTGGCGCGTTCGAACGCGGCTCCGGCAGCAGTCCAGCCGTAGACGGGTGGGACATCGGCGTTCGAGCCCACCCCCCGGGCCAAGGAGGCGCGGGGGGTGAGGTCCAGCGTCGAGGCCATCAACCGGCCACCCCGGTGGTGGGGTGCAGGTTGGTGATGGTGCGTTCGATGACGACGATCCGGCAGGCAGAACATTGGCGCGTGGTGGGTTCGTGCCGCCCGCAGGGGATCTGGGTGACGGTGTCGCCGCAGCGGATGGTGATCGGGTTGCGGCAGGGTCCGCCGTCGATGACGTCGATGACGGTCCGGCGGATGTCGTAGGGGTGGGGCTCCGGCTCGGCCGGGCAGGTGTGCAGGAGCTGCACGGCGTCGACGGTGTGGATGCTCATCGGGCACCACCGCCGATGCTGGCGAGGAGTTGTCCGGCGACGGGTGGGGTGACGTCGAGGCGGTCGGCCAGCTCGGCCGGGGTGATGGGCTGTCCGGTGGCCTGTTCGTGCTGGACGGCCGCGAACCGGGCCATGGGCAGCAGGTGAGAAGGGACAGGGACGTCGACCGGCTCGGCCGGTGCGGTGACGGACTCCGGCGCGACAGCCGGGGTGAGGGTCGGTGCGGTGACGGGTTCCGGCTCGACTGCCGGGGTCGGGGTGATGGCGGCCGGTGGTTCGGTGGTGACCTGCTCGGCCGACTGGACGCGGATGGGTTCGGCCGGGGTGGCCGGGGTGGTGGTGGGTTGTTCCGGTGTGGGTGCCGGGGCGAGGACGAGTTTGACCAGGGCCATGAACGCCAGGGCCGGGACGGCGGACAGGAGCCAGCCGGAGATGCCGGGTTTGGCGACCGCGAGTTGTGCGGCGAGGGAGAGGCTGGCGGCGGCGATGAGCAGGAACAGGGGGTAGCCGATGGGTGCGCCGGTGCGGCGGCGTCGGCGGATGGTCAGCAGGCAGGCGATGGGAACGAGTTCGCTGATGACGGCGTTGGCCCAGCCGAACCATGCCCCGGTGCCGGTGGGGCTGTTGGCGAGGGTCCAGTCTTTGACGTGGGTGAAGGAGGCGGCACCGGCGAACCCGGCGACCGCGATGAGGATGAGGACCAGGACCAGGCCCTCGACGCGGGTGCCGGTGGTGCGGTCAGTGCCCGGCATCGGTGGTCACCTCCCCGGAGGTGACGGCACGTTGTTCGGCGAGCAGACCGGTCATGCCGACCCGGATGCTGTTGCAGGTGGCGCAGTGGTCGCCGGGGCCGGTGGTGCACTCGGTGAGGTGGGCTTCCTGGATGAGCCGGATAGCTTCGGCGTAGTAGCCGGACAGGAACCGCTCGAAGCGCAGGGGGCCGTGACCGGCGAAGAAGCCGGCGAGAGCGGTGACGGCGTAGTCGTCGTCGGGGGTCATCCGCTCCTGGGCGGCGAAGTTGACGGCGGTGGTGGTGGTCATCGGACGCCTCCCATGTAGGCCAGGGCGATGCCGATGAGCAGGACGACGGCGAAGGTGATCAGGACAGCCATCAGTGGCCTCCGTGGCAGTCGAGGCAGCAGCCGTAGCGGCGGGGGATGTAGTAGGGCTTGACCTCGCCGCAGTCCCGGCAGGTCCGTCGGGCGAGCAGGGCTTTCGCGATGGCCTTCCGCTGGGCGGGGGTGGCGACGCGCTTCGGTTTGGCCCAGTCGAGGCGGTAGAGGTAGGCGATGCGCTTACCGCGACGCCACAGGATCTGCGCGACCGCGTGATGCCCTCCGGGCCGGAGTCCGGCGGCGCGGAGCTGTCGGCGGGTGGCCAGGCCGTCGGGGGCGAGCCGGTAGGGGTAGGTGGGGAATTCGTCGGCGGGGTTGGCCGGGTCGTAGGTGTAGGTGGTCATGGCCGGTCTCCCCAGCGCTGCTGGGCGGCCTGGCGGGAGATGCCGAGCCGGGAGCCGATGTCGGCCCAGGAGTAGCCAAAGGCCCGCAGGCCGATGACGGCGTCGGTGATGGCCTGGTCGATGACCGACGACAGGGCTACGAGGTCGCGGAGGGCTTCGACGTCGCCGTCAGCGACGCGGCGGCCGTGGGCGCGGATGATGCGCCGGGCGAAGGCGGCGAAGGCGTCGTTCTCGACGACGTCCCGGCGACGCTGTACCGGGATGCGCGGCGTCAAGGGCTTCTTGACAGGGTTCACCGGTTTCCGCCTTCCTGGTTGTGGAGGCGGTCCCACTCCTCAGCGGCGTTCTCAAGGGCGGTGATGACCTGCTCGGCGGTGCGGCCGGGCTCGTCGTTCCAGGAGTAGGGGGAGATGTGCTCGTCGAGCAGGTAGCCGTCTTCGTCGATGTGGAAGACCGGCGCGAAGTCGTCGAGGTAGTCGACGAACGCGGCGATGGCGGCGAGGTAGGTGATCCGCTCGTCGGTGTCGAGGTCGTACCAGTGGTGCACCGGGTGTCCGGTGCAGGCCATGCCGATGGCTCCGACGGCGCAGGCCGGCGGGGTGGGGGTGTCGGTGGTGGGTGCGTAGTAGGTGCCCTGGTGCCAGCCGTGCCGGCGTAGGTAGAGGGCAGCCATCCGCAGCAGGTCAGCGGGTGTGACCGATGCTGCGGTGGGCGGGTTGTGGGTAGCCTTCATGGCAGCCACGTCCTTTCAGAAGGGCTTGGTGGGAGGTCGGCAGGACCGGCAGTTGCTGCCAGGCGTCGTCCGGTCCTGTCGGCCGATTTATCGGGTGCGCAGCCGCAGGTAGCGGCGTTGGCGGGTGTCGTTGCCGCCCACCGGGTGGGGTGGGCCGAGGTAGACGAGTCGGCCGCTGGCCGAAGCGACCTGGACCATCGAGGCGATCTCCGCAGGTTGGGCGACGATCCAGATCTCGACGTACCGGGCGGCACGCTGGCTGTTGGCCTTGGCGTATGCCTGTTCGCGGGTGGTCATGCCGCCACCTCGAAATCCACCCGGGTCAGATCCGGGATCAGGGCCGGTAACCGGCGTGGCCGACGAATCCAGGCGGCGTAGTCGGCGATCCCGGCGATCTGGGCGTCGGTCAGGTAGGCGACCTTGATGCGCTTCGGGGTGCCGCCTTCGGCGATGAGGTAGGCGGCACCCTGGTTGGTGGGGGCGATGTCGGTGGCCGAGTAGCCCTGCTCGGCCCAGCCGTGCCCGAGCACGATGTTGGAGGTGTTCGGCGTGGTGCACCGGAACGCGGCCCGGTAGCCGAACAGGTCCCGCAGCGAGGTGGGGATGATGTCGAACGACGGCCGCTGAGTCGCGGCAACCACCGGGATACCGGCAGCCCGGCCACGGGCGACCAGGTCGCGCAGGAGAGCGACGAACTCTTCCTGTTCCTGCTTGGTGCCGACGGTGGCGCTGTAGTAGGCGATCTCGTCGACGAGGACGGTGATGACGGACAGGCCGTCGGCGGCGGTGACCTTGCGGCGGCCGTGGGCGCGCAGCCAGGCGTAGCGGTTGTTCATCACCAGTTGCAGGCGTCGGAGGATGTCGAGGGCGGCGGTGATGTCGGGGCCGATGAACGCGTCGGCGCAGTCCTCCCACTGCCCGAGTTCGACGAGTTTGCCGTCCAGCAGCACGAGCCGGGAGTCCACGGACAGGGCGGCGTGGGCCGCGATCGTGTTGAGCAGACCGCTCTTGCCTCCGCCGGGTTCACCTCCGGCGAGCAGGTTGCGGTAGGCGAGGGTGATGTAGACGGGGTGACCGAACTCGTCGATGCCGACGAAGATGGGGTCGAACATCGACAGGCCAGGCCCCACCGGAACCCCGGAGGTCGGGGCGGGTGTGGTGGTCATGGGTGCCCTCCTTGGGCAGTTGGTGGGCGCGGAGAGCCACACGAACGAACCCCGTAGGGCTCTCCGCGACCGGTTGGGTGAAGGTCAGATCCAGTCGGAGACGTCGTCGACGTCGCTGGCGGTGGATGCCGCGGGCTTGGTGCCGTTGGCGGTGGTGGCCGGCGGCTTCTTGGCGGCCGGTCTGCCCTGTTGGGTGGGCAGGGTGACGGTGGGGGCGTCGATGTCGGGCAGGTCCAGGGCGGTGGGCACGGTGGCCGGGATCCGCTCGGTTGCGGGGGTGTCGGGGTCGATGACGTCGACGAGCGGGGAACCGACCTGAGCGGTCAGGACCTCGCGGCGTTTGATGTCGAACCGCAGGTAGGCGGCGTTACGGTCGGAGGCCCGCTCCACCAGGGCGGTGGAGGCGTGGCAGGCCACGGCGATGCGGTCGAGGCGGCCTTCCAGGTCGGCGAGGGAGAGGCCGGGGCGCAGGTAGACCCAGACCCGTTCGCCGACGGGGGTGGGCTTGGCCCAGAGGATGAGCGGCAGGCTGCCGGACTGGTTGGCGATGATGAACTGCGCGAAGCAGACACGCAGCCGATGCCGGACGATCAGGCACCAGGTCCAGGCCGTCAGGAACCGGCGGGACACCGGCACGGCGGCGGGGACACCCACGACCAGGGCGACCACGATGAGCGTGACCAGGGTCGAAGTGTGATTGACCAGCTGCACCCAGCAGACGCCGAGAAGCGTGGTGATCCCGATTTCGGGAGTCCACCACCACAGCAGCCGCAGCACCGGCCACACCCGCACGAGCAGCCAGACCAGGCCGCCCAGCGGAACCCCGATCAGCGCGCCGACGAAGACGGCGAGGATGGGGTGGATGGAGGAAGCGGCCACCACGGCCGACAGAAGGCCGACGATGACCGCCATGAGGATGAACGCCAACCGGGCGTTCCGCGCCGAGGACCGGTGAACTCTGGCCTCGATCACGGTGATGGTGCCGCTGGACTTCCGTCCGAAGGAGCGGCGAGGGCTAGACTTGGACACGACGAATCCCTCCCAATCGCGAGTTGGGTCGGATGAGTTGGAGGGCACGGGGTCGGCAGGTTTGGACGCCGGTACCGACCCCGCGCCATTTCTCGCGGGATGTGACCACCGGTCGTGGTCACCAGGCCGAGAACGTTGGACGCCGGAGCCGTCCTCGGACTGCTTGTTCACTTGGATCGATCAGCGGACCTCAGGCCGCTGGAGGTCAGACACCACCAGGCTTCACACAGCACGCTGTGCGAAGGACTACTTGGCCGCCGAACCAGCCTTCGGCTTCAGCGAGATCGCACGGAACGCGACGCCGTTGCGCCCGTTGGTCGCCCACGGAATGGCCTCCAACTGCTCGACCTCGATGAGCTGCCCCACCATCACACCCGGCTTCTCTCCCGCCGTCGTGATGCTGATGACCTCACCGCCGGTCTCGTCGAGCACGATGACCTGGGTCGCCCACATGAGCCGGCCCGTTCCCTTCTCCGACCGCTGGTTGCCGTTCTGGTCGTTCTTCGGCTCCGGGTCCTTCGACACCGTCACCTGCTTGCCCTTGGTGTCCACGTACAGCTTCACAACAGACCTCCTGTGTCTAGGCGCATCCCCTGTTGGATGACTGCCCTGCCGTCAAAGTACCAACTCAGTTGGTACTT
>NZ_JBEZMS010000068.1:8722-13192 GCF_040652815.1 Micromonospora sp. NPDC048169
AACTTTGCCAGACCCTTGCCGGAATCGGTTCGGCGTTTCGCTGGCAAGAACAACGATCTCCTTCCCTGGAACAGAACGACAGGTGTCACTGCGGTGACAGGTCTAAGTCCCCTCGCCATGCCCCCGTGGACGGGGCGATACTGGCGGTATGGCTGACGTAGCTGCTGACCTCGACCGACCCGTCTGGGCGACCAGGCTCAGGGCAGAACGCACCGCCCGAGGATGGTCACAGGGAGAGGCCGTCCGAGCGATGCGGGTGCACGCTGCCGAGCAGCTTCCGGCCGATAGCACCCTGCTGCGGAATTGGAAGCGGTGGGAGGCGGGAGGCTCCGAGCCTGATGGCTTCTACAAGGCCCTGATTGCGAAGACGTTCGGCACCGTCACCGCCGCTTTCTTCCCACCCGCAACGCTTCAAGAGGCTGACGCGGCGCTGATCGCAGGCACCGGCATGGAGACCGTTGAGATTCTCGCTCGCCTCCGTAGCTCAGATGTTTCGGCAGCGACGCTCGAAGCGCTCCGAATCACCGCTGACCGCCTCTGTTGCGAGTACCCCTACATGTCCTCGGAGCAGCTACGAGTAGAGGGCCGAGCTTGGCTCCGCCGAATCACCGCCCTGATGGACCGTCGGCTGACTCTTGCTCAGCACCAAGAGGTACTGAGCCTCGCAGGATGGGTCGCGCTTCTCGTTGGCTGCGTCGAGTACGACATGGGCCTACGCCGGATCGCTGAAGGCACCCGCAAGGCTGCCTTGACGTTGGGCGACGAAGCGGGGAACGCCGCCATCTCTGGCTGGGCATACGAGATGCGAGCGTGGTACGCGCTTACCCAGGGCGATTATCGAGGCGTGATCGCAGCCGCAGAGGCTGGCGAAGCAGTAGCGGCCCACGACGGAGCGGCGGTTCAGCTAGCGGCGCAGCGCGCCAAGGCCTGGGCGCGGCTCGGCGATAGGCGGCAGGTCGAGACGGCGCTGGACAAGGGTCGATCCTTGCTGGAATCGCTGCCGTACCCGGAGGACACCGACCATCACTTCGTGGTGGACCCGGCGAAGTTCGACTTCTACGCGATGGACTGCTACCGCATCGCCGGTGAGGACCGTCTCGCGGAGATGTACGCCCGTGAGGTCCTCCGTTCGTCCACGGAACCAGACGGGACCGAGCGCAAGCCCATGCGCAACGCCGAAGCCCGGATCACGCTCGGCGTTGTGGCGGCGCGCAGCGGGGACCTCGACCAGGCGGTGTCGTACGGCCGCAGGGCATTGAGTGGCGACCGCAAGTCGCTGCCATCGCTGCTGATGTGCTCCAAGGAACTAGCGACCATCCTGCGGGATCGATACCCGAAGGAGCCGGAGGCCATCTCCTACCTCGACGAGGTTCGGGCCCTCAGCGCGAGCTGACCCCATCCGTGCTCTCGCCCGAAGCGCCTGCAGCCGGCCGACCGCCGACACCAGGACGAGGCCGACTCTCATGCCAAGACATGATGCGACTCGGGCGCCACATGTGGGTGCGCCCGACTGTTGCATCCGGCTCTGGCATCTGACCCCGCTTCCGGTAGTTCGTCACGGTCGCCACCTTGACGCCGAGGTACGAAGCTACGTCCGAGGTCGTCCACCACTCCGCGGTTGTGTCTGGGCTAGTTCCCACGGTCATCATTCTCGCACCAGCGGACGGAATGTGGTCGGGCTCAGTCCACGTCGGGGAGCATGGCTGACAGGGACTCGACGTTCCGCAAGTCTCTGTTGGTGCGGTACTCAGCGCAGTAGTGAGGGGTTAACACCAGCATGTTCGGGTCGTGGTCGATGCCTTCTAGGTCGATGAGGTACGGCTTCCCCTTGCGCGCCGCAAAGCGCTCCTTTTCTGGTACCTGACTCGCCTTGACAAGATCGGGTTGAAAAGTGCGGTTTCTTCCGTTTTGCAGGACACCCCAGATCACGGGCTGCTGACAGTGGCTGCACTTGCCTCGGTTTACGACCGGCCGCATAAAACTTTTCATACCGCAACATCGATGGTCGGTCCACAGTGCACGCGACATGACGTATTACCGACTCAGCAGTGCCCCGGGTACCAGCCGCCAGGCGGAATGACACCGGGCACTGGCCGGCCGCCGGCCGGCCGCCGGCGAGTTGGTTCAAAGTTTCTGTACGTCTTCAAGGCGGCCCGCAACGGGCCGCACGCGCCGCCGCCTGGGCGCGCGTCCGTCGCTCCGCTGGCGCTCCGACTCCGGCCACGCAACACGCCCGGCGGCTGGCGCGGAGAGCGGAAAGCCCGGAGGGTCCGCCGCAGCACGACAGGAACGTTGACCGGGTGGTGGTAGGCCGGCAACCGTCCGGGCCGCGCGGCCACTAGACCGCGCGGCGTAGGGGAGCGCACGCCAGCCGCGTCGGCGAGCTGGCGGCGGTCGCCGCGTTGCGGTTACTGCGCCTCCGGCGGGGGCGCTCCGGCTCCAGGATGGCCGGGGGCCCGTCGGCGGGTCGCGGTCCGTGGGTGGTTGCGGTAAGCCATCCCGTCTGCCATCGACCCGGGCGAGCCGAGCAGACCACCGCCCGACCCGCCAGCGTCCGAACGTGCGTCAAGGTCCGCTTGACGTGGCGGGCCGGACGGCGGCCCGCTCCCCAGGAGGGCGGGTCGACGGCAGACGGGATGGCTTCGACGTAAGCCGGGCAGAAGTCTCCGCTACGCCTCTTCTGCTGAAGGCGTCACCTGGCTTCTTCTTGCTTCAACCACTTGCATGGTCCTGGTTGCCGTAAGGCGGGGCTCAACTTCATCGTCGAGAGTGACAGTAGTGCTGATGGTGTAGAAGTCAGGTTTGGGGAACTCCGCCGTTAGCTCCGCAGAAAACTGAACACGCGGCGGCAATGCCCTTTCGGTCTTGCTCTGCACCCGGGTTTCGGCGGAACCGGCTGCGATTCCTGTGCCATCGGGCGCGCTAACTTCAAAGTTGATTTTGACCATCCGCCCCTCAGTGAGAAGGCGTTCCGGCTTCTCGTCGTCCGTGAAGAAGAGAACGATTGCGAATTTAAGATTGGTGGGAAAACTCTCGCGGCGGAAGGCCCCAGGGCTTACGTTCATCAGAGTAATTCGCTGCTCGTTGTCGGCAGTTACGCCCTCTGCTAAACCGAGCCAATCCAATTCAAGGCTCATCGTGCAACTCCATGCACCAAAGTAGTTGTTCCAGCAGTCAGGGTGGCTCCGTCATTGTCGATACGGCCTGCTCTGGCTGAAATGCGGCGAGACGAACGATGCCTAGCTCTGGGCATGTAGTTGCCTGCTACAACCGCCCACGATGTCACCTCAGGCTCTGCACTTGTCGCGCGCGGTTCTTCCATGGCCCGCAAGCTTGACCAATCGACCTTGAAGTAGACAAGTTTGCTGTGGAGGTCGATCTCTGTGACCCACGCCTGTACCTCAATTTGGTTCTCAGGCTCGTAAAGGACCACCTCATCGCCAAGGCTAACGACGCCGTGGACATCTTCTATGCCCGCGTAGGTGCCGTTGCCGTAGACGCGGACGTTCGGATCGAACTCAACCCTCGCTAGCTGCGCCATGTCGCCTCCGGACCTATGAACACTTCGAGGAAACGGTGTACGGAGTCGAGGTCGGTGGTGCCGATGTCCACCGAGTAGTGCTCGTTCACCTCGTCATCGTTGCCGTCCTTGACGAACCGAAACCCTGCGTCAAGTATGGCACCCGCGATGCAGTGGTAGTAGCTTTTGTTCCGTTCTAGGTCGATACCGTCCATCCCGGCGACCTTGATCAGCCGCTTGTGAACGTCGATGACTTCCTCTCCCGGGCGTGGAACGTCAGCGAAGACTGACAGCCCAGGCACGCCGGAGCGCCTAACCTCCATCAGTGCCCTCTTCTGCACAGCCTCGGGCAAGACTGGCTTGAACCTGACCACCTGAGCGCCTCTGGGTAGTTGCTCAACAGGGGGCACACCATGCTCCCGCTCCCGCACTGGCAATATCCGAACCGGACAACTAGAACAGGACCAACGGTAGCCGGTGCCTTCCAGGCAGGTAAGCCCCCGAAGGTATCAACCGCTCCTGCTTCAACACTCGTCACTGTGGCCCGTGGCCGGTTCCTGCCAGCGCGACGCGCAAAGCTTGCAAGCGAGGCGTCAGACAGCGAGGCAGCAATGAAGCAGCACGAGCCTCGACATGGGCCGACCTCAGACCTCAGCCGACGACGTGCGGTACCTGCTCGTTGACGCTAGCCATCACCGGCTGGCAACGGCCAACAGCTTGCGTCCGCATCCCCCGACGGAAGTCGAGGAGCGGAGCCAGGACATGGGCGGCAGGCGATGGGTGGTCATGATCGTTGGGCACAAGCCGGGCACAACTGACGCCGACAAGGGCTGTCAATCGCTGTAAGGCAACGAGAAGCCTCGTGCAGGTCAGGACGCCGATCCGCCCGATCTGAGATGATCCGCAGACCACCGGAGGGATTCAGGGTTCGAGTCCCTGGCGGCCCACTC
>NZ_JBEZMS010000069.1:0-12805 GCF_040652815.1 Micromonospora sp. NPDC048169
CCGCCGCCTACGCATCCGCTGGGAAATCCGCGACGACATCCACGAAGCCTTCCTCAGCCTCGCCTGCGCCCTCATCTGCTGGCGCCAACTCCAACACACCCAAAGTTAGGAGTTCTAAGAAGGGCCCCTTCTACAACGCCAGGCGTTAATAAGGGGCCCTTCCTTACACAGGGTCAGAACGCGCAGGCGATGACCAGTTCGGTGGTGCGGTCGGGCAGCAGGTCGAGCTTCGCGATCCGGCCCGCCGCGCGCAGATCGTCGGCGACGGTGCCGAGCTGGTCGAGCACCGCCGCCGGTCCGAGCGCCTCGGCCAGCGGCACGTCCGCCTTCATCGACAGCTTCCGCTCCGACTTGGCGCGGCGCACCTGGCCCAGCGCGTCCGCGGCCAGCCGCAGCAGCTCCGGGTCACCCGGCGCGGCCATCGTGCGGGACACCTCGTACGTGGTCGGCCACGGCGAGCGGTGCACCGAGCCGTACCGCCACCACGACCAGACCTCCTCGGTGACGAACGGCAGCACCGGCGCGAACAGGCGCAACTGCACCGACAGCGCGGTCGCCAGCGCCGCCCGGGCCGAGTCGGCGGCCGGCCCGGTGCCGTAGGCGCGTTCCTTCACCAACTCGATGTAGTCGTCGCAGAACCGCCAGAAGAACGCCTCGGCGGCCATCAGGGCGGCCGTGTGGTCGTACCCGTCGAAGGCGGACGTCGCCACCCCGACCACGCCGGACAGTTCGGCGAGCATCGCGGTGTCCAGCGGTTGGGTCACCGGGGCCCGCAGCGCGTCGGCGGCGCCCAGCCCGAGCGCGAACCGGGACGCGTTGAGCAGCTTGGTGGCCAGCCGGCGGCCCACCTTGACCTGGGCCGGGTCGTAGGCCAGGTCCGTGCCCGGCTTGCCGCTGGCGGCCCAGTAGCGGACCGCGTCGGATCCGTTGCGCTCCAGCAGCGCCATCGGCGTGACCACGTTGCCCTTGGACTTCGACATCTTCTTGCGGTCCGGGTCGAGTATCCAGCCGGAGAGCACAGCCGTGTGCCACGGCAGCGCGCCGTGTTCCAGGTGGGACCGGGCCACCGTGGCGAACAGCCAGGTCCGGATGATGTCGTGCCCCTGCGGGCGCAGGTCCATCGGGAAGACCCGGCCGAACAGGTCCGGGTCGGTCTCCCAGCCGCCGACGATCTGCGGGGTCAGCGACGACGTGGCCCAGGTGTCCAGCACGTCCGGGTCGCCGGTGAAACCACCCGGCTGCCCGCGCTGCGACTCGTCGTAACCGGGCGGCGGCTCGCTCGTCGGGTCGATCGGGAGCATCGCCTCGTCCGGTATGAGAGGGTGGGACCAGTCCGGCTCGCCAACGTTGTCGAGCCGGTACCACACCGGCACCGGCACGCCGAAGAACCGCTGCCGGCTGACCAGCCAGTCGCCGGTGAGACCGCCCACCCAGTGCTCGTACCGGTGCCGCATGTGCTCCGGCACCCAGCGCAGCTCCCGCCCCCGGGCCAGCAGCTCCTCGCGCAGGCCGGCGTCCCGGCCGCCGTTGCGCAGATACCACTGCCGGGTCGAGACGATCTCCAGCGGCCGGTCGCCGCGCTCGTAGAACTTCACCGGATGGGTGATCGGCCGTGGCTCGCCAACCAGGTCGCCCGCGTCGGCAAGCAGCTCCACCAGCGTCCGCCGGGCGCCGTTCACCGTCTGCCCGGCCAGCGCCGCGTAGGGCTGCGCCGGCACGCCGGCCGGCGGCTCCGGCAGCAGCCGCCCGTCCCGGCCGATCACCACGCGGGTGTCCAGCCGCAGTTCCCGCCACCAGGTCACGTCGGTCAGGTCACCGAACGTGCAGACCATCGCGATGCCCGTGCCCTTGGCCGGGTCCGCCAGCGGGTGCGCGCGCACCGGCACCTCGACCCCGAACACCGGGGTACGCGCAGCCGCGCCGACCAGGTCCGCGTACCGCTCGTCGTCGGGGTGGCAGACCAGCGCCACGCAGGCCGGCAGCAGCTCCGGGCGGGTGGTGTCGATCAGCACCTCGCGGCCGTCCGGGCCGGTGAACCGCAGCCGGTGGTACGCGCCCGGCCGCTCCCGGTCCTCCAGTTCCGCCTGCGCCACGGCGGTGCCGTACCCGACGTCCCACAGCGTCGGCGCCTCGGCCTGGTACGCCTCGCCCCGGGCCAGGTTGCGCAGGAACGCGCGTTGGCTCGCCGCGCGGGCCGCCGAACCGATCGTGGTGTACGTCAGCGACCAGTCCACCGACAGCCCGAGCCGCCGCCACAGCGTCTCGAACGCCTTCTCGTCCTCGGCAGTGAGCAGTTCACACAGCTCGATGAAGTTGCGCCGGGAGATCGCCGTCGGGTTCTTCCGGGCCGCGTCGTCCACCGGTGCGGCCGGCGGGCGCCAGTCCCTGTCGTACGGCAGCGCCGGATCGGGGCGCACGCCGTAGACGTTCTGCACCCGGCGTTCGGTGGGCAGCCCGTTGTCGTCCCAGCCCATCGGGTAGAAGACGGTCCGCCCGCGCATCCGCTGGAACCGGGCCACCGTGTCGGTGTGCGTGTACGAGAAGACGTGTCCCATGTGCAGCTCGCCCGACACGGTCGGCGGGGGAGTGTCGATCGCGTATACGTCCGGCCGCTCCTTCGTGCGGTCGAACGCGTACGTGCCGTCGGACTGCCAGCGGCGGGCCCAGGTCTCCTCGAGGCCGTCCAGGCTCGGACGCTCGGGGACGCCGCCGCGGGCGCTCCTCGTCGTGTCGGTCATCAGCCGATGGTAGGCAGCCGGGCCGCCGCACTCCACGACTTTCCCCACCCCGCGCAGGGCGGTCAGAGGAGGGAGTCGCGCCACTGGCGGTGCAGGGCGGCGTAGCGGCCGTCGGCCGCGATCAGCTCCGCCGGTGGGCCGTCCTCCACGATCCGCCCGCCGTCGAGGACCAGCACCCGGTCCGCCGTCTCCACGGTGGAGAGCCGGTGGGCGATGACCAGGGCGGTACGGTCGCGCAACACGCTGCGCAGGGCCCGCTGCACCAGCCGCTCGGTCGGCACGTCGAGCGCCGAGGTCGCCTCGTCGAGGATCAGCACCCGGGGGTCGGCGAGGAACGCCCGGGCGAACGCCACGAGCTGCCGCTGCCCGGCGGAGAGCCGGCCGCCGCGCCGGTGCACGTCGGTGGCGTACCCGTCGGGCAGCGCGGCGATGAAGTCGTGCGCGCCGATCGCCCGCGCGGCGCCGACCACCGCCTCGTCGTCGGCGTCCGGGCGGCCGAACCTGATGTTGTCGGCCACGGAACCGCTGAACAGGTGGGTCTCCTGAGTCACCAGCACCACCGCCCGGCGCAGCTCGGCGTCGGCCAGGTCGCGCAGGTCAACTCCGTCCAGCCGGACCGCTCCCGCGTCCGGGTCGTGGAAGCGGGCCACGAGCTTCGCGACAGTGGACTTGCCGGCGCCGGTCGGGCCGATCAGCGCCACCGTCTGCCCGGACGGCACGGTCAGGTCCAGGCCGGACAGGATCGGCGTCCGGCGGCGGTAGCCGAAGCCGACGGCGCGGAACACGATCGCCCCGCGCGGCGGCCCGGCGGGCAGCGGCACCGGCCGGGCAGGTTCGGGCACCGCCGGGCGCTCGTCCAGCACGCCGGCCAGCTTCTCCAGCGCGGCGGTCGCCGACTGGAGCGAGTTGTAGAACTGGCTCAACTCCTCCATCGGCTCGAAGAAGCGGCGCAGGTAGAGCAGGAACGCGGCGAGCACGCCCACCTCGACGCCGCCGCCCAGCACCCGCCAGCCGCCGTACCCGAGCACCACCGCCGCGGTCAGGTTGCCGATCAACCGGATGCCCGGCGAGTAGATCGCGATCAGCCGGAACGCGTTCAGGCTGGAACGCCGGTAGTCGTCGTTCACGGTGGCGAAGATGCGGTCGTTGCGGTCCTCCCGCCGGTACGCCTGCACGGCCCGGATCCCGCGCAGCGATTCGACGAAGTGCACGATGACCAGCGCGACCGCCTCCCGGGTGCGCCGGTACGCCCCGGCCGACGCGTGGGCGAACCAGCGCGACAGCACGAACAGGAAGGGGAACGCGAGCAGCGTAACCGCCGCCAGCGGCAGGTCCAGCCAGAGCAGGATGCCCGCCACCGACAGCACCGACAGCCCGGCCATCACCAGCTTGTCGATGCCGCCGTCGACCAGTTCGGCGATCGACTCCAGGTCGCTGGTCAGCCGGGACACCATCCGGCCCGAGGTGTAGCGCTCGTGGAACCCGACGTCGAGGCGGAGGAAGTGCCCGTACACCCGGCGGCGCAGGTCCAGCAGGACGGCCTGGCCGATCCGGGCGGCGAGGGTGAGGAACGCGCGCCGGGCCGCGTACTCGACAGCTGTGGCGACCACGAACGCGGCGGCGACAGCAACCAGCGGGCCCGCGTCACCGGCCCGCAGCGGCCCGATGCCCCGATCGATGCCGAGCATGACCAGGTACGGCCCGGACATCGCGGCGGCGTTCTGGGCCAGCAGCAACGCCACCGCCAGCCCGAGCGCCCGCCGGTGCGGGCGTAGCAACAGCCGCAGCAGCACCCGGCTGCGGGCGCGCAGCCGGGCCACCGCCTCCGGGGACGAGTCCTCGGCCCGGCTGCGGTCGGCGTCCGGATCGGTGGCGCGCCCCCGCCAGCGGGACAGGTCGTCACCGCCGCCGTGGGGCGCGCCGGTCGTCGCGTGGCCGTCCGGTGGGGCCGGGTCGCCGCTGCCACCGCGCGCGCCGGTGGTGCCGGAGCCGTTCGGCGCGTCGCGGGGCCGGGGTACCCGCGGCACGCGGCCGGTCACGAGCGCACCAGGCCGACGCCGCCGGTCCGGCGCTCCGGCTCGGCGGACAGCACCGCCCGGTACGCGGGCACCCGCGCCAGCAGCTCCGAGTGGGTGCCGACGGCGACGATCCGGCCGCCGTCGAGCAACGCCACCCGGTCGGCCAGCGCCACTGTCGAGGGGCGGTGCGCCACCAGCAGGGTGGTGGTCGCGGTCTCCCGCAGCACCCGGCGCAGGGCCGCCTCGACGAGCGCCTCGGTGTGCACGTCGAGCGCGGAGAGCGGGTCGTCGAGCACCAGCACCGCGGGCCGGCCGAGCACCGCTCGCGCCAGCGCGAGCCGCTGCCGCTGCCCGCCGGACAACGACAGCCCCTGCTCACCGACGCGGGTGGCCAGCCCCCACGGCAGCTCGTACGCGAACTCCGCCTGGGCCAGCGTCAGCGCGGCCCGGACCTCGTCCTCGCTCGCGTCCGGCCGGCCCAGGGTGAGGTTCTCCCAGACCGACATGGAGAACAGCGTCGGCTCCTCGAACGCCACGGCGACCAGCCGGCGCAAGGAATCCAACCGCAGTTCACGCACGTCGTGCCCGTCGAGCGTGATCCGGCCGCCGGTCGCCTCGTGGAGCCGGGGGACGAGCGACAGCAGCGTGCTCTTGCCGCAGCCGGTGACGCCGACGAGCGCCATCGTCTCGCCCGGTTCGACGGTCAGGTCCAGGTCGCGCAGCACCGGCGCGGACGTGCCGGGATAGCGGAAGCCGACCGCCTCGAAGCGGAGCCGGCCGCGTACCTCGCCCCGGTCGAGCGGCCGGGCCCGTGGGCCGTCCACGATGGTCGGAGGTGTGTCCAGCACCTCCTGGATCCGGTCGGCGGCGGTAGCGGCCTCCTGGCCGTTGGCGATGATCCAGCCCAGCGACTGCACCGGCCAGATCAGCATGAGCTGGAGGCTGACGAACGCGACCAGCTCGCCGATGGACAGCACGCCCTCGGCGACCGCCGCGGCGCCGGCCACCAGGACGGCACCGAGCGTCAGGTTGGGCACCAGGTCGAACAGCGCTGACGTCCGGGCCAGCAGCCGGGCCTTGCCGATCCCGGTGTCGTGCAGCCGGCGCGCGCCGACGGCGAACTGGGCCGCCAGTTCCGGCCCGCGCCCGTATGCCCGCATCGTGCGCAACCCCAGCGCCGTCTCCTCGACCAGTGTGGCGACGTCGCCCTGCTGGTCCTGCATCCGGCGCGACGCCGCGTGGTAGTGGCGCGCGAACCGGCGGCTGATCAGGAACAGCGGTACGGCGCTGGCCGCGACCAGCAGCCCCAGCCACGGGTGCAGCCGGATCAGCAGCGCCACCACCGCCGCGTAGGTGACCAGGTTGAGCACCAGGAACAGCAGCCCGAAGGAGAGGAACCGCCTGATCACCGACAGGTCGCTGGTGATCCGGGACAGCAACTGGCCGGACTGCCAGCGATCGTGGAAGGAGGCCGGAAGCCGTTGCAGGTGGGCGTAGATGTCAGCGCGGATGGCGGCCTCCATGCCCACCGAGGACGACGACTGCGTCCAGCGGCGAATGAAGATCAGGACCGCCTCGGCCAGGCCGAGCAGCAGCGCCAGGCCACCGAGCCGGAGCAGCCCGGCCTCGTCGTGACGGGCCACCGGACCGTCGACCACCCGCTGCACCACCAGCGGTACGGCCAGGCTCGCCGCGGTGGCGGCGAGCGCCGCCACCAGCAGCCAGGCGAACTCCATCGCGTACGGGCGCAGGTAGGGCCGCAGCCGCCAGAGGTTGCGCAGCGGCTGGGACCGGGCGCGGAGATGCGCCGCGGGATTGCCGTCGCTGGACGCGGGCACTACCCGACGGTAGCCGTCGGGGGTGACAGACGGGCTGTCAGCTAACCGTCACCCGTCCCTCATGCCCGAGAAGCCACTTCTTCACATCCAGCCCCCAGCGGTACCCGCCCAGCGTGCCGTCGGTACGCAGCACCCGGTGGCAGGGCACGAACAGCGCGGCGGCGTTGCGGGCGCAGGCCGCCGCGGCGGCCCGCACGGCAGCCGGTCGTCCGGCCAGCGCGGCGAACCCGGTGTAGGTGACCGGGTCGCCGGGCTTGACGTCGCGCAGCACCTGCCAGGCGTGCGTCAGGAAGGGCCCGCCGGTGTGCTGCTCGACCGCTACCGCGTCGATGGCGGCGAGGTCACCGTCCAGGTAGGCGCGAACGGCGGCGGTCACCTGGCCGAGGTCGGCCCGTTCCCGCAGCTCACCGCGCAGACTCGGGTGGATCAACGGCATCAGGGCCGCCGGGTCGGCGGTGAAGCCCGCCGCGCGTACCGACCCGCCCGGGCCGGCGAGCACGCTGAACGGGCCGGCGGGGGTGTCGATGACTGTGCTGTCCACAGTGCTCATGCTGCTCTCCAGAGTCGGATGGTCGCGTACGACCGCCAGGGACGCCAGCGGTCGGCGTACGCGGACAGGGTCTTCGGGTCGTCGGGCAGGCCGAGCGCTGCCGCGCCCCGGCGTACGCCCAGGTCGGTGGCGAGCGCGACGTCGGGGTCGCCGAGCGCGCGCATGGCCAGGTAGCCGGTGGTCCACGGGCCGATGCCGGGCACCGAGGCCAGGAGCCGGACCGTCTCCTCCCGGTCGCCTCCGGGTTCCAGGTCGAGGTCGCCGTCGGCGACCGCGCGGGCCAGCGCGCGGAGCGTCTCCCGGCGGGCCGCCGGCATCCGGAACGCCGTGTCCGGCGCCGCGAGCACCTCCGCCGGACCGGGGAAGGCCACCAGGCCGTCAGCCGGGTCGTCGCCACCCGCCCCGCTCGCGGCCCGGGTGGCGGCGAGCAGGCGGGTGAGCGTGGTGCGCGCCGAGGCCAGCGAGACCTGCTGGGTGGCGACGGCGCGGACGGCCAGCTCGAACCCGTCGACCGCGTGCGGCAGCCGGACGCCGGGCTCGGCCGCGACGGCCGGGGCCAGCGCCGGGTCGGCGGCCAGGACGGCGTCCACCGCGACCGGGTCGGCGTCCAGGTCGAGCAGGCGGCGGCAGCGGGCCACAGCCGGGGCCAGGTCACGCATGTCGGCCAGCCGCAGCGTGGCGTCGATGTGGCCGTCGGCGGGGGTCAGCGCCACAGTGGCGGGACCGTGCGGCAGGCGCAGCCCTCGGTGGTAGGTGCCGTCGCGGACCACCTCGACGCGGGGGAGTGCGCGTAGCGCGAGGAAGTCCAGCAGCGCGCCCGCGTGCAGCGGGGGCCGGTATGCCAGCCGCAGCGAGAGCGTGCCCGCTCCGGTGGCCGTGGCCGGGCCACGCCGCCGGGCCCGCAGCTCGGACGGGGTGCCGCCGTAGACCTCGCGGACCGTGTCGTTGAACTGCCTGATGCTGCCGAACCCGGCGGCGAAGGCCACCTCGGCCAGGCCGAGGCCGGTGGTCTCGATCAGGATCCGGGCGGTCTGCGCGCGCTGGGCCCGGGCCAGTGCCAGCGGGCCGGCGCCCAGCTCGGCCCGGAGCATCCGGTGCAGGTGCCGCTCGGTGTAGCCCAGCCGGGTGGCCAGGCCGGGCACCCCGTCCCGGTCCACGACGCCGTCGGCGATCAGCCGCATGGCGCGGCCGACCAGGTCGGCCCGGACGTCCCACTCGGGTGAGCCCGGTGCCGCGTCCGGCCGGCACCGGCGGCACGCCCGGAGCCCGGCCCCCTGCGCGGCGGCGGCGGACGGGAAGAACCGGACGTTGCGTCGCTTGGGTGTCATTGCCGGACAGGACGGCCGGCAGTAGATCCCGGTCGACGTCACACCGGTGTAGAACCAGCCGTCGAACCGCGGGTCGCGGCTGTCGACGGCCCGGTAGCACCGCTCGAAGTCCAGTTCCATGCCACGATCCTGCCTCGCAGCTCCCCGGCTCGGCTGGCGGGATTCAGACATGACATGAGGCAGTCGCGCCAGCTCGGGGAGGTGGCGGTATCCCCGGCCCCGGGACACCGCCACCCCGCCGAGGTGGCGTGGATCATGTGGGGCGCATCCGAGAAAGTGTCGTAAGTGGTCGGTAGCGTCCCGCCACCAACTCAAGAAGAGGTGCGGGGCATGGCGAGCGTGGCCGGGCGGGGTGTCCGCTGATGCGATCGGGGCGAGCACCGTTGGACGCCGCGGTGGTGGAGGGCTTCTACGAGCGGATGCGGGTGGTGGCGCCGGCCGCGTACGGCGCGATCGAGCGCGACCGGGCCGGTGATCCCGGCCGCCCCTTCGCGGACACCGCCTGCGGGCGGCTGGCCAGTTCCCTCGACCCGGACGGGCTGCGCGCGCTCGGCATGTGGGCGCACCACTGGTGCATGCGCTTCTACGACGACGACACCCGGGTCGGCCTGCGGCTGGTCCGGGAGATCGCGGCCCGCCCCGGCCTGGGCTGGACCGCTGACGAGGTGCGGTGGCTGCTCGACCGGTCGTACGCGGCCGGGCCCGCCGCCGCGCACCGGTTCACGCTGCCGCTCGCGGCAGCCGCGCAGCTGCCGGCCGGCGTGCTCCCCGAGGGCGTCGCCGCCGAGGCGTGGCCGGACGACTGGCGCCGGCTGCGGGCCGGCTGACGGCGTGGCGACCCGGGCGACGTCCTGTCGCTCGGGTGCGGGCGCGACGATCGGTCCGGCATCTGGGCGAGCACCGTGGCCGCCACCGCCACCGCGAAGCCGGTGAGCTGGACCGGGTCCAGCGCCTCGTCGAGCACCACCCAGCCGAGCGCCGCGGCGGTCAGCGGGCTCAGCGTGCCGAGCACCGACACGCGGGACACCGGCAGCCGCGCCGCGCCACGGAACCACAGCACGTACGCCAGCGCGGTGCCGGCCAGCCCGAGCCACGCGTACCCGAGCACCGCCGGCCCGTCGGGCGCGGGCGGCGCGCCCTCGACGGCGGCGGCGACCGGCACGATCATCAGGCCACCGGCGACGAGCTGCCAGCTCGTCGCGGTGAGGACGCCCACTCCGGGCGGCCGCCCCCAGCGGCGGGTGAGCACCAGCCCGGCGGCCATCGCCACCGCGCCGGCCAGCCCGGCGGCGACGCCGAGCGGGTCGAGACCGGCGCCGGGACGCAGCACCACCAGCGCGACGCCGAGCGGTGCGGCCGCGGCGGCGACCAGTGCGGGCCGGGTGGGGCGGTCGCGGAGCAGGGCGACGGTGAGCACCGCCACCAGCAGTGGCTGCGCGGCGCCGAGCACGGCGGCGGTGCCGCCGGGCAGCCGGTACGCGGCGAGGAACAGCAGCGGGAAGAACACCCCGATGTTCAGCGCGCCGAGCACTGCGGCTCGTCCCCACCAGACGCCGTGTGGTCGTCGGCGGGTCAGGGCGAGCAGCAGCAGGCCGGCCGGGAGGGCCCGGATCGCGCCGGCCCAGAGCGGCCGGTCCGGCGGGAGGAGTTCGGCGGTGACGAGGTAGGTGGTGCCCCAGGTGACAGGGGCGGCGGCGGTGAGCGCGACGTCGGTCCAGCGAGGGTTCATGGAAGCCTCCTTCTCGTGGCTAAGTATCTTAGCGCTAAGCTAATCAGGGGTTAGCGAAAAGAGGAAGTGGGACGTGCGGCACAATCGGCAGCCGTGACAGGCGACGAGGTGGACGTGATCGTCGAGCAGTGGCAACGGGAGCGGCCCGGCATGCGGCCCGAACCGATGGCCGTGTTCGGCCGCATCTACCGGCTCGCCCGGCTGGTCGGCGACGGCCAGGAGAAGGTGTACGCGGGCTGGGGCATCGGCCGGGGTGAGTTCGACGTGCTCGCAGCGCTGCGACGCTCCGGCGCGCCGTACACGCTGGCGCCGAAGGAGCTCGCCGCCTCGCTGATGCTCACCTCCGGCGGCATGACCGGGCGGCTCGACCGGCTCGAACGGGCCGGCCTGGTGCGCCGCTCGCCGGATCCGGCCGACCGGCGGGCGCTGCGGGTCAGCCTCACCGACACCGGTCGCCGGGTGGTCGAGGAGTCGGCCGAGGCCGGCCTCGCCGTGCAACGGCGGATCCTCGACGCGTTGCCGCCCGCCGACCAGGAACGGCTCGCCGATTTGCTTCGTACGTTGCTCGCAGCGGCCACGGCCGGACCCGCCGATCCGGCACAATGATCGGCACCCGTCACCGGCCGGAAGGACGCCCGTGCCCGCCACCGAACCGACGATCGTCGCCACCAGCATGGGTTTCGCCAGCCGTCGCCGTGGCCCCTGGGACGCCCGGCCCAGCGCCCTGTTCGACCTGATGGCCGAGCTGGCCGGGGCCGGTGACGCGCCCCGCGTCTGCTACCTCGGCCAGGCCACCGGCGACCAGCCGACCGGGTTCACCGTCTTCTACGGCGCCTTCGCCGGCACCCGGTTCCGCGCCTCCCACCTGGCGCTCTACCCGATGCCGAACGTCGAGGACATCCGCGCCCACCTGCTCGCGCAGGACGTCGTCTGGGTCGGCGGCGGCAGCGTGGCGAACCTCTGCGCGGTCTGGCGGGTGCACGGCCTGCCGGAGATCCTGCACGAGTGCTGGCAGGCCGGCGTGGTGCTCGGCGGGGTGTCCGCCGGCTCGATCTGCTGGCACACCGGTGGCGCCACCGACAGCTACGGCCCGACGCTGCGGCCCTTCACCGAAGGGCTGGGCTGGCTCCCGTACGGCAACGGCGTGCACTACGACAGCGAGGAGCAGCGCCGCCCGCTGATGCACCGGCTGGTCGCCGACGGCACGCTGCCGGCCAGCCACTGCACCGACGACGGCGTCGGACTGATCTACCGGGGCACCCGGCTGGCCGAGGCGGTGGCCGACCGGCCCGGCGTGGCCGCGTACGAGCTGGTCCGCGCCGAGGACGGCACCGTCCGGGAGACCCGGATCGAGCCGCGCCTGCTCTCCGCCGCGCCGGAGTGACCGGGTTCGCGGACCTGCCTGCCCGGCGCGGGTGGCGAAGCGCGTAAGCTGGTTCGTCGTGAGTCTCACCATCGGCATCGTCGGCCTGCCCAACGTGGGCAAGAGCACCCTGTTCAACGCGCTGACCAAGAACGACGTGCTCGCCGCGAACTACCCGTTCGCCACCATCGAGCCGAATGTCGGCGTGGTCGGGCTGCCCGACGAGCGGCTGGCGAAGCTGGCGGAGATCTTCTCCTCGCAGAAGGTGCTGCCGGCGCCGGTCTCGTTCGTCGACATCGCCGGACTGGTCCGGGGCGCCTCCAAGGGGCAGGGCCGCGGCAACGCGTTCCTCGCCAACATCCGCGACGCCTCGGCGATCTGCCAGGTGGTGCGTGCCTTCTCCGACCCGAACGTGGTGCACGTCGACGGCAAGGTCTCTCCGGCCGACGACATCGAGACGATCAACACCGAGCTGATCCTTGCCGACATCCAGACGCTGGAGAAGGCGCTGCCCCGGCTGGAGAAGGAGGCCAAGCTCCGCAAGGACCGGGCCGCCGCCGTCGAGGCCGCCAAGAAGGCGGTCGAGGTCCTGGACAGCGGTGTCACCCTGTACGCGGGCGCCGCCGCCGCGAAGGTCGAGCTGGAACACCTGCGTGAGCTGCACCTGCTCACCACCAAGCCGTTCCTCTACGTCTTCAACGTCGACGAGGCCGAGCTGGGCAACGCCGAGTTCCTCGACGAGCTGCGCGGCCTGGTCGCGCCCGCCGAGGCGATCTTCATGGATGCCAAGATCGAGTCCGAGCTGGTGGACCTGCCCGAGGACGAGGCCCGTGAGCTGCTGGAGTCGATCGGGCAGTCCGAACCGGGCCTGAACCAGCTCGTCCGGGTGGGCTTCCGGACGCTCGGGCTCCAGACGTACCTGACGGCCGGCCCCAAGGAGGCGCGGGCCTGGACCATCCCGGTCGGCGCGACCGCGCCGGAGGCCGCCGGGGTGATCCACAGCGACTTCCAGCGCGGGTTCATCAAGGCCGAGGTGGTCTCCTACAACGACCTGGTCGAGGCCGGATCGATGGCGGCGGCCAAGGCCGCCGGCAAGGTCCGGATCGAGGGCAAGGAGTACGTCATGCAGGACGGCGACGTGGTGGAGTTCCGCTTCAACGTCTGAATCCGGCCCGTTTCCGCAGGTCAGCGGTTTGGTGCCTCGCCCTGGGGCACACCGGGGGCACAACCCCACGCTTCAT
>NZ_JBEZMS010000070.1:0-11556 GCF_040652815.1 Micromonospora sp. NPDC048169
TCGGTTGTCCTCACAAACCATCGATGATCAACGCGGTGGCCGTCTTCATGCCCGCGCCACGCCCAACGCCAAAGCCAAGTGACGTTGGAGTACTAAGGACCGGTCCAGGCACGACCGAGGTACAGGGGTGTGAGGTCAGCCGGTGTTGACACGCCTCACGTTCATCGGCTGATCGAGCAATTTGAGGTGGCCGCCCACGTGGGCGGCCCACGGTCATTCTCCGCTTCACCACCTTGGAAGCCCTCCGCGCACCTGTCCGCTCCGCCGCCGGTGAGCGCGCTCCTGTCGGCGTACGGCTTCGAGTGCAGAGCCAGGTACGGCACCGGGTACGCAGCAGCTATCGACGTCTGCAAGTGCGGCTGCGGCTCGCGGCCGAGCTTGCTCTGCAACGATCAACTACAGCCAGTAATGTTGGTCGACCCGGCAGTGCGCGGATCTGCCGATGTGAGTGCACAGTTCCATTGCTCAACTCGCCCGATCCGCAACGATCTGGACTGTATTCCCGTTGCCGGGATACTCGGCCTGAAGGTCGCCGTCGAACAAGCGCCAGCAGAAGTCGTTCATCCGGGCAGCTGCGGGGGCGTGTCTGGCGATGATTTCCCCTACGGGCGGCGGCAGGTCCGGTGGGATATCGCCGGCCGCGCATCGGCGCACAAACTGGTCGCGTGCGACGGGACCGCCGCCGACCGGCCCGGGCACCCCGCATACCGAGGTGGCCAGCCAGTTCACCAGCCGCATGGAAGCATAGTCGGCATCGTGACCGGCATTGCGGGCAGCGAAGTGGCGCTCGGCGTCCGACAGGTCGAAGCGCGGTGAGGTGGCGAGCCCGAAGTCGACGAGGTAGAGCCGCTCTTCGTCGGCCCGGATATTGCCGAAGTGTCCGTCCAAGTGCAGCATCTCGCGGTTACGTAGAAACGCCACCATCTCGAACAGCTGCCGCTCGACCGCCGCGGCTCTGCCGACCGGGTCGCTCAACCAGCGAGGCAGCTCGTCGGGGAGATGTTCGAGGAACAGCACCAGGCTCGCGGTGGCGCCCGCCAGCGCTTCGAACCGCGCACGCACGGCCTGGTTACCGCCGAACTGGGCGACGACGGCGTCGATGTCGAGGTGCTCGGCCGCGACCGGCGGGCGGCCGGGCAGCACCCGCCAATGGTGCAGCAACGGGAACGATTCCGACTCGCCAGCGAGGACGCCCTCAGTGACGCTCTGGTTCGCGGCCAGCTCGCGCCACGCGCCGAAGCCCGGACCAGCCAGGCGGTACATGCCGTATTGCCAACGGACTGGCATGCCGAACAGGTTCGCCGTGCTGTGCGGATGAGCCAGCTCCCGGTCGGTGATCGGGACCCGCTTGACGAACACGGGCACGCCGTCGACATCGGCGATCGAAGAGCTGCCGCCCCACGCCCACGCCGTCGAGTGACGCGGCCCGCAACAACGCTGCCAGTTCACCATCGGTGCACCCGGCCAGCAGCGCCGCGACGCCGTCATGGCGGGAACGTCGCGTGAGGAGCACCGCTGCATCATGCCGTCGAGCGACAGCCCTTTGACACGGTGCGAAGCGGTCTCCTTCGCCAGACCAATTGACGCGCCCGATCGGACAGGGACGGTTCTGAACGGGTTCGGAGCATGCTGGCAGGGCGCCATGACAACTCCCCGTTATGCCGCGATTCGGGCGAAGGCCCACCTCCGCCGGTTACTCATCGTAAGCAACGGACGTGCGTCGCCGGGGCGGACCGGCACCCCAAGGTCCCCAGCGCCACTCGCCCATGCCTGCACATTTGGCGTACCTGGCTCTGCACCGGAACCCGTACACCGACAGCTCCCGGCTGTCCCTGTCCGATCAGCTATCCCCAGCCGTATTGAAAGGCCGCCGCCATGACCAGAGCCATCACCGGCATTGTCAGCCTCGTCGTCGTTGCCTGCCTCGGCCTGCCCATGCTCCTGCTGACGGCCGTCATGGGCGGCGGCTCCAAAGGGTGCGGCGCCGCCGCTCTACCCAACATGCATCCCTTCGGGCGACCGCCTACCGTCGGTGCCTGGGATGTCGAGCAAGTTGACGTAGCCGCGATCATCATCGACATCGGCGTCACCAAAGGCGTCCCTCGATGGGGCTGGGTCATCGCTGTCGCCGCCGCCATGCAGGAATCCCGCCTCCGCAACCTGCCGCATCTAAGCACCCGCAACGACCACGACTCCATCGGGGTTTTCCAACGGCGCCCAAGCCAGGGATGGGGCACCGTCGCGCAACTTTCTGACCCCGCCTATCAAGCAGGCAAGTTCTTCGACAAGCTCCTCACAATTTCCGGCTGGGAATCGATGCCGCTCACCCAGGCCGCCCAGGCGGTCCAAGCATCGGCCTACCCCAACGCGTACGCCACATGGACCAACGATGCCCTCCGCCTCGTGGAGCAGCTCACCAGCACCCTCCCTGACTGCACCCCCGACGCACTGGCCGCCCTACCGGCCGGATTCACGCTGCCCTCCGACACCCCGCCAGCCGTGACAACCGCAGTGTTCTGGGCCGCTGCCCAACTCGGCACGCCCTACCACTTCGGCGGCACGTGCACCGACCCACACTCCAACGAACCCCACAAACAGTGCGACTGCTCATCCCTGATGCAAGCCGCCTACCGAGCAGCCGGCATCTCCATCCCCCGCATCACCACCGACCAAGCCAATGCCGGCACACCAGTAGCCAGCCCGACGCGCCTGCTACCCGGCGACCTCATCCTGATCCCCGGCAGCAACGGCACCCCGGCCCACCCACGCCACGTCGGCATGTACCTCGGCGAAGGACTCATCATCCAAGCCCCGCAGACCGGCGACGTCGTCAAGATCACTCAACTGAGCAGCTGGAACGACCAGATCGCCAAGATCCGACGGATCGTCCAGGAACCTGCTTGAGAAGGGCACGTTCCTGGGTTCGGGACAGTCGATGCCGCCAGATGCCGCTTGCCGACCGCCGTGGCCCTCGCATCTGCTCAACCATCGACTGAAGTGCGACTCGACGATCCAGTCTAGACACCCACGACGAAGGGTCGGTAGACGCGGATTGGCGCGCGGATCGCGGCAGAACCGTGCATCCGATCTTGGCCCCTCAACGACTCGTCTGCAGGTCGCGGTGCTGCCGGGACTATCTCGGCTTGCACCAACGTCTCGTTCCCGCGGCAGCACATCACCGCGTAGGCTGCAGCGCCGTGAACGCCACCGTCGTTGTCTCGATCGCCGGACTCATCGCTACCACCACCGTAGGGGTCCTCTCCCCGGTTCTGCAGGGCCGATTCGCAGCACGGAACGCGGCCCAAGCCAGGCGCTACGACCAGCAACTGAGCGTCTACGCCGACGCGATGCAGTTCGCCTACGCGCGCAAGCAGCAGCTGGAAATGTCAGGTGATCCGGATGATCCGTACGAGACGAACCGAGCGAGCCCGGACTGGACGACAGCAGCCACGATCGGCGGTCGACTCCACTTACTCGGCACGGGCGACCTCATCAAGAAGTGGGATGCGTTCCAAGATGCGGACTCGGCGCTACGCTGGCACGCGCTCGAGGAAGCCCCAGTAGACGAGCATGGCCAGCCGGAAGTGGAGCCCGACGATCCATATTTGGTCGCATTCAACACCGCCGTTAAAAATCTGATTGTCGCGCTACGCAAGGCCGCTGGCTTGGAGGACGCTGCCTGAGAGGGCGGTTCGGTAGCCTTTGCCCATTGTGGGCTTGGCTCGGGATGTGAATGCGAGCGATGGTCGTAACCGGTGAGGTCCCGGTCGCGTTGGGCCGATCATGGGCGAGCGAGCGGCGTATCCGAGTGACCTGACCGACGAGCAGTGGGCGGTGGTCGGTCCGTTCCTGCAGGCGTGGAAGGACCGGCATCCGTCGGTGTCGGGGCATCAGGGCCGCTACGAGCTGCGGGAGATCGTGAACGCGATCTTCTACCAGAACCGGACCGGCTGTCAGTGGGCGTACCTGCCGCACGACCTGCCGCCAAAGTCGGCCACCTACTACTACTTCGCTCTGTGGCGTGATGACGGCACCGACCAGGTGATCCACGATCTGCTGCGCTGCCAGGCGCGGGAGAAGGCCGGCCGGGCAGAGGACCCGACCGCGGTGGTGTTGGACACACAGTCGATCCGGGCCGCCAACCACGTCCCGGCAGCGACGACCGGCAAGGACGCCGGCAAGAAGGTCCCGGGCCGCAAGCGGGGCCTGGCCGTCGACGCCCTCGGTTTGATCATCGCGGTCGTGGTCACCGCGGCGTCGGTCACCGACAACGCGATCGGCGTGCGACTGCTGGACAACGTCGTGGCTCACACCCCGACGGTGACCAAGGCATGGGTCGACGCCGGGTTCAAAGACGACGTGCAGATCCACGGCGCCGTGAACGGCATCGACGTCGAGCAGGTCAAACGCTCCGACACCACGGCCGGGTTCGTGCCGATCGCCCGCCGGTGGGTAGTGGAGCAGACCAACGGCACCCTGATGCTGCACCGCCGTCTGGTCCGTGAATACGAGAGCCGGCCCGCCTCCGCGGTGTCACGCACCTGGTGGGCCTCGACGGCGAACCTCATCCGCCGGCTGACCGGCACCACCACCACGTCCTGGCGCGACCCAGGCGTGGACAGCGGGATGCTGGCAGGATAGGTCAGCAACGAAGCTCCTGTGCTGGGCAGTGCGCCTTGGTCGACTGCTGTCCTACCGGGAGCTTCGTCCTATCTGGAGCAGCGACACTCCGCTACGCGCCTGCTCAGGAGCCCTCGATCACGATGAAAATGGCTCAGTGGGGCCGTGATGCTCCTGACTGCACTCGACCGGGACGATACGCGGGCCTGCCGCAAGCGCGCGATGGATCCTGACACGAACTCCTTGATCGATCGACCCTCGAAGGGCAGTGGCCGGAGGGTGCGCCGATCCGGCGGACTACCGCGCCTCGTCGCCGTGGCGACGCCGCCCCTCGACCCGGTCCTGGACGATGCGCGTGCTCTGGTCGGGAGCCAGTTCCGAGAACACCCGCAGGTGCTTCTGGTCCACCCACGTCACCTGCGTGCCGTCCCCGAAACCGTCGTAGCTGTCGACGCTCTTGCGGGTCAGGTTGTTCATCCTTCGGCCGTCGAGGTCACAGGCGAACATGTCGGTCGCCAGCCCGTTCGGCTGCGGCGACTCGAACGCCACCCGGGCACGTTCCGGGTCCGGATCCGACAGGAGCGGGCGACCGGTCGCCGGTGAGCGCCAGACGTCCTCGGGATAGCGGATCCCGGCACGGACGACCAGAAGGTAGGGCGTACGGGACACCGGCCGGCCGCCGATGCACTCGACCGCGACGACCAGTCCCGGCGTACCCGTCGATCGCGCCACCTCGACCTGCCCGGCGTGCAGGGCCGCTCCGTCGACGTACGGCAGTATGCCGCCGCGGTCGAGCAGCCCGACCGCGGCGAAGCGACGGTGCGGGGGCCGTCCGGAGACGGCTTGCAGGTAGGCGAGGTCCGTGATGATGTGCAGGACGACACCGGCCGCCGCGCGACACGTGCCGCGCACCACGAATCGATGGGGCAGCGGCGTGGCCCGGGCGAGGTCCGCCCCGGTCAAGGCGGTGCGCAGGTCGACCCTGCGGGGGTTCGCCCCCTCCGCTGCGGCAAGCGACCAGTCGGCCGGTAGGACGTACAGGTCGCGGCCCGGGACCAGCACCCGCTTCTGCGGGCCCTCGCCGTACTCGACCGCGCTGATCCGGACGTTCGAGGCGACCGGGATCGCGTCCAGTTCGAGGGCGGGACGCAGGTGACGTCGCCTCACCCGCAGGCTGACGTGTCCCAGCTCCGCCGGATCCGCGGTGGGCCGGAACTCCAGCACCAGGTAGGCGACCACGCACAGGACGGTCAGCGCCCACGCCAGCCACAGGTTGCCGGCCAGGAAGGTGGGCACCTGGGACGTCGAGTAGTTCACGACGATGCTGGTCACCGTGAGGACAAGGGCGGCCAGCAGAGATCGACGTACCCCGCGCTCGGTCCGCATGCGCCGCAGGCTAGTGCACGCGGGACTCGACCTTCCATCCCCCGACGCGTCGAGTCTCTGCACTGTGGACCTGTCGACGATGACCGACGCGGTGACCGCGGCGTCCCGACTGCGCCCGTCAGACCCCGGCCCGGCGCCGACGCCGGCGAGTGAGGCTGGCCGGTCAGGCGAGGGACGAGGGCAGTGGCACCTCTCCCCGCAGCGCCCGCTCCGCCAACTGGACGCGCTGGGGGTGGAGGGTGGTGTTGGCCAGCGGATGACCGGGCACGTTGATGCACCGTTCGCCGGGCACGGAGTCACAGACCTGACAAGGGAGGAACAGGCCGCAGGACGGGACGAGTTGCGCGTGCCCGCCGCCTAGGGCGTGTCCTGCCGATCATGTAGTGGTTGATCGTTGACGATGTGCCGGTGGTGCGTCGTGGTGAGTTGACCGATGAGGCGTGGGCGGTGATCGCGCCGCTGCTACCGGAACCTGGCGGAGCTCGGGGGCGGTGGCGGGATCACCGTCAGGTCATCAACGGGATCTTGTGGAAGCTGCGTACGGGTGCGCCGTGGCGTGACCTGCCGGAACGCTTCGGGCCGTGGAAGACCTGCCACGAACGGCTACGCCGCTGGACCGCTGACGGGACATGGGATCGGATCCTCGCGGCGGCGCAGGTGCACGATGACGGCACACCGGTGCAGTGGACGATCAGCATCGACTCGTCGATCGTGCGGGCGCACCAGCATGCCGCTGGCGCCCGCAAAAAGGGGGCGCCCAGGCAAGTGCGGCGACGCCTGGTGCGCAAGATGGCGAGGCCATCGGCCGGTCCCGCGGCGGGTTGAGCACGAAGATGCACCTCGCGGTCGACGGACGCGGACGGCCGCTGTCGATCTTGCTCACCCCCGGCCAAGCCGGCGACAACCCGCAGCTGTTGGCGCTGCTGGACGCGATCCGCGTCAACGAGCCCGGGCCGGGTCGGCCCCGCAAGCGACCGGAGGTGCTGATCGCGGACAAGGGCTATGCACATGACTTGACCCGGCGAGCCCTGCGACAACGCGGGATCCGGCACGTCATCCCGGAACGCAGCGACCAGGTCGCTCGCCGGGCCGCCAAGGGCAGCCACGGCGGGCGACCACCGGCCTTCGACAAGGTGATCTACAAGAAGCGCAACGTCGTGGAACGCTGCTTCAACCGGCTCAAGCAGTGGCGTGACCTGGCAACGCGATACGCCAAACGCGCATCCCTCTACCGAGCCGGCCTCGTCCTGATCGCTGCCGTCATCTGGCTCCCATGATCGACAGGACACGCCCTAGGGCGATGGTGTCTTCGCTCGGTTGGGCGTCGAGGTCGGCGAGCACTCTCGTCAGGGCGCGCAGAAGCGTACGAATGCCGTCGGCATCGCCGAGGGCGTGCCGGGCGTGCATAGCCTTGGTGTAGAGGGCTTCGTTGTACCGGTCTAGGACGATGGCTTTGTTCAGCAGGTCTGATGCGGTCTGCGGGTCTTGGTTAAGCAGGTCTTCGGCGAGGAGTAGGTGGGCTTCGGTGCCCCAGCGGCGCACCGTCTCGCGGTGGGGTTGGAGCCACTCGTAGTCCTGCCCCTCGGCCAGTGGCGCGTCGTAGAGCTCGCAGGCGGCGGTCAACAGTTCGTGGCGGCGCAGTCCGGTGGCGATGGTGGCGCGACGCATGAGGTCGCGGAGAGTCCACACGTCGACGTCGACCGTCGTCGGGTCGAGTCGGTACCGGCCGGCGGTTTTGATGATGTAGGCGTTTTTGGTCTCGGCGGTGCCGGCACGGCCGAGGACGTGTCGCAGGTTCGAAGCGTTGGTGTGTACGCGTTGGTCTGCTTGGCTGAGGCGGGCGTCGGGTTCGAGGTATTCGCCGATGTCCCGGGTGGTGACGCCGTCGGGGTGGCAGGCCAGGAAGACGGCGAGTTCGAGGGCTTTGGCGCGCAGGGGCCGTCCCGGTTTGGTGATGTCCTCGATCCGCGGCGGGCCAAGCACCCGAAGTCGGGCCTTCCCGACGACAGCGGCGGAGGGAGTTGCAGTTGCCGCGGGCTGATCCTGAGATGCCGCGTCGTTCCGGCTGGCGTGCAGGGCAATGACCGTGGCCGGTACGCCTGGCGAGGTTGTCGCTGGAGGTTCGCCGGTTTGTGCTTCGCGCAGCGTGGTCAGGGTCTGGATCGCTGTGGTGGGTTCGAGCACGGGTAGGCGCGGCGGCAGCGGTTCGGTTGGCTGACCGGATATGAGGGTGGTCCGTCCGTCTGGGCGTATATCAATGGTGACGCCGGGGTGCCACTCACCGAGCAGCACCCCGAACACCTGCCTGCTGGCGCCTACGGCCAGCGCCGCCTTGATGCGGGCTGCGGCTGCGGCGGCTGGTGTCTCGGCGATGAGGACGACCGGAGGCAGAATCCCTGTTTCCGGAGCTTCGGGTTGTTGCTGCTCGTCGGGGTCGGCCAGTGTCTGTTCGTCGAGTAGGCGGCTGCGGTGCAGCAACTGGGTCTCGATCGTGGTGAGTGCGTCGTCGAGGGTGTCGGTGATCTGCAGGCGCGGCCATGAGCTGACGGTCGTCATTTCGGTGCCGAGCAGCGTGGTCAGGGTAGCGGCGTCGATGACGACTTCGCCACGCGCGTCGGGGTGTTGCGGGTCGCCGGACGCCAGCGCTGCTACGAGGGTGGCGCGTGCGGCGGGAGCTGCGCCGTCGCCGACGAGGCCGACGCCACCGGACGGCAGCGGGACAAGGGCGGCCACTGGTGCCCCGTCGTCGGGGTGCGGGAGTTCGGGGTTTCGGGCCACGGCACGGCGTAGCTCGGCCACCGAAGGCGGCAGGTCGGTGGGTGGATCGTCGTGGGGGTCACCGGTGTAGCGGCGCCGGCGCTGCCGCCACACCAGGGCAGCTGCCGCGCTGATGGCGGCGGCGAGGGACCAGGGCAGCCACTCCGCGGAGGTCAGCTGCAGACCCCGCTGGTGGTCGGCCTCCTGCGGGCGTTGCGCGCCGTCGGCTTCCGGCGAGGACGAAGGCCGCGTGGGAGCGTCGGTGGGTGACCCGGAATCCGGTGCGGCGGATGTGGTCGGCGAAGAGCTCCTGGGCGCGGCGGCCGTCTCATGGATGTCCGGTGTGGGTGGATCGGTGGGCTGCAGGGCTTCCGGCGGGTTGCTCCGCGGCGGGGATGGGGCGACGGTGCCAGGTCGCGGTGAGCGCGGGCGGCGGCCCGGGATGGCGGTCTGTGGGGGTTGGGCATCGGCGGGTAGCCGCAGTTCCCAGCCCGGGTAGATCAAGTCGCAGTCACGCAGTGCGCCGCCGACCTGGGGAAAGTGGCGGTGCTTGTTCATGCGGCAGATTTCCGGCCAGCGGCCGGCGTCACCGAGCCACTGCTTGGCGATCTTCGACAGGGTGTCGTGTCGCTCGACGGTATACAGGTAGCGGGTGTTGCCGACCTGAATCAGTGCCGGCCCCTGGGCGAGAGCTTGCTGAGGAACAGCTACTGCCTCGGCCGCGTCGACCGCCGCCGGTGGTCGAACGCCGCCGGTGTTCAGTTGGCCGACGGAGGTGACGGCGATGGCCGCGGTGCCGGCCAGGCCGAACACGAGCCGGTGCAGTGGTGCGGGAAGCCGTAGCACCGGGATCCGCCATCGGGTCGCCAGCGCGATCAGCTCGGCGATCAGCAGCAGCGCGAGCACGGCCCACAACAGCCACACCGCCCACACAGCCGCGCCGGCCAAGACGGTCGAGGTGAACCGTTCATTCGGCTGCTCGAACCATGCCACCACCTGCGTCCACGACGGCCACCTCCGCAGCGGGTTCCCGTCAAGGGACACCAGCAACGCCGGTACCCCGGCCAGGAACACGACCGTGGCTACGGTGGCCCGGACCGGTCGGATCACGGAGGACACCCGCCCCGCTGTGTGGCGCGGCGGTGTCGACGCAGGCGGGACGTAGACCGTGGGACGCGCGTATTCGGCTAGCCGGTTGCCGCTGTCCGGGGATTGCTGCGACATCCTGTCCGTCCCCCCGCTTGGTAGATCCCTTTCCTCTCGCATACACGGCGATACCCATCGAGGGCCATCTCCTCAGGAATGATTCTCACCATGCGCGCACAATCGATCACGGGACGAGAACGTGGTTGACGATCTACTCCCCGGTCGGGAGAGACTGCCTCGCATGCCAAGCGGGGGCACGCGACTATCGATCGATCTCACGTCGTCGGCAATCGCCGCCACGGTCGACCGCGATGGCACCCGGATCCCCGTCCTGCTCAACGGCCGCATCGTCATGCCGCACGGCATCGTGATCGACCCCGCCGGTCAACTACACCCCGGCGTCAATGGGCTGCCGGAGCCCTCGGTAGGTCACCGGTTCATCCGCGACCCGGTGGACCTCCTGCACGCGGCTGACGCCGAGCCGCCGGTGGACGCCGTACAGCTGCTCGCCGGGCAGCTGTGGTACGTCGCGGACCAGGCAGTCCGCCAAGTCGCCGTACCGGTCGCCGCTCTGACCGTGACCATCCCATCGGCCTGGGGACCACGCCGACGGGGGCATCTCACCGACGCGGCAGCCCGGGCAGGCCTCCCTGCACCGGCCATGGTCACCGCGCCAGCAGCACTCGCCGCTTACGCGACCGCCGGCCACGCCCCGGATGGCACATGTCTGCTGATCTGCGACGCCGAGCGGCGTCCCATCACGCTGACCGTCCTGCAAGTCAGCCCCGACGGGTACCGGGAACTCGCCACCCGCCAGGTGAGCCCGAGTCGCGACCTGGACCGAGACCTCGCGCAGCACCTCTTGACCCGCAGCATCGCGGACGACCCGTCACAACGACCCGAAATACAGGCCATACCCGAGCCAGCCGACGCGGCACTGCTGGAGTCCATCCGCCAGGCCAGGACCGCCCTCTCCACTCAGGAACGCGCACCCGTTCTCCTGCCCTCGCCCCGCCCACCGGCCGTTCTGACCCGCGACGACGTCACCGCCGCAGCGCAGCCCCTCCTCGACGAGACCGCCAATGCCGTGCAAGGCATCCTCGACGCCGCCGACATCAGCCAGCAGCACCTCAGCCACGTGATCCACCGGGAAACCAAAGCAATCCCTGGCCTACAGGAACGCCTCGCGGCCATCACCGGGCACACTCCGACCGCCCTCGACGGTCACTCCCACGCCCTCGCTGACGGCGCCCTAGCGCTCACCGCAGCCCATCACCAGACAACAAGCACCGCCAACGACACCGCACTGCCACGAGTTCGGCTCCGCGTCCGTGACCTGACCAGCGCCATCATCCTCGGCGTCTGCTCGCTCACCGTGCTCCTACAGACCATCCTCACCGCGGACATCGTCACGACCTACTCCGTCCAAGTCGTCGGCGTCCGCCTCTCCCTGCCTCAACTGGGCATCGCCGGTGCCCTCACCATGCTCACCGCATTCGCCGTGGCGCACCTCGCCCCCACCACCTGGCTCGCCGGCACCACCGACGCAGCCACCACTAAGGCGTGTTTCGTAAGTCGGGCTGGCAGCGTCGAGGTCAGGGTGTGGCGGTGATCGACAACTGAAGAGGTCTCCGGTATCTGGTTCTG
>NZ_JBEZMS010000071.1:0-11436 GCF_040652815.1 Micromonospora sp. NPDC048169
GATACCGGAGACCTCGCTACATCTCGAACACCGACACGCCAAGATCCTCACCCAACAGCTCAAGCCCTCGCACGGACTTCGACACAGGCCCTAGGTGAACCCCCAGGTCGCTAGACTGGGCCCTCGCGCCCTCGTAGCTCAGGGGATAGAGCATCGGTTTCCTAACCCGACGCTCCGTTTGTGTCCGCAGACTGATGACCTGCGGATTTTCTCTTTCCAGGGTCCTGCGCCGGTCGCACGTGCGCGCCGCTGTGATCGCCTGCGGAAGCTCAGCGAAGTGCGTAAGTGCTGGTCAGCTCTACTTTTCATCGACCGTCGTAGTTGTCTACTGCGACGTGCTGCGCTCGGCTCGGCGTTGGGTCGCGTCCACTCTGGGCCGAGCTTACTCTCTGCCCGAGGCGGAAACCTGCCATAGGGCGCTGACCGGCATGGCGCGGAGTTTGTCGCCGAACGGCAGCGTGGCGGTTCCGGTATAGAGGACGATGCCGACGATGAAGTCGTCGCCGAGGCGGTCGGCGAGTCGGCGTAGGCCGCGGAAGTCGTCGGGTCCGACGGTGCTGGCTGCTTTGACCTCGATGCCGACCACCTGACCAGCTCGGGTCTCGAGCACCGCGTCGACTTCGTACCTGCTCTGGTCGCGGTAGTGAGACAGGTCGACGAACTCCTCGGACCAGGTCAGCTGCCGGGACAGCTCGGACAGCACAAATGACTCGAGCAGCGGGCCGAACGGTGCACCCGGCCGGAGCAGTGCCCGGGCGTCGGTCGCGATTTCGTTGGCGGCGATGCCCGAGTCGACGAAGATCAGCTTCGACGCGGCGGTGGCACGGGTGCCCAGGTTGCGGGACCAGCCGGGAATCCGTTTGATCAGGAAGATCTCTTCCAGGGCTTGGAGGTATCGGGCGATCGTCGGCCGGCTCAGTCCGAGGGCGGATTCAAGGGCGTTGGCGGCGATGATGGTCGCGGATCTGGCCGCGAGGATGCGTACCAGTTTGCGTAGCTCGCCCTTGTGCTGGATGTCGGACAGCTGCCGGACGTCGCGGTCGATGAGCGCCTGGACGTACGCATCGAGGAAGCGTTGGCGGCGACGCGGGTCGGTACGGGTGGTGGCCTCGGGTAGGCCGCCGCGCACGATTCGGGCTGCGTAGTCGGCGCGGGTCACGTTCGACTCGTGTCGCAGGTCCGGGCCGAGCGCGAAGACGGCGTCGATGAATCCGTCCAGGGCTCCGTCGAGTTCGCCTTGGGAGAATGGCCAGAGCTCGACCGTTTCCATCCGACCGGGCAGCGCGTCCGGCGCAGCCACCATGCCGAACAGCCGAGACGATCCGGTGAGCAGGTAACGGCCAGGACGGGGATCTTCGTCGACGGCAGCCTTGATGGCCAACAGGAGCTCCGGAGCGCGCTGGATCTCGTCGATGACCAGGAGTTCGGAGGAGTCTACGAACCCGACCGGATCGGCAATCGCCGCCGCCCGGTCCTGAGCCCGATCAAGATCGCGGCGCTCGGCCAGACGGTCGCCGGCAACGAGGCGAACCAGGGTGCTCTTGCCTGCTTGGCGTGCCCCACTGATCAAGACGACGCGGGTGTCCGCCAGAGCGGCGTTGACCTGCGCGGCGGCGCGGCGGGGGATTAGGTGCGGTGTGGGCACGGCGTCATCATAACCGCCGCATTTCTGATCTGCGAGGCCGTTTGCTTTCGATTTGCGGTGCCATAGGCGTTCGATGCGCGGGCATTTGATGTTCGATCTGCGGGTTAGGCGAACGGGGCGGTTCGTGGAAGGGGTCCACCGCTACGTCGCGTTGCTGCAAATCGCGGCGAGTTCGGGGAAGGCACCCTCCCAGTCCTGGCGGAGCTGGGGTGGCAGCCACAGGGTGGGCCAGAGCCGCCGCAGCAGGTCGGCATTGAGCCAGGTGTGCAGGTCCTCGACGGTGCTGGCTTCGGTGAGCACCACCTTGTACATGCCGGCCAGGCGTGCGGGCCGGTTCAGGTCGTACTCGGCATGCCCTGACCAGTCGAGGTGACGCGGAAGCGTCACCGTCCCTTCGGTGGGACCGTGCAGTGCGGCGAGGGTTTCGGCCACCACGTAGGGCTTCCGGTCGCCGTATGGCCGGTAGTCCGCTGGCGGCTGGGGTGACATCCTGCGCCGGCTGAGGTTCGTCGCCCGCCGGACTTCCGGTCGTAGCGCCTGACGGATCGTCTCCCGGCTGTATCCGGTGACCCGCTGCAGATCTACCGGCCGCCAGCCGGCCGCGTGAAACGCCCGCATCTGCTCGTCCCGCTCGGTCAACGCGGCCGCCCGCATCGCCTCATACCTGGAGACAACCGCGTGCAGCTCATCCTCGGAGAAACCGGCCCATGGCCGTTAGCCTGCCATGCTAGGCCCAGCACGCTTGGCCTTTTGTCAATCCCTGTAACCGGCGGGACCGGTCTTGGTGATCGCGATGGCATGCACTCATGTTCTGGTGAAGCCGAGTACCCGGTATCCGGGCATGCGGCGTGGGAGTGAGGCGGCAAGGATGGGTGTGGCTGGGTCGTGGTAGTCGTGGACCTCGGCGAGGTCCTTGCCGGCCGCGGCGCGGATGACGCGGCCGGCGCATTGAACGAGTAGGCCGTCGTAGGAGATCGGGCCGGCGAGGAAGAGGGTGTCGAGGGCGGGGGCGTCGAAGCCTTCACCGATGAACGGTGTGGTGCCGATGACGAGCAGACCGTCGCCGGCTTTGGCGCCGTCGAGCCGGTCGACGATGGTTCGCCGTTCGCGGGTGCTCATCGCGCCTTGGAGCACGAGCGGCTGGTGTCCGCGTGCGGCGAGCAAGGCAGTGAGTGCCTCGACCTGGGCGACGCGTCGGGTCAGGACGAGACAGTTGCGGCCGCGGGTCAGGGCTGCGGCGACGTCGTCGGTGATCTGGGTGTTGCGGGGCTCGTCGAGGGCCAGCCGTCGGTGCACCTCGGCGAGCGCGCCGGGCGCGTCCAGGTCGATGTCGCCGGGTTGGAAGGTGGTCTCGTGGATGAACAGCGCTCGACGGGGTCCGGCGTCGGTGTGCATCGCGGCTGCGAGGGTGCCTTGTTCCTCGTCGGTGAGGGTGTGGCGGACGGGTCCGAGTTGCCAGGTGACGAGTTGTCCGAGGCCGTCGCGTCGGGTGGGGGTGGCGGTGAGGCCGAGCCAGAACTGCGCGGCGATCCGTTTGACCGAGTGCTCGTAGGCTGCGGCGCCGAGGTGGTGGCATTCGTCGACAATGACGTGCCCGTAACCCTGGGTCAGGGTCGCGACGTCGTCGCGCCGGGCGAGGGAGGGCAGCAGGGCGATGTCCACGGTGCCGGTGAGCTTGCGTCGGCCGCCGCCGAGTTGGCCGGGCTTGATGCCGAGGAACTGTTGGATGCGGGTGCGCCACTGGTCGGCGAGGGCTTTGCGGTCGACGAGGACGAGGGTGGAGGTGTTGCGTTCGGCGATCACGGCGCAGGCCATGACGGTCTTGCCGGAGCCCGGTGGGGCGACCAGGATCCCGTCGTCGTGGGCGAGAAGCGCGCCGACCGCGCTGGCTTGCCTGCCGGTGAGTTCGGCGGTGAAAGCGATGTCGATCTCGCTCCCGGAGTTTCGTACGTCCGTGACGGCCAGCCGCGACCCGGCGCGCTCGACGATCGTGGCGATGGTGTGCCGCAGCCCGCGCGGAAGGACCAGGCGACCATCGAGGGTGAGGTCGTAGCCCTGGATGAAGCGTGGCGTATCCCAGGTGGACTTGCGGAGTCGTTGCAGCTCGTAGAACTTCGGGTTGGCCATGGCGGCGACGTGTTTGAACGTGGCGAGTGCGGCGGGGGTGAGCTGTCCGGCGTCGATGCTCAGCCCGGCACCGGCCTCCGCGTGGACCACCGGAGGCAGTGGAGGGTGGACCTGCGTCGCGGCGGACCGGCTGATCGTTGCGATGTCGGCACCGGTGACGGATTGTTTGGCCTGCCGGGCAATCTGTTCGGCGTCGCCGGGGCTGAGCCGGTCCAGTGTCGACAGAAATGCCCACTGGTCGGCGTACGGCTCGAGGGTGCCGAGGTCGAGGAAGGTGGTCAGTCCATCCTTGCGGCGGCGGCCCTGTAGCGGCGCGGCGATGAGGTTGCCGAAGCCACCCTCAGGAAGGACGTCCTGGTTGGGGAAGAGACGGTCGTACGACCGCAGATCCATCGACCCGCGCAGCACCATCGCCTCGCGCAGCAGGACCGTACCCACGGCCCGCGCGGTGGCCGCGGGAACAGCGCTGGTGAAGAAAGCCCACACGTGGGCTCCGCGGCCCGACTGGGAGATCTCCAACGCGGCGGGCACCGCGCAGGCGCGTGCCGCCTTCACGTATGCGAGGGCGTCGAGCATCGCCGTCGGGCCGTCGAAGTCGGCCACGACGAAGTGGCAGGTGTTGCCGGGCATCAGCGGGTACAGGCCCATGAACACGTCGCCGACCAGATGTGCCGCGACGACCTCCGTCGTGCGGGGCAGGTAGGTGGCACCCTGCCGGTCCATACCCTTGCGCCAGCCGCCCGCGACCGCGGGCATCCATCCGGCTGCGCCGGTACGGGCGTTGTCCCACCGCACGGCGTACACGTCGGCCCGGGCCCGGAACCGGTCGGTGAACAACGTCAGCTTGTCCCGGGTCGGCGAAGCCATGGTGACCAGCCCTGGCGGCTCAACCGGAGCGGACAACTGCTCCGGCGCCGCAGTCGTGTCCTGGCCGCGCAGCTCCAGCAGACGCCCCAGCCGGGCGTTCTCCGCCCGTAACCGCTTCACCTCCCGCCGAAGATCGACGAACTCGGCCACCGAACCCATGCCGACCATCCTCGCGCATCAGGCTCCGAACACCCCGACACCGGTCCGCTATCCTCCGCCGATGGCATCGAAGGGAACCGCCGCGCTGGAGGCGATGATCGAGGAAGCCACCGTCGACACGGACGGTCACGAGGACCAGCGTGCCGGCCTGTTCGCCATGATCGAGGAGCATCTGGCGGTGCCGTTCACCACCACCGTCCTCGGCGTCGAGGCCACCGTGCAGAAGATCGACCTGACCGCGGACAGCATCGTCGCGGTCTGCGCCCGAGGCCGCCACCGGCAACGGGTCGGTCTTCTCGACCTTCCGCTACCCACCCCTATGCCGGACGGTGCCGCGTGGGTCGACGCCTACCGGCACTGGGCCGGGAGGTAGGCCACCATGAGCGAGTACCAGTACTACGAATTCACCGCCGTCGACCGACCCCTCACCGGCCGCGAGCGGGCCGAGCTGCGCTCGCTGTCCACCCGGGCCGACATCACCGCCACCAGCTTCGTCAACACCTACGAGTGGGGCAACTTCAAGGGCGACCCGCGCACGCTGATGGAACGGTACTTCGACGCGCACCTGTACCTGGCGAACTGGGGAACCCGCCGGCTCATGCTGCGGCTACCGAAACACGTGCTCGACCCCGCCACCGTGGCCCACTACTGCCATGGCGACAGCGCATCCGCCTGGACAGCCGGCACGCACGTCATCATCGACCTACACGACGAGGACGAGGACGGCACCGACGAGTGGGACCTCGACGGCCACAGCCTGCTCGCCTCGATCATCCCGGTCCGGGCCGGCCTCGCCGCCGGCGACCTGCGCCTGCTCTACCTGGCCTGGCTGCGCTGCGTACAGTCCGAGGACATCGCCGACGACGAGCCTGAACCGCCCGCCCCGGACGGACTGGGGACCCTCGACGCGCCCCTCACCGCCGTCGCCGAGTTCCTCCGCATCGACCCCGACCTGATCGCGGCCGCGGCGGCCGGGTCGGCGCCAGCCGCCGCTGGTGAACCGACCGCCGCGCAACTACGCACCTGGGTCGTCGGGCTACCCGCCCGGGACAAGGACGCCATCCTGACCGACCTGATCACCGGCGGCGACAGCCACCTGCGCAGCCGACTTCTGCGCCGCTACCGCGACGCGCATCCCACCGAGGCGTCCACCCCGACGGCCGCCCGCACCGCCGGGGAGCTACTCGCCATCGCCGCCGACCTGCGCGCCGAACGGGAACGCCTCGACGCCGAGCGGCGCGAACGCGACCGGGTTCGCAGGGAACGGTCCGCCGCAGAAGCCCGGCAACGGCACCTCGACACCCTCGCGAGCGACCAACCCGCCGCATGGCAGCGGGTCGACGAACTCATCGCCACGAAGAAACCCCGCGAGTACGACACCGCTGTACAACTCCTCGTCGATCTGCGCGACCTTGGCGAACGCGACGGGGACAGCTCATCGTTCCGAGACCGGTTGGCCGAGTTGCGGGCGGTGCACGCCCGCAAGCCCAGCCTGCTCGAACGCCTCAACCTCGCGGGCCTCGACACCTGACGCTTGGATCGCCGCCCGGTGAGCTGGCCACCGTCGCCGACGCGCGCCGTGGCCAGCCCTGAGATCAGCCTTCAGCTATGGATGGCCGATCTGCAACAGATCCCGCGTTGGCGGCCATAGTGTGGTGTGAGGCATCAGGTACGGCCGTCGGACGAGGATCTGTGGACCTCGATCACCGCCGGTGATGAGTCGGCGTTCGCTCGGCTCTTCGACCGGTACTCCCGTCCGGTCTACAACCACGCGTTCCGGCTGACCGGCTCATGGTCGACGGCTGAGGACGTCACCCAGGCGACGTTCCTCGTCGCGTGGCGCCGACGTCATGACGCGCGACTCGTGGACGGCTCGGCGCTGCCGTGGTTGCTGGTCGTCGCCACGAACGCGGTCCGCTCCGAGTGGCGGTCGGCGCGTCGGTGGCTGGCGCTGCTACGGCGTCTACCGGGAGAGCGGTACGCCGATGGTGACCTCGCCGAGGACGTCTCTGCGCGGCTCGACGACGAACGGCGGATGACCGAGGTCCTCGCGGTGGTTCGCGGGTTGCCGCCGGCCGAACAGGAGGCGGTGGCGTTGTGCCTGTGGTCCGGTGTGTCGTACCCGGACGCAGCGGCCGTTTTGGGCATCAGCGAGGTGGCGGTGCGGTCGAGGGTGAGTCGTGCGCGCAGCCGCCTGGCCCGTCTGATGCCGCAGGAGATCCTGGAGGGGAAACGGTGAACGACATTCTCGACCTGCCCGCGGAGCGGGACCTGCCACCGGAGGCGGCGCTCGCGATGCGGGCCCGACTCCTCGGCGTCGCGAGCCCGCCTCCCGCGCGTACGCCACGACTGAGGATCGCCATGGCCGGGGTGGCGCTGCTGGCCGTGGCGTCCGGTGCCGCGGCGGTGGTGTGGGACCGGCCGGAGCGCTCGACCCTGCAGGTGTTGGCCATGGGGGTCGGGGAGCTGTCGCCAACGCTGCGGGATGCGGCCGAGCAGTGCCTGCAGTGGAACTCCCCGCAACGACAGACCCGGCAGAATCCGGGTGAGCAACCCGTCCCGGTGTCCCTGGCCGACCTGGCGGTGGCCATCGAGGGGGGTGACCGCGCGCTGGTGTTGTTCATGAACGACGTCGGCTACACCACGTGTGACGTGGAGTGGGCGGGAACGCCTCGGGTGTCCGGCGGGGGCCCCTCGGAGCCGTGGCCGCACGGTGAGTGGCTGCCGGGGCCGGTGCAGCGGCTGCTGCTGACCTCCACCGAAGCCGACGGCGGGGACGTCGGCGTCAGCGGCCGGGTCAGCAGCCGGGTTCACCGGCTCGTGCTCGACCACGGTGACGGCCACACCACTGCGGCCCGGCTCTCCGAAGGCGCGTTCGGCCTGATGACCAGCGATGCCCGACTCAAGGCCGGCAACGACCCTGAACTGGTCAGCTATGACGCCCACGGGACGGAGATCGACAGGCGTCCGCTGTTCCAGGCCGAAGACGAACTGGCGCACTGCTATGCGGGTCCGGACGGGAAGCCGATCTACGGCAAACCGACCAGCGGTTGCCGACCCGCCGAGAAGTGGCGAGGGTAGCCGCCGTCGGAGGCTGACCGCTGCCCCGGGGCGTGGGTCGTCACTCGCGGGTCAGCCCCGGTGGCAGCGTGTCCTCGTCGGGTCGGATCTGGCGGGCGTTGGCCACCGGGTCGCGTTCGATGGTGTGGATCAGTGGTGCCGGGCCGCCGACGCAGGTCCAGGTGTCGTCCCAGAGCGCGGAGACCAGCCACGACCGGTCCGCGGGAAAGAACAGGTCGGGCAGCGCTCCGCGGCCGTGGCGCATGTGACCACCGGTCCGCCAGGTGAGCGCTTGCTCGGGACCGGCCTGGACCAGCACGTACGGCCAGTTCCAATAGAGGAACACCCTCGGAGCGTGGGGGAAGACGACGTCGTGGGCGCCAGTGTCGAGGTAGGCCAGCCACCACGGCTGGTCGGGCGTGTGCGTGGTGAGGGCCTCGATGAGGGCCTGCTCGTAGGCGGCGGCGGTGACGTCGTCGGTCTGGTACGTGGTGGCGTAGGCGTCGAAGACCGGCGGGATCGCGGTGGTGATCGAGACGCCGGCAGTGGTGTGACCCACGATCCAGCCCACGGCGGCGGCGGCGCCGATGCGCCAGTCCCGCCCGTCCTTGCTGACCTGCACACCGCTATTCAAGCCGCTGCCGCGGCGGTTGGCGTAGGAATCAGGCCGGCCGCGAAACAGCGGCCGGCGACCAGTCGTCCTCGGCCAACATGCCGTACGCCTGCTCCGCGCTCGAGGGAGCGCTGATGCTGCGCAGGTCCCGCACATCGTGTCCGGGGTGCCGGCCGACGACGGCGGCAGGCTCGGTGTTGCCGCGCCCGCGGCTCCGGGGGTGGGGATGGCTGAAGTGTGTTCCGCCGTGATCGTGGCTGAGCCTCGAGGTGCCACCCACTTCTCGCTCCGCGGGCGGGCCGGGTTGAACGGGAGCGGCACCGACAGCCGTAGACCCTGATGCCCGGAGGCGGTGGGTATGGCTGCGTGTGTTTCGTCGAGATCGCTTGGCTCACGGTAGGAGATGCCGCCCGCCGCTTCGTCGTCTGCGAGATTCGGTAGACCGCTGATGGAGACCCGCGACCTGCGTTCGCATCGTTAGAAGGTGCCGGCAAACCCGAGATCCACAGACGAGAGCCATTCCAGAGAACCGATCAGATAAGGAGAGCGAGACGGTGGCGAAGCTGTGGATCGGCGTGGACATCGGCAAGACCCACCACCACGTCGCCGCCGTCGACGGCGACGGCCGGCTGGTCCACTCCCGCCGGGTCGCCAACGACGAAACCGCCCTGCTGACGGTCATGGCCGAGGTGTCGACGCACGGCCGTGCGGTCTGCTGGGCGGTCGACGTCACCACCGGCCTCTCGGCGCTGCTGCTGACCCTGCTCTGGCGGCGGCAGGTCCAGGTCCGCTACGTCTCCGGCACCGTCGCCTTTCACATGGCCGCCGCGTTCGCCGGAGAGAACAAGACCGACGCCCGCGACGCGGTCGTCATCGCCCAGACCATCCGCATGCGCCCCGACATCCCGATCCTGGAACCCTCCGACCGGCTCCTCGCCGAACTCACCGTCCTGACCAGCTACCGCGCCGACCTCGTCGGCCAGCGCGTCGCCACCCTGTTCCGTTTGCAGGAACTCCTCACCGGCATCAGCCCCGCCCTCGAACGGGCCGTGGACCTGAACCGCAAGGCCCCGATGATGGTCCTCGCCTGCTGGCAGACCCCGGCCGCGATCCGGCACGCCGGCGTCGACCGGATCACCGCCCTGCTCCGCCGCGGCCACGTCAAGAACGCCGTCCAGGTCGCCGAGGCGATGGTCGCCGCCGCCCGGCAGCAGACCGTCACCCTGCCCGGGCAACGTGCCGCCGCCGTGGTCGTCGGGCAGATGGCCACCGAGATCCTCGCACTCGAACAACGCATCGCCGCCGTCGACGACCTCATCGCCGACCAACTCGACCAGCACCCCTTGGCGCCGATCATCGGAAGCCTGCCGGGTATGGGAAACCTGCTCACCGCCGAACTACTCGTCCACACCGCCGGCATGACCGAGTACGACAGCCCCGCCAAACTGGCCGCCCATGCGGGCCTGGCACCAGTCTCCCGCGACTCCGGAACAATTTCCGGCAACCATCGGCAGCCCCGCCGCTACCACCGAAGGCTGCGGCACATTCTGTGGATGGCCGCCTTCACCGCCGCCAGGGAATGCCCTACCTCCCGCGCCTACTACGAGAAGAAACGCGCCGAAGGAAAGAACCACCGGCAAGCCATTCTCGCTCTCGCGCGACGACGCGTTGACGTTCTCTGGACACTCATCCGCGACCGCAAAACCTTCGCCCGACCGACGCCGGCAGTCCGCACCGCAGCCTGAACCACCACGCTCCCCGCCGACGCGACAATGGTCCCGCCGGCCACTTCATCCTGCCCACCAAGATCACCCGGAGTCACATGGAGACTCCTAAGACGACGCTCTACCTGTACCCAGAGGCTCACTACCTGCGGGTTCCTATTCTGCCTTCACGTTAGCGGGTCGCACACGCGCATTGCTGTGCTCGCTTGCCGAAGATCAGCAGAACAGGCGTAAGTCCTGCTCAGGCCATCCTCCGGTCGGTCCGACGTGTCCTTGCCGAAAACCCCATGGCCGACGAGCACCGCCGATCCGCGCACCCATCGCGTGCCCACCCCAGCAGGGGGGGCGACGGTTACCTGAAGATGTACCAGACCGACCTGGCTGGTGGCTGGACCAACCCGTCAGGTACCCAGATCGGCAGCGGCTGGGGCGGCTTCAAGAGCATCGTGACCCCGGGTGGCTGGAACGGCGACAACATGATGGACATGCTGGGCGTCGACAGCAGCTACCGGCTGCGGATGTACACCACCGACGGCAAGGGCAACTGGATCGACGCCAGAGGCAAGGTCATCTCCACCGGATGGGACTACTTCAACCTGGTCTTCTGATCAGGGTGACGCGTCACGGCTGAATGGGAAGGGCCGCCTCGCCAAAGGCGAGGTCAGCATCGTCAACCAGATCGCCACCCACGGCTACGAGGCCCACCAGAAACGGCCCAAGAGCGACGCCGGCAACCGCGAGGTCACCCTCGACCCCGACACCGTCGCCGTCCTCACCGCCTACAAGGCCCGCCGCGCCGCCTGGCGCCTCGCCGCCGGGAAGGACTGGCCCGACACCGGACTGTTCTTCGTCCGCCCCGACGGCAGACCATGGCACCCCAACGCGGTCACCCAACGCTTCCGCCGCCTCGTCAAACAAGCCGGGCTGCCACCCATCCGACTGCACGACCTGCGCCACGGCGCCGCCACCCTCGCCCTCGACGCCGGCATCGACATAAAAGTCGTCTCCGACCAACTCGGCCACTCCACCACCACACTCACCCGCGACACCTACCAAAGCGTCGTCAAGCGGCTGCACCACGAAGCCGCAACCGCCGTCGCCGACAGAATCAAGAACAAGCGGCGCCGTACCGCTTGAGCGACCGACCTAAGGGGGTGTCTCAGTTGGTGATTTTTGCGAGTCGGCGGTGGCAGATGAGGATGGCGGCGAGGTCGGCGAAGGCTTGGAAGTGCTCGGCTTTG
>NZ_JBEZMS010000072.1:0-11409 GCF_040652815.1 Micromonospora sp. NPDC048169
AGTGCGGCATGGCGTTCCCGCTCCAGCGCCCTGGCGCCGGCCTCCATGATCCGGTTATAGACGCGTTCGTTCATCGATCGATGAACGAACCTGGTCGGGTACCGTGCTTTCATCGCAGCGAGCAACGCTTGAGCGTCGCGCGACATCTCCTTGTCGCGCTCGGCGCGGGTGAACAGGTGCACGGTCTCGCCCCGCCGGCACAGCGCCTCGTAGCCGCGCAGCTGCTCGAGATCGCGTTTCTTTTCAAGGGCGCCGGTTTTCGCTTCTATGTTCTCTTGGGTCAGAACGACGGGAACGTTCTCCCTCAGATGGAAGTCGACTCGAATCTCTTTGCCGGTGGCCAGGTCGACCTTGCGGGGCACTTCCCGCTCCCACCCCGAATCCGTCAGCCCGAAAACGACGTCCAGGCCCTGCTCGAAGGTCTTGCCCTGGACGTATCGTATCCGCCAGAAAGCGGATGCTTCCCGCCACCCGAGGGGCGTTCGCGGGATCTCCCCGTCCTTGACCTTTCCTGGAACGTAGTTGTCCTCGTACTGCTGACGCTCAGCGGGAGTGAGCGCGTCAGGTCTGTCCCCCGGCCCCATTTATCTGCCTATTAGTCGTTTCTGTCAGCCTCGGCGCGCAAGCGCTCAAGGCTGAGACGTTCGAACTCCTCGACAGTTGGGCGCCCGAAATCCACCCACCGCTCGTAGTCCTCGGTCATGTTGCCCAGCACCCACACCAACTCGGATGGTGGCTGCGGGTTCTGGATGAATGCGCCCCGGATCTGTTCGCGTGGATCGAATGCCCACGGAGAGAACGGGAATATCAACTGTGGTTGTGGACCGCTGCCCTCGACCACATGCGCGGCGTTGGCCCATCGCGCTTCGGTGGCCCGCCGGTGGACTTCCCCGATGTAGCGGGTGAATCGATCGGCAAGATCGGCGTTCTCGGGAGCGTCGACGGCCGGGAAGGTCTGGAATCGGTCCCGGATCGCCTGCTCACATAGCGCCAAGCCTTCAGCGCTGTACGGCTCATCGAGCTCGCCGACCGCGGGTGCGTCCTCGGTGAGGAAGCGGCGCAGCTCGCTGTCCATGGCATCCAGCCAAGCCAGATACGCCGGATCCTGCTGGGCACGCTCGAATTCAGGGTTCATTACACGTCCTTCGGTCGCTCTTGCCGGTAGTCGGATGATTGGAACATCCGAATCTGGCTCGCGGGATGAGCGGCACTCGGCTATTTCAATCCAGCTCTCGCTGGACCTCGCTATCGGTGACGGTCACCGGCTCCACGTCGATCACCGGCACGTCCAGACCGGCCAGCTCTTCGAGCACCTCACCGGGCGGGCCTTCTATGGGAAATCCGTCCCTGCCGAGCCGATACACGCGGCCATCGGACGAGATCACAGTCCCGGCGTACCAGTCGTCATCGCTCACCGATGCCCCTCCTGCACGTATGCCTCTGCCATTGCCCAACGGGGGCACCAGTGACCGCGGTGAAGATCCATCACGTAATCGGCGTGCGCAGAGTCCCGGAGCGGGTCGTCGTACAGGCACCCCGGATGGAAGTCGAGGGCCCGGAGCCCGGCCGCCACCTCTCTCAGTACGGGTAGGTCGGGATCGAGCCACCGCGTACGGGCGTGGACCCCTGCGAGTACGGCTGTCACTGCGTTCTGCCTTGCGCCGCAACGGCCATCCGTGCGCGCAGGGCGGCGACACCCTCTATCGGGGTCACGGTGGCGAGTGTTGCGCGGTCCTCGATGGTGAGCACGCCGTCTCCGACTGCCCGGTCGAGGAGCTTCCGGTACTCGACGGTAGTGGGCGGGTGGGCCTCCATCCACCGAACGTGCTGGGGGATCCCGTCGGTAGCGGTCGGGCGCGATGGTTTGTCGAGGGCGTTGAGCCCGTCGAGGGTGCGCCGAATCAGGCCGCGGTCACGGGTATGCCAGATCCGGAGAGTGCTGGCCATGGCCCGGTTGTGTGGTACCCGGGCAGGAAGTTCGTGCGTCTCTGTCATGGAGACCTCGTGTGTGTTGTGGATGTGTTGTTGTGGCGCCATGGTGGTGGCAGCCACCCGGGCCGAGTTGTCGAAAGGTCGGGGGTCCCTCGGCTCGGCCCGGGGTGGTGTTCATAGATTCGTCCGCTATTCACCCCTAGAGGGACAAAACTTTTGGCACCATGGAGTGAAGGGGCAACGCAGGATGAGAGAACTATGGGAACCAAGCAGAAAGGCAACGGCGTAGGGGCGCGCGTCGCCGAAGAACGTAAGCTCGCCGGCTGGACTCAAGCACGACTGGCCACCGAAGCCAACGTCTCCCACTCCCTGGTCAAGCAGGTAGAACAGGGACGTGTCCCGGCCTCCCCGGCATTCATCGCCGCATGTGCACGGGCTCTGAAAGTCGGCGTACAGGAACTACTGGACCAGCCGTACCCGCGGGAAAACCACGACGAGCACATGGTCCACGCCGGAATCCCCGATCTGCGGCGCGAGCTGGCCGTGTACCGGATACCGCCCGAAGACATTCCCGTTCGGTCGATCGACGACCTGGCCAAGGACGTAGCGCGGGCTTCCAAGCTGCGGCACATGGTGAAGCTGGAGGAGCTGGGCGGGCTGCTACCGACGCTGCTGCACGACCTACGGGTGGCCTGGTATTCGACGGACGGCCCGGAGCAGGAAAGGATCTTCGGTCTCCTCGCCGAGGCGTACGCCGCGACATCCCAAGTGGTGTACAAGCTCGGCTACATCGACCTCGCCTCACTTGCGGTGGACCGCTACGAATGGGCAGCCGCACAGTCAGGGGACCAGCTCGCCGTCCTGGCAGGTGACTACCAACGGGCCGGGGAGATGATCTGCGCGGCTGATTGGGCGGGCGCGGAGAAGTTCCTGGAGCAATCCCGGAAGCAGATCGAGCCCGAGATCGGTAAGGGCGACCCGAAGGTGCTGTCGATGTGGGGAAATCTGCATCTGAAGTCCGGGCTGGCTGCTGCTCGAGCGGGACGGAAGGACACTGCAGACGCGCACCTGGCGGAGGCTACGGAGACAGCAGCCAGGATCGGCGTCGACCGTGACGACTACCGCCTGTGCTTCGGTCCCACCAACGCGAAAATCTGGTCGGTCGGCCTGGCCGTGGAGGCGCTGGACGGGACAACCGCGGTGAAGCGGGCCAAGGGAATGCAGTTGCCATCCTCCACGCCGCGGGAGCGGGCCGGTCACCACTATATCGACCTGGCGCGGGCATTTCTGCTGCATGGAGACCGTGAGGGCGCCTTCTCGGCGTTGCAGTTGGCGCGGAGGATCGCTCCAACTCAGACTCGGTACCACCCGATGGTGCATGAGACGGTACGTGCCCTGGCAAGGCAGGAGGCGCGGTCCACGGAGACTCTGCGTGGGTTCGCGGCATGGTGCGGTATCGGCCATTCGTAGCAGAGCAGGGGAGAGCCCGACCGGATCCGTTCCGGCCGGGCCCTCGTCATTTCTGGGGGTCGTCCTCGAGCCATGCTCGCCATGTCTCGGCGGACTTTTCGGCGTTATCGTCCGACTCTCGGATGTCCTTCGCGGGTGGCTCGTACGTGGGAATCGCGCGCAGCTCGGGGTCCATGTGAAGCTTGGACGCGCCCCCGAACGTCCGGGTTCCCTCCTTGCACGGACAGTCCGGATCCTGGCGTGGCGTGTAGATCGTGTCGTCCGTTATGCCCATGGCTTTGCAGCGCAGGCAGGTGTGGGTGCGGTGCCCGCCTCGGACCCCGTCGATGGGGCAGGACACCCAGCCAACGGTCGAGCGGCGGGGGCCCAGCTGGTGCCCGTGACGGCAGGCGACCGGTGCCGGCTCGGACATCCCACCCGGCACCGGATACAGCCGTAGCGGGTCCGGGACGACACGGCCACGCACGGCGTACTGGGGTTCGAAGGGGTCGCTCACATGTTCGATTATGGTCCTATTCATGATCCAAATCGGCGATACGGTGCGCATCGGTGAGAGCGGGGAGACGTATTTCGTCGTGCAGGAGGTCGACGAGGTGGAAGGCCGCGCGGTGATCGAGCCAGCCGACGAGGCCGCGGCTGGTCGGTACCCGTTCTCCATGCCGCTGAGAGCTCTAGTGAAGGTCGAGGGCTGAGTCAGAGCAGAAGAAAAGGCGCCCCATGTGGAGCGCCCTTCCTGTCATCTTCGAATCTTGCCCTCGTCCCAGATAACGTGGGCCGGATCCCACCAGACGATGTGGAACTCATTCAGCTCCCGGATCCCCAGAAGGCGCAAATTCTCGCCTGGTGCGACCTTCAACCTACTGATGGAGTCCTGGCCGTCGTACTGCTCAGCGAGGCGTTTCGCCGCTTGCCTGTTCGGGAAGGTGCTCATGTCGTAGTCGGCGAGTAGGCCTTGCTGCTTGGCCTGGCCGACGGTCAGATTCTCGAAGTGGGCCAGCCGATTGAGCAGGCGCTTGTGGTGAGCCTTATCGATATCGCATAGCGCCCACCTGCCGTGATCGAGTCGGCCGAACCGGAACCTGATCTGCTGATCCTCGTAACGCGTCGGCGCTGCGGCGGGCTGCTTTCCCGGTGAGTTGGCGCCCGTAGGCACACGACTGTGTACGGTTTTTTCTTTTCTGCTCATGGTCGGTCAGGCGCCGACCAGGCCGTCGTAATACTCGTACATGGCGTCATCGGTGATCAGCGCACTGGAGGGTGCGCCCGGGGGTGTATCGCCGCGGGCGTCCAGCCAAGGCCGCTCACTGTGCGTGAGGTCGCTGAGCTCGAACGCCTTCAGCTTCCCGTAGAACTTCAGCACAGCGTCGATCGTCTCGCGCTCGTCCTGAGTGAGGCGTGAGCTATCGCCGTCGATGTCGCCGGCCGCTACGTTCATCCTCTTCCGGTGCTGCGCGTAGAGCGCCCGGACAACGGGGCCGTTCGCCCACGCCTCGATTCGGTCGTTGAATAGCGGCGCGTTGTCCCACACCAGATGCCAGGCCTTCGAGTAATAGACCAGCTTCTGAAGCTTCATCGCTGTCATTTCGCCGCACTGCTCGAGGATGTATGCGGCGACATCTCCAACCTGTGCCATACCGCTTCTCCTGCTTAAGCCCTGCATGATGTGCTCTCCCCTGCATTACACAGTGTAAGTCGTGGCTGTGACAATTCTTGGAACCCCTGATAACAAAGCGGACCCGTCTGGCGTGGACGGGTCCGTTCTGGTTGATACATCTTGGCAGAGAACGTGTTACCTACATCTCAGTGTCGGGCGTGTCGGATGGCGGTCTCAGCACCGCACGCCGTCTGCCACCCGGCGGGGCGGACGAACGAACTCGGCCAGGATCTCGGCCTGGGTCGGCTTCTCGTCCGGGAGCCGGTAGAGCATCGCTTCCCGGAGGCATTGGCCACACTGGTAGATCAGTGCGGCCAGCCCGGCCACAACGAAGCGGTCGGTCTCATGAACCTGTGAGTGCTGGCAACTCATCGCAGTACCTCGGTGATCCAAGCTCCGCCGAGGACGAGAGCAACCGTCATCGAGGCCATGGCTACGAGCGTCCTCACTCCGGCCCTTCGGTGTCCGCAAACACGGTGACCGGCCAGCCGTCGACCTCGCCATCCCAGCTGCGGCTGGTGATCGTCGCAGTAGCCTCGGTGAGGCCCATGCTCCGGGCCAGCTCCTCCGCTCCCTCTATCGAGTCCGCAGTGGCGAGGAATCGGCTCGCCCGGGTCCAGTGCAGCCCGGTGCGCTCCCAGAGCTCGCGCGCGAATGCGATGCCCGCGGGCGAGTGCGCCCGGAGGCTGTCGGCGAAGTCGTTGACTCGGCCGGCGAGGAATCCGACGTGGGCGGGATACCGCCATTCCGGCTCCTCGCCGTCGGCGTGCGCTCGAGCTTCGACCAGAGCCTGCTTGAGGAACGCGGCGATGTACTCGGGATCGGTCACGTTGAAGTCGTTCGGGGGCGAAACGTGCTGTGCGGGTTCTGTGGTGGTCACAGTTGTAGCTCCAGGTCGAATAGTTGGGGAAGCCTGTGGATTAGTTGGAGCAGTCACCAGCACACCCGGTAGTCGCCGTAGTACTCGCACTCCTTCTCGTACTGCCACTGATCCGGGGTCTGCGAGTTGGGTACAGCGGCACCTGCGGCACCGCCTGCCGCCATCCCGCCGAGCAGGCCGACGATCAGACCCACGGGCAGGGTGATGGGCAGCAGCAGCCCACCGGTGGCGATCCCCAAGATGAGCCCGAGGAAGCCACCGACGAGCGCGCCCCCGACTGCGCCGATCCCGACCCCGGCGCCGATGCTGCGCTCCCACGGGCTCGTCTTGCGCCAGGTGCCGATCTCCTTCGCGGACACGTCAGCGATCAGCTTGTTGTCCTCGATCTTCGGGGCGAGCTCGGCGTCGTGGCGCTCGTCCAGGGCGACCTTGAGGGGGAGATGGGCTACGACCTCACCGGCCGGGGCGAGAACGTCGATACCGTCCTCGGCCCGGCGGAAGGTGCCGCCGGTGAGAGTGGTGGTGAGTGTGTCGGCATCGGTACGGGTGAGGGTGTAGCCGATGCCGTAGGTGCTGCCCGAGATGGTCTCGGGGACAGCGGGAGTGGGGTCGGCGAAAGATGTGCCGGAAGTCACAGCGATCGCCGTAGCAGCGAGAATGGCTGCTACGGCGATGCTCCGTGAGTAAGCTACAGATTTGACTACAGTGCTCATGTCTGGGATTTCCTATCCCGGAGCATACGAGCTGGTCATGCGGTGTTTCTGTGGTGCGCCCGAAGGGATTCGAACCCCTAACCTTCTGATCCGTAGTCAGAAGCTTGGCATGCGCTGACCTGCTGCTCGCTCCAAAGAGTGCTGGTGAGTGGGTTTTTGGGCTAGCCATGTCTAGCCGTGGCTAGCCTGTCGTATGCTACAGACAAGCTACAGCCACAGCAAGAGGGGATTCTGATGCCTCCGAAGAAGAAGCGGCGCCGCCCCCGTGGCACCGGCGCGCTCTACCAACGCAAGTCCGACAAGATGTGGATCGGCGCCATCACCTACGAGGACGAGTACGGAGAGAAACGCCGGGCAACCGTCTCCTCCAGGGATCAAGTCCTCGCCGGCGACAAGATGCGGAAGCTTCGCGCGAAGATCGACGCCGGCACCTATCGCCCGAGAGCCAAGATGACAGTCGAGCAGTGGCTCACGTACTGGCTCGAGGACATCATCAAGAAGACGAAGGACCCGAAGACCTATGTGTCCTACCGGGGCACGTCGAAGAACCAGATCATCCCGATCATCGGCGACCGGCGGTTGCCGATCACGTCGGCCACGGTCCGCGGGCTGCTGAAGAAGGTCGGCGATACCGATGGATGGGGCGAGCGCACGGTCCAGCTGACCTATGTGGTGCTGAACATCGCGCTCAATGCCGCAGTCGCCGAGGAGGTGATCAGCAAGAACCCGTGCGATGTGGTGGTGAAGCCGAAGGTGGCACCGTCGACGAAGGTGAAGGCGCACACCTCCGATCAGGCGCGTAAGGTCTTGCTGGCCGCGATGAAGGCACAGGACCCGTACGTCACCCGCTGGGCCGCCGCATATCTCCTCGGCGCTCGACAGGGCGAGCTGCTGGGTCTGGAGCGCGACCGCGTAGACGTCGACGGGATGACTATCGAGCTGTCCTGGCAGTTGCAGACGCTGGAGATCCACAAGGGCGCCTCACTAACCGACCCGGACCGCTTCGTCATTCCGGACGGCTTCGAGGTGCGGCCGTTGTATCGCAAGTTCGCGCTCACCCGCCCGAAGTCCGAGCGCTCGAAACGACTGACACCGCTACCCGTTCCGCTCGCTGCGATCTTCAAGACCTACCTGGAGACGGCCGAGAGCAACGAATACAACCTCATGTGGGTGACCAGCGCGGGGCGCCCGATCCCGGGGAAGTACGACAACACCGACTGGCACACGGCCCTCGAGCGGGCCAAGGTTCCCGATCTGCCTCTGCATGGCGCCCGCCACACGACCGCGACACTCCTTCAGGAGATGGGTGTCGAGGAATCTGTACGGATGCAGATCATGGGGCAATCCACCGTGGCGGCGCAGCGGGTCTACGCGCATGTGGATCTGTCACTGGCTCGCAAGGCCTTAGGAAATCTCGACGGGCTGCTGGAGCTGGGCTGAGTAGTCGTAATCGAATCGTGCTGATCACTGCAGTTTTACCGGTAACGAACCGGATATTACGGACGATTTCCCGGCAAATGCGGACCCTGCGGTCCTATGATCGGGCAGAGAACTATTGGCTACCAACAAGATCGGCTCTCGGGCCACTGAACGAGGCAGTGACAATGACGTTCGCCGCTGGTGTTGACCAAATCGGTATCGTACCGATTCCGTTTCTCTGTGAACCGTCCCTGGCGTCGATCCGGTTACTGAATTGTCGCTTACGTCCTTCCTATTCGACTTGTTCGAATGTATGTTCGATTGCGGATGGTTTGCACGGGAGCGAGGGGCTGTGATGTCGGATGATGAGCATGCTGAAACTCCCCGAGAAGCCGCGCTACCTCGGGTTTTGGTGTCTTGGGCCGACCTTGCACGCTACTTGGGAGGGCTGATGTCCGAGCTCGATAAATCATCGAACATGTAGCCCATGCCCTTCATGGTTGCCCGCGCCTCGGCTACATCCACGCCAAGTGCATCGGCGAGTAGCTCCATCGACGCGTGATAAGTCTTGTGCGCCAAGGCAATCAAGCGTTCGGGGCCGGTTGCTCCCTTGGCAAAATCATCTGCCGAATCCGAAAGCTGGTCGGCGAGAAGGGCAAGCCCGAATAGCTTCAGCGGCTCGAATCCTCCCATCTCGCGAGTTACTTCAAATTGCCCGCCTGCACCGCCAGGGTCTGGATGGTGCTTGATATTGGGAATGTCCACCGGCTCCGATGCGGGCGCCGGCTCGCCGCCTTCCAGGATGTCGTCGATGCTTCCCATGCGCCAGCCCAGCGCGCGCTCTAGGTCGCGCCGCTTGCTGCGACTTACGGTTCGCGCACGTCCCGACTCGATCGAGCGAATGAGCGCCGGCGAAGGTCCGCCGTTCTCCTGTACTTGCGATTGAGTCATATCGAGCTCGTCTCGCCGCTGTCTGACCAGCGCCCCCAACCGGAGCCAAGTGTCTTCCATGGTCATCAATCATGCATGACAGGAGGAGACAGGTCTAGCGCTAGCTAGCGATTGTTGGACAGCACACATCGCCAAAACGATAGAAATAGCGCTGAAGATATTGCATCTGTCGAACCCTGTCGCTAAAGTTGGCGATGTGGCAGACAAATCTATCGGTCCCCAAGTCCGGATACGGGACCTCCGCAACGCCCACGGCCTGTCGGTCCGGCAACTGGCCGCACGACTCGCGGAGTTCGGGATGCCCGGCGTCCATGAAGACACCATCCGCAATGTCGAGCTCGGTCACCGTCGTGCAAGTCGCCCTCTCATCACTGCGTGGGCCCGCGCGCTGGATGTAAGCCCGCTCGATGTGTGGCAGCCCTCCCCTGATGAAAGCGAGGAGGTGGCGTGACGGCTAGGGCGCGCATTCGATACACGAAAGCAGAAGCAGCGGAACAACTTTCGATTTCCATCCGGGCCCTGGACCGTTTGCGCGAGCGCGGTGAGATCACGGCCCGCGTCGATGGTGGCCGGATCTATTTCGACCACGCCGAACTGGAGTCCTACGCAAGATCTCGCCCTTCAGAGGGGGAAGCGTGAGCACCGATCTGACCCTCACCACCGCGCGCACCGAACGCGATGCGCTCGCCGACCGGACCGACGTGCTCGACAAGGTAGGCGTGCTGCGCACCCTTTCCGACGACATGCACGTCACCACCGACATGGTGGCCGAGTTCTACGGCGTGCCGGTCAAAACCATCCAGACCATCGTGTTGCGCAACGCGGACGAACTGGACGGCGACGGGTACCGCGTCACTACACGAGGCGCGTTCGAGGCGACCTTCAACGTGAAGGTCCCCTCCTCTGCCAGCCGGATCGCATTGTTCCCGCTCCGCGCCGTCCTTCGCATCGGGATGCTCCTCCGTGATTCGGTCGTCGCGCGCCAGGTCCGGGACTACCTCCTCGACTCCGAGCAGTCGGTCCGGTCGATGCCTGTGGAGCCGCTGTCCGGGCTGGAGTACGCCCTCGCACTAGTGAACGCCGAGCAGCGCGTCCTCGAAGAGAAGCGGCGCGCCGACGCTGGTGAGAAGTTCAAGCGCGCCATCGAAGCCGGGGACGGCCTCGGGCTGCGGGAGTTCCACAAGAAGTACTTCTCTTCCGTCACGGAGACGGAGTTCATGGAGCACCTGTACTCGAAGCACTACCTGATCGACCAGCGGGGCAAGGGAACTTTGCGTGAGTCCGGGTCCCGCGCCGGCTCCTACCGCGACGGCTCGCAGCACCGCCACCCGTCCTACAAGGGCAAGGAGTTTTTCTACCTCCACGCCAATCAGGACCGAGCTGGTGGGCGCCGCGAGAACACACGCGTTCGCCCTGGTCAGTGGGAGATCGCCCTGCGTGATCGTCTCGCCGCCGAGGGGCTGACTGCCAACGAAAACACATCCGGCCTCTTCGTGATCGAGGGCGGCCAGATGAAGGGGGAGCTGGCATGAAGCACTACCTGTACCGCGTCCAGATCGTCGAGTACCCCGAGGGCGCCCTGCTGGAAAACCCTCACTACCCGGGCCATCTGATCGAGAACCCCGGATGGCAGCCCGAAGGCTGGGCGCCGGACGAGGAGTGGGTGGAGCGATACGGCCGCCACACCGGACGCGACTTCTACTGGCCCTCGACCCGGCGGGAGTGGCGCTCGCGGTCGTCCGCAATGAAGCGCAAGCAGCTGATCGAGTCCTACGGCGCTAAGGCGATCATCCAGCGCTCTGCCGAAATCGTCTGGCCGGAGGACGGCCAGGAAAAGGTCCGGTGACAACCGGGCGTCAACAAAAGCGGGCCCGCCGAGGTGCAACTCGACGGACCCAGTCGAACACCACATCAATCAAGGAGAAGAAGTGTTCAACGTCATCGAGAGTAACCCGACCCCCAAGCAGCTCGCGAGCCTGTGTCGGGTGTGCAACAAGGGTGGTCTGTCGCGGGCTGAAGCCGAGCATCGCGTGCACGAGTACTGCCGGTCGGTCATCGGCTCGGCCTGGAAGCTGCCGACTAAGGCGACGCGATGAGTCGGGCCGCCGCGTTTTGGGAGGCGTGGCTGCTGATCGCTATCGCGCTGATCGCGGTCGTGGTCTGGGTCCTCTATGTCCCCTCATCCCCGGTGTCGAGCCCTGGTGATGGGGGTGTCCCGGCGGTGACGGGCACCGCCGGGACTTCCAAGCCCTGACATGGCGCGGGGGGCCGCGGGCACAACAAACCCGGGCCCCCCCAAAACCCCACCAGTGTCGGGGTTTTCAGTTGTATACCCTCCAATACCCCCCGGGCGGCAAGCGGATTGGCCAGTGGTTGGGGGGGCCGCACCG
>NZ_JBEZMS010000073.1:0-10216 GCF_040652815.1 Micromonospora sp. NPDC048169
CGGTGGCCGCCCCCGGGACTCCCGGGGGCGGCCACCGTGCTGCCTCACCCGGATCGGGCGAGGGCCGCTCACCCGGAACGCGCGCAGGATCGCGGGTGCGGGACCACGTGCCCGTGCCGCGACCGACGGGAGGGAGAGCCGGATGGCCACCGACACGATCACGCGTACCGACCGGGACATCCAGTCCGCCGTGCTCGACGAGCTGACCTGGGAACCCCGGGTCGGCCCGGACGAGATCGGGGTGACTGTCACCGAGGGCGTGGTGACGCTCACCGGCCGGGTGGACAGCTACGCCAAGAAGTGGGCCGCCGAGCGGGCCGCGCACCGGGTCACCCGGGTCCGCGCGGTCGCCAACGACCTCGCCGTCCGGATCGGCACCGCGGCCGGGCGGGAGGACCCGGAGATCGCCATCGCCGCCGTCCGGGCGCTGGAGTGGGACGCGTTCGTGCCGATCGAGACGTTGCAGGTGACTGTGGCCGACGGCTGGGTCACGCTGCACGGCGAGGTCGAGTGGGAGTACCAGCGGCGGGCCGCCGAACGCGCGGTCGCCCGGCTCACCGGCGTGTGCGGGGTGAGCAACGGCATCGCGGTGCGTCCCACCGCCCACCCGGACGGAGACGACCTGGCCGAGCGGATCGTGGACGCGCTGGCCCGCAACCGCGCCACCGAGGCCGAGGAGGTCGACGTGCGGGTGCACGGCGACACGGTGCTGCTGGACGGGCAGGTCCACTCGGCCGGCGAACGCGAGGAGATCGAGCGGGTGGTGTGGAACGCCCCCGGCATCCGCGAGGTGCGCAACCACCTCGCCGTGCGATGAGGCGGAACCACCCCGCCCGGGTGAGCCCGGCTCACCCGGGCGACCGCCACCGTGGGAGGCATGAGTGATCCGAACCGGCTGACCACGAGCGGGCGGGTGAGTGCCGGATGACCACGCCACTTCAGGTCACCACCGCGCGGCTACGGGTCCCGGTGACCGAACGCGACCATGTCCGCGGGCCGGTGGACGCGCCGGTCACAGTCGTCGAGTACGGCGACTTCCAGTGCCGGTTCTGCGGCGCCGCGTACCCGAACCTGACCGAGGTGCTGCGTCAGCGGGCCGACGTGGTGCGGCTGGCGTACCGGCACTTCCCGATCACGAACGTCCACCCGTACGCGGAGAACGCCGCGGAGACCGCCGAGGCCGCCGCCGCGCGGGGCCGGTTCTGGGAGATGTACGACTGGCTCTACCAGCACCAGGACCAGCTCGACCCGGTGCACCTGTCGCTCGGCGTCGAGCAGATCGGCCTGTCGCCGGAGGAGGTCGCCGCGGAGGTCGGCCGCCAGGAGCACGCCGACCGGGTCCGGCAGGACTTCGTCGGCGGCATCCGCAGCGGCGTCGACGCCACCCCGACGCTGTTCGTGAACGACATGCGCCACGACGGCGGCTACGACCTGGCCGAACTGCTCGCAGTGGTGGACGCCGCCGCCGACGCCTGAGAGCTGTCAGATCAGGCGCAGCTCGCGCGCCCGCCGGACGGCGTCCCGCCGGCGGGTCGCGTCGAGCTTGCGATAGATGTTGCGCACGTGCGTCTTCACTGTATTCACCGACAGTGACAGCTCTGCGGCGATCTCCACGTTGGACAGGATGCTCTGGAGGTAGCGCAGGACGGTCAGCTCCCGCTCGGTGAGCGGCTCGTCGAGCGTGCGGGCCGGACCGTCCGGCGCTGCGGTGGCCGGTCGCGCGTCCACGCCCCGGACCAGCTCGGTCACGGTGGCCCAGTACGCGGTGCCGGAGTCCAGGCGCGCGGCGAGCAGATCGCGTACCCCCGGGTCGGCCCGGGTGAAGACGCGCCGGAAGCCGTCCGGCTCGGCGAGCGCCAGCACCTCCTCCAGCAACCGGCCGGCCCGCCGGGCGTCACCGGCGGCGTCGGCCAGCGCCGCGTCGAGCAGCCCGGCGCCCAGCCGCACCGGCAGCGGCCAGTCCGCCGCGCCGGGCCCGGTCCAGTCGGGCAACGCACGCTCGGCCGCGTGGGCGTCACCGGCGCGCAGCCGCAGCCGCGCCGACGCGAGCGCCGGCGCCGGCCCGTCACCCGCCGCGTCGAGCAGCGCCCGGGCACCGTCGAGGTCGCCGACGGCGGCGCGTACCTGTGCCTCGGCGGCGGCGAGCCGTCCGCCCAGCTCCGGGCCGGGCGCGGCCGTCCGCGCCTCGGTGAGCGTGCGCAACGCGCCGCCCGGGTCGCCGCCGTCGGCCAGCAGTCCCGCGCGGCAGAGCGCGGTGAGGGCGGCGCCGCCCGGCTCCGCGCCGGCCGGCCCGGCGAGCGCCAGGTGGGCGGTAGCCTCCGCCGGCCGGTCCCGCTGCCAGTCCACGAACGCCAGCGCCAGATACGCGTAGCCGCAGTCGGACCGCGACGACCAGCCCTGGCAGGGCGGCATCGCCAGCGCCTCCCGGGCCAGGTCCTCGGCGGCCCGCAGCGCGCCCCGGGCCGCCTCCAGCAGCGCCGCACGGCTGACGCAGAGCAGTTCGGTACGCGGTCGCCCGGCCCGCCGCGCCGCCTCCCGCGCCGCGGCGAACCGCTCCCAGGCCGTGGACAGGTCCCCCTCGGCCAGCGCGACCAGCCCGTGCGCGGCGCCGGCCACCGCGCGCACGTCGTCCCGCTCGGCCGTCCCGGCGCGCGGGTCACCGGCTCCGGCCTCCGGGCCGCCCGAGGACTCGTCCGCGGCGACGGTGGACAGCAGGCGGTCGGCGGCCCGGCGTACCTCCTCGTGGTCGCCACCGGCCCGGGCCAGGCTGAGCTTCACGGCGGCGGCCAGCCGGCCGAACCGGTCGCGGCGCGGCGCGGGCAGGTCACCGGCCCGGGCGAGCGCCCGCCGCAACTGCGCGTCGGCGGCGGCCCGGTCCCCGGCGTACGCCCGCTCGGACGCCGCGGCCAGCGCCAGCTCCGGATCGCGGCGGACCGCCTCGGCGGGCGGCTCGGGCGGGGCCGGAGCGGCGGCGGATTCGTCCGGCGCCAGCTCGGGCCAGCGGGTGACGAGCAGGTCGGTGGCGGCGGTCCACTCGCCGGCCAGGAGCGCGTGCCGCAGCGCGTCGGCCGGGCGGCCGTGGGCCCCGTACCAGCCGGCTGCCCGCCGGTGCAGCTCACGCACCTCGTCGGCGGGCAGCCGGTCCAGCTCGTCGCGCAGCACGTCGGCCAGCAGCGGGTGCGGCCGGAACCACTGCGGGTCGCCGCCGTCCTGGTGGAGGAAGCCGCCCTCCCGGGCCGTCTCGGCGAGCAGGTGCCCGGCGTCGGAACGCCCGGTCAGCGCGGCGGCCAGGTCGGCGTGGACCGCGCCGGCCACCGCCACCCGGCGCAGCACGTCGCGGGCCGCCGGTGCCAGCGGGGCGAGCACCTCGTCGCGCAGGTACGCGGCGACGTCCGGCTGGTCACCGGCGAACCGGTCCACCGCGCGCGCCGGGTCGGCGTCGGCACCGAGCGCGAGCGCGGCGAAGCGCAGCCCGGCCGGCCAGCCGGTGGTGCGCTCGGCCAGGCGGCTCACGGCCGGGGCGGGCACCGACAGTCCGTGCGCGACGAGCAGGTCGGCCACCTCGTCGGCGGTGAACGCCAGGTCGGCGGGGCCGATGACGGTCAGCTCGCCGGACAGCCGCCAGTGGTGCAGGGCCAGCGGTGGTTCGCGGCGCGCCCCGGCCACCAGCCGCAGCCGGCCGTCGGCGTGCCGGAGCAGGAACTCCAGCCCGGTCAACGCGTCCGGTTCGGTGACCCGGTGCAGGTCGTCCAGGACCAGCAGCACGTGCCGTTCCCGTGCGGCGAGCGCGGCGGCGAGCGCTTCGAGCTGCTCGGCCCGGGGCGGGCCGTCCGGCACCGGTGGCGGTCCGTCGTCCGGGTCGTCGGCGGCGGCGGTGCGCAGGGCCGCGGCCAGGTAGCCCCAGAGCCGCCCGGTGGTCTCGCCCTCGGCCACCGTCACCCAGGCCGGCGACGGCCCGTCCCGCTCCCCCTGCGCCCAGGTCGACAGCAGCGTGGTCTTACCCCAGCCGGCCGGCGCGCAGACGAGCGTCACCGGACCGGACGCGCCCTGCTCCAGCCGGTCGAGCAGCCGGGGACGCAGCAGGACCGGCTCGGGCGGCGCGGGCGGCGCCAACCGGGACGCCAGCAGCGGCGGCCCACCCGGCAGCGCGGCACCGGCGGGTGATTCGACGCCGGCGGTGAGCAGATCGGGCGTACCGGTGATGTCGCTCGTGTCGCTCGGTGCGACGACCTGGTCTGCCTCCTCCGGCATGCGTCCCTCCCCCGTCGGTGCGGGCAGCGGTTACCCGGACCGGGCCGGTTCACCCCTTCCGGGCGAACCCGGCTCACCCGGCCGCCCCGCACCCTGTAGGCACACGGGACGGCCGGCCGACGCCGGCCACCCGGAGACGGCGGGAGGTCGGGTGGCGCGGAGCGGACGGCTGGCGGTCGGCGCGCTGGCACTAGCGGGAGCGCGGGTGCTGGCGCCGGCGGGGGCGCGGATGCTGGCACGCCGCCGGGCGCGGCGGGCCTGCGTCGATCCACGGCCGGGCCGGTGGCAGGTGGTGACGGTGGCCGCGCCGCCCGAACAGGTGCTCCCGGCCGGGCGGTGGCCCGAGCCGCTGCGCCGCCTCGACGGCGCGGTCGAGGTGTGGGCCCGCCCGGCTCCCGGCGGGCGCGGCACCGAGCTGGCGGTACGCCCGCTGGGCGGGGAGTGCGCGCTCCCGGGATTAGCCGCACACCTGGTCGGCGACGACCCGGGCCGGTTCCTGCGCCACGTGCTGCGGCAGACCAAGCAGCTCCTGGAGACCGGCGAGGTGCTGCGCGCGGACCGTTCGCCGCTGGACCGGCCGGGAGCCGTGAGATGAGGGCGCTGTGCTGGGCCGGAGCCGACCTGCTGGAGGTGTGCCGCGTCCCGGACCCGGAGCTGCGCAACGCCCAGGACATGATCGTGCGGGTCCGGCGGAGCACGACCTGCGGCGCGGACCTGCCGCTTCTGGCCGGGCGGGTGCCCGAGGCGTCCGCCGGTGAGGTGCTCGGACGCGAGTTCCTCGGCGACGTGGTCGAGGTCGGCCCGGAGGTACGCCGGCACCGCGTCGCCGACCGGGTGGTGGTGAGCGCGGCGGTGGCGTGCGGGGCGTGCTGGTTCTGCCGGCAGGGGCTGCCGGCCTGCTGCGACAACGGCACGAGCGGCGTGACGGCCGAGCCGGAGTGGGGGCAGCCGTCCGCCGGCGGCTACGGACGGCCGGCCCGGCTCGGTGGCTTCGCCGGTGGCCACGCCGAGTACGTGCGGGTGCCGTACGCCGACGTGGGCGCGTTCGCCGTGCCGGAGTCGGTGAGCGACGACCGGGCGGTGTTCGCCGCGGACGCCGCGCCGGCCGGCTGGTACGGCGCCGAGCTGGGCGAGGTCGCCCCCGGTGACGTCGTGGCGGTGTGGGGCGCGGGAGCGGTCGGCCAGCTCACCGCCGGTGCTGCGGTGGCCCGGGGCGCGCACCGGGTGATCGTGGTCGACGACCGGGACGACCGGCTGCGGATGGTCGCCGGGCACGAGGGCGTGGAGGCGCTCAACCACAGGTACGTGGACGTGCTCGCCGAGCTGCGCGAACGCAGCGGCGGCCGGGGCCCGGACGTGTGCGTCGACGCCTCCGGGGTGGCGACCGTACCGGTCCGGTGGCCGGTGGCCGAGCCGGACGGCGGGGCGGCGCTGCGCGAGGCGGTGCACGCCTGCCGCAAGGGCGGCGTGGTGGTGGTGCTCGACGCCCGGCCCGGGTTCGTGGACCGGTTCCCGCTCGGCGCGCTCGCGGACAAGGGGCTCGCCGTCCGTGCCGCCCGCCGCCGGGGCGGGGCCGCGATCCCGGCGCTGCTGGCGCGGATGGCCCGCGACGAGCTGGTCACCGAGCACCTGGCCACGCATCGGATGCCGCTGGAGCGCGGCGCCGAGGGGTACGCGTTGTTCCGGGACCGGACCGACGGCTGCGTCCGGGTGGTCTTCACGCCGTGAAGGTGAGCGTCATCGGTGGCACACTCGGCGGATGCGCGCAGACCGTCCGTACGACCTCGTCCTGTTCGGCGCCACCGGCTTCACCGGCGGGCTGACCGCCGAGTACCTGGCCCGGCACGCGCCGGACCGGCTGCGCTGGGCGCTGGCCGGGCGTAACCCGGAGAAGCTGGCCGCCGTACGGGACCGGCTGGCCGCGATCGACCCGGCCCTGGCCGAGCTGCCGCTGCTCACCGCCGACGTGACGGACACGGCGTCGCTGCGCGCGGTGGCGGAGTGCGCCCGGGTGGTGGCCACCACCGTCGGCCCGTACGTGCACCACGGCGAGCCGCTGGTGGCCGCCTGCGCCGCGGCCGGCACCGACTACCTGGACATCACCGGTGAGCCGGAGTTCGTGGACCGGATGTACGTGCGGCACCACGCCGAGGCGGTGCGCACCGGGGCACGCCTGGTGCACGCCTGCGGCTTCGACTCGATTCCGCACGACCTGGGCGTCTGGTACACGGTCAAGCAACTGCCCGCCGACGGGCCGGTCGCCGTGGACGGGTACGTGCGGGCCGGTGGCCGGTTCTCCGCCGGGACGTACCACTCGGCGCTCACCGCGTTCTCCCGTACCGGTGAGATGAGCCGCGCGGCGCGGGCCCGCCGGGCGATGGAGCCCGGCCCGGACGGGCGCCGGGTCCGCGCGGTGCCGGGCAAGGTCGGCCGGGTACGCGAGTTCGGCCAGTGGGCGGTGCCGCTGCCCACCATCGACCCGCAGGTGGTCCGCCGATCGGCGGCGGCCCGACCGGAGTACGGCCCGGACTTCCGCTACCGGCACTTCGCGGCGATGAAGCGGCTGCCCACTGTGCTCGTCGCGGGTGTCGGGCTGGCCGGCGTGATGGGGCTGGTGAAGGTGGCGCCGACGCGGCGCTGGCTGCTCGGGCGGCTCGCCTCCGGGCAGGGGCCGACCGCCGAGCAGCGGGCGAAGTCGTGGTTCCAGGTGCGGTTCGTGGGCACCGGCGGCGGCCGGCGGGTGGTGACCGAGGTGTCCGGCGGCGACCCGGGTTACGACGAGACGGCCAAGATGCTCGCCGAGTCGGCGCTGTGCCTGGCCTTCGACGACCTGCCGGAGACCGCCGGGCAGGTCACGCCGGTCGCGGCGATGGGCGACGCGCTGCTGGACCGGCTGGTACGCGCGGGCATCACGTTCCGCACGCTGTCGGCGTGAGGTTGACCCTCGACCCGCTTGAGGTCACAGGATGACGGCCGTGGAGAGCGAGCTTCGCAGCATCGGCGAACTGGCCCGGGCCAGCGGGTTGACGGTCAGCGCACTGCGTTTCTACGACCGTTCCGGCGTGCTGGCGCCGGCCCGGGTCGACCCGGTGACCGGCTACCGCTGGTACACCGAGGAGCAGGTGGGACCGGCCCGCCTGGTGGCCGGGCTACGCCGGGTCGGGATGCCGCTGACCGGCATCGCCGAGGCGCTGCGGCACCGGCACCGGCCGGCCGAGGTGCACCGGCTGCTGGACGCGCACCTGCGCCGCCTGGAGGACGGCCTGGCCGACGCGCGTCGCGAACTCTCCCGGATCCGCAGCCTGATCGACCCGGAGGAGACCATCGTGACCACCCGACTCGTGCTGTCCCGCACCGACCTCGCCGCCGCCTTCGACGCCGTACGTTTCGCCGTCGGCGCCGACCCCGGCCTGCCGGTCCTGTCCGGTGTGCTGCTGGAGGTGGCCCCGGACGGGGTGCACCTGTTCGCCACCGACCGGTTCCGGCTGGCCGTGGCCCGGGCCGGCGGCACCGTCGACGGCCCGCCGGTGAGCGCGCTGCTGCCGGTGGCCGCCGTCGACGAGCTGCGGGCGCTGCTCGGAGCCGACGGCGCGGGGGACGCCGAAGTCGTCGTCGCCCCCGACCGGGTGACTGTCACGGTGGCGGGCCGGCCGCTGACCGCCGCCCCGCTGCCGTACGACTTCCCCGACTACCGGCGGCTGCTGCGGGCGCAGCTCGGCGACGCGCCCGCGTACCGGATCCCGTTCGACGGCGCGGCGCTACGGGCGGCGCTCACCGCCGACGGCGTCCCGGTCTGCCGCCGCGCGCACGAGGGCGTCGAGCACGAGGTGGTGGCGCTCGGCCTGGACGGCCGCGGCGAGCTGCGCCTGGTCGACCCGAGCGGCGCGGGCGGCGCGGGCGGCGCGGGCGGCGCGGATGCGCTTCGGGTGGCGGTGAACCGGGAGTACCTGCTGGACGCGCTGGGCTCCGGCGACGGCCAGCTCGTGCTGGAGCTGGACGGCCCGATCACCCCGCTGGCCGTGCGGCGGGCCGACGACGCGAGCGCCTTCTCCGTCCTGATGCCGGTACGCCTCTGAGGTTCCGCGCGCAGCGCCACCTTGCGACGCCGATCTGTGACCGTGCGTGACGCCGCCACTCTCCGGATGCTTCCCCCTTGCGCACTTTGCTCTGCAGCCATCCGCGCATCGCTTACGGTCCGTCGAACGTCGCGTCGATGGCTGCAGAGCAAAGTCGCCGGAGGGACATGCCCGTCGGGGAGCGGAGCCGCGAGATTGACCAGCTCAGGGCGCTCGTGAGCCGAAGCGGGGCGACGAGTGCATCAATGCGCCATCACGGAAAGTGAGCACCCTCCGCCGACGGCACCGTCACCACGCACAGTCACCGGAACGGGCCCCGCGACGGCGGGCTGCGCGGGCCGGGCCGGGGCGGCGGGGGCGCGACGGTAGCATCTGGAGGTCCCACCTGACTGCCTGGACGGAGGCGTACGAGCAGCATGCTCGACATGGAGTTGATCCGGAAGGATCGCGAGGCGGTGGCGACCGCGCTGGCGAAGCGTCTGGATCCCGCCGAGGTCACCCGGGCGCTGGACGATATCCAGCGGCTCGACCAGGAACGACGCGCCCTGATCACGGAGATCGACGCCGAGCGGCAGCGCCGCAAGGCCGAGGCGCGCGCGTACGCGGAGGCGAAACGGTCCGGCGGCACGCCGCAGCCGGTCGCCCCGGAGGCCGAGCGCAAGCAGCTCGCGGAGCTGGAGTCCCAGCTCGACGAGGTGCAGTCCCGGCTGCGCTCGGCGATGAGCGAGCTGCCGAACCTGCCCGCCGACGACGTGGTCCCCGGCGGCAAGGAGGCCAACCGGGTGGTGCGCACGTTCGGCGAGGCGCCGGCCATCGAGAAGGTACGCGACCACGTGGAGCTGAGCCGCGCGCTCGGCCTGGTCGACCACGAGCGGGGCGTGAAGCTCGGCGGCTCGGGCTTCTGGATGTACACCGGTCTGGGCGCCCGGCTGGAGTGGGCGCTGGTGAACTGGCTGATCGAGCAGAACATCCAGGCCGGGTACGAGTTCCTGCTCCCGCCGCACCTGCTGCTGGACAGCGCCGGTTTCGCCGCCGGCCAGTTCCCGAAGTTCCACGACGACGTCTACCACATCGACAAGCAGTCGTCCTCGCGCGGCCAGTTCCTGCTGCCCACGGCGGAGACGGCGATCCTCGGCGCGTACCAGGACGAGATCCTGGAGACGCCGAAGCTGCCGTTGAAGGCGTTCGCGTACACGCCGTGCTACCGGCGTGAGGCGGCCGGTTCGCACTCCGACGAGCGCGGCACCGTACGCGGCCACCAGTTCAACAAGGTGGAGATCTTCCAGTTCACGCTGCCGGAGCAGGCGGGCGAGGCGCTGGAGGCGATGGTCGGCCACGTCGAGGGCCTGGTCGGCAAGCTCGGCCTGCACTTCCAGACCAGCCTGCTGGCCGCCGGTGACGCGAGCGCCTCGATGAAGAAGACGCTCGACGTCGAGGTGTGGATGCCGAGCACCGGCAAGTACAAGGAGGTGTCGTCGGTCTCCTGGGCCGGCGACTACCAGGCGCGACGGGCGGCGATCCGCTACCGCGAGCCGGGCGCGAAGCAGACGCGTTTCGTGCACACGCTCAACGGTTCGGCGCTCGCCACCAGCCGCCTGTTCCCGGCCATCCTGGAGCAGTGCCAGCAGCCCGACGGCTCGGTGGTGGTCCCGGAGGTCCTCCGCGACAAGCTCGGCACCGACCGCCTCACCCCGCGCTGACCCGCTCCCCCGCACACGCCGCACCCGCCTCTCCCCCGCGATCTTGCACTTGCAGCCCGCCAGAAGTCCGGTTCACCCCTTCTGCCCGGGCACCAAGTGCAAGACGCTTCTATGTGTGTGGTGATCGGTTCGGCTGGTTGCCGTTAGGGTTCGGCATCGATGATCACTTGGGTGACTCTTCGTCGATCC
>NZ_JBEZMS010000074.1:0-9026 GCF_040652815.1 Micromonospora sp. NPDC048169
GACCCGTTTTCCGGCGTTCGCGCCGGAAAACGGGTCCACACCCTCGGGCTCAGCTCGTCTCGCCGGCCACGCTGAACGAACGCAGGCGGTCGATCGCCAGCACCGTGAACCCGATCGCCACCAGGGCGGTGAGCACGGCCGCGACCGGCACCGAGACGCTGGTGCCGAGCAGCGGCGTCGGCGCCATCCAGTCGGCCAGGGCGATCACCCACTGCTGGATCGACAGCACCCGGGTGCCGCCGACGAACCGGCCCAGCAGCCCCTCCCAGATCAGCACGTAGACCAGGCCGAGCAGCACCGGCCGCCGGGTCACCAGGCTCAGCGCCAGGAACAGCGCCGAGTACGCCAGCGCGCCCGCCGCCGAGGCGGCGACAAGTGCCAGTCCGAGGCGTACCGAATCGGCCAGCACGCCCGCGACGTAGATCGGGACGCCCACGGTGACCGCGCTGACGCCGGCCGCGACCGCCAGTTTCGGCAGCACGATCTGCCAGCGCGGCAACGGCTTGGTGAGGATGTGCACGACGGTGCCGTCGTCGATCTCCGCGCCCAGCACGCCGGTGCCCACGATCAGCGAGACCACCGGCAGCACCACGGCGAGGCCGAGACCGACGAGCACAGGCGGACCCCACTGGCCCGGGTCGACGCCGAGCGACCGGCAGAGCACCGCCAGGCCGATCAGGATCAGCGGCAGCGGCAGGAGCATGAGGAACCGGCTCCGGCCGAACAGGCCGCGCGCGGTGATCCAGGTGACTGTCGACATCATGCCTCCACCAGATACGAGAAGACGCTCTCCAGCGACTCGTCCTCCGGCAGGAGCTGCCGGACCCGGATGCCGTGCCGGAGCGCGATCCGGGGCAGTGCCCGGGTGAACGCGCCGTAGTCGCCGGCCTTGACGGTCAGGCCGGTACGGTCCAGCTCGACGCCGGAGACCGACGCCTCGGCCATCAGCGCCACCGCCAGTGCCCGGTCGTCGGTGGAGCGGACCGCGAACACGTGCGGCCGGTTGGTCATCAGGCGGCGGATGGTCCGGTAGTCGCCGGAGGCGGCGAGCCGGCCGGCCACCATCACCTGGACCGTGCCGGAGACCTGCTCGACCTCCTCCAGGATGTGCGAGCTGAACAGGATGGTCCGTCCCGCGTCGCCGAGCCGGTGCAGCAGCGCCATCATGTGCAGCCGCTGGCGCGGGTCCATCCCGTTGAACGGCTCGTCGAGCAGCAGCACCTGCGGGTCGTGCACGAGCGCGGCGGCGACTCTCGTACGCTGCCGCATGCCCTTGGAGTAGGTGCCGATCCGGCGGGTCTGCGCGTCCTCCATCTCGACCAGCTCGATCGCCCGCTTCGTGGCCGCCTCGGGGTCGGGCAGCCGGTGCAGCTTCGCGCTGGCGAGCACGAACTCGTACGCGCTGAGGAACGTGTGCACCGCCTCGCGCTCGCTGACCAGGCCGAGCCGCCGGTAGACGGCGGGGTTGCGCCAGGTCGGCTCCCCGTCCAGCGTCACGGTGCCCCGCGACGGGGACAGGAAGCCGGCCATCATGTGCAGCAGCGTGGTCTTGCCGGCGCCGTTGGGGCCGAGCAGGCCGGTCACGCCGGGGCCGAGCCGCATGGTGACGTCGTTGACCGCCACCACGTTGCCGTACCAGCGGGAGACACCGGCCAGGTCGAGCGTGCTGGTCGCGGCGGCGGGCGCGCCGGCCGTCGACTGGGTGCTGATCGCCGTCATCGGGCGGCCACCTTCCGGTATCGCAGGAGCAGCAGGCTGACGCAGGCGGCGACCAGCAGCATGGCGACCACGGCGTAGACCGGCCCGAAGTCGCCGATCGGCATGCCGCCCCGTCCCTGGGTCAGCCGGTCGCCGAGCGCCCAGTTGCCCACGCCGCCGACGAGCGTCGGCGGCGAGGCGAGGAACGCCAGCTCGTTGACGGTTGTCGACGGCAGGATGTTGAGCACGCCGACCACCGGCGTGGTCATCAGGAAGACCGCCACGATGCCGCCGGCGGCGAACGCGCGCTTGCCGGTGAGCGAGGCGACGAGCAGGGCGATCGAGGCGAACACCACCGCCCAGAGCCCGGCGTAGAGCAGCCCCGGCAGCAGGTCGAGCAGTTCGTCCCACACCCCGCCGATACCCCGCTTCGTGGTGAACGCGGCGCCGAGGAACATCACCAGTTGCGGGCCGCCGAGCAGCAGCCATATCGCGGTCACCAGCGCCAGCAGCTTGGACAGGGCGTAGTCGCCGCGCGGCAGCGGCCGGGAGAAGTACAGCGGCAGCACGCCGCTGCGCAGGTCGCGGGAGACAAGCTCGGGCGCGGCCACCGCGGCGAAGAAGATGACCAGCCAGCTCATCGCGTCGGCGAACTGGGCGTACGTCATCACCACCTCGCCGATCTGGCTGCGTACCGCGGTGAGCCCGGCGGCCACCACGGTGACCACGGAGACCACCAGCCACGGGAAGATCTTGGCCTTGGCGCTGCGGCCCAGCCCGAACACGGTACGCACGCCGTGCAGGTAGAGCGCGCCGAAGACCTGCCGGCGGCCGAGTCGCGGGCCGGTGTAGCGCTGGTAGCCGATGTCGTGGATGACCCCGGTCGCGTCAGACATGGCTGGGCTCCCTCGTGGCGAAGAGTTCGGCCACCCGGTGCCGCCGCTGGTCCAGCCGGTGCAGTGGCAGGTCCAGCTCGGCGACCGCGCCGAGGATCTGGTCGTAGGTCGCGTCGTCGGCGAGCGGCACGAGCAGCAGCCGCCCGTCGCGGCTCACCGGCAGGTCGAGCGCGGCGAGCCGGGCGGCGAGTTCCTCGGTGCCCTCGCTCACCTCGACGGCGAGCACGTCGGTGGCGGTGGTCATGGCGGACACCCGGTCGGCACGCAGCAGCCGGCCGCCGTCGATGGCGACGAGCGTGTCGCAGATCCGCTCCACCTCGCCGAGCAGGTGCGAGCAGACCACCACCGAGATGCCGAACTCGGTGCCGATCCGGTGGATCAGCGCGAGCATGGCGTCCCGGCCGGCCGGGTCGAGGCCGTTCGTCGGCTCGTCGAGCAGCAGCAGATCGGGATCGTGTACGAGCGCCTGGGCGAGCTTGACCCGCTGCTTCATGCCGGTGGAGTAGCCACCGACGGCCCGGTGCCGCTCCTCGTGCAGACCGACGTGGCGCAGCGCCTCGGAGGCCCGTTCCCGGGCGACGGTGCGCGGCAGCCCGCTGATCCGGCCCAGGTGGGTGACCAGCTCGGCGGCGGACAGGTCGGGCGGGAGGGCGTCGTGCTCGGGCATGTAGCCGACGCGGGCGCGGACCGCCGCCGGGTCGGTGGTGGGGTCGAGGCCGAGCACCTGCACCCGGCCGCTGGTCGGGCGGAGCAGACCCAGCAGGATCTTGATCAGAGTGGACTTGCCGGCGCCGTTCGCGCCCACCAGCCCGATGATCCCCGGCTCGACCGACACGGTGAGGTCGGCCAACGCGGTGACCCGGCCTCCGTACGTCTTGGTCAGCGACTCGGTCGCGAGCAGTGTCACGCCGTTCAGCGTAGAACTCCGGGGCTGCGCCGGAGCCCGTCCGGACCCCGGCGATCCCCTGATCCTCGACCGCTTGCTCCCCTAGGTGGCGGGCGGGGTGGCGGCCACGCGAGGAAGCTGCCACCGTGTGTGGGCGAATCGACGGGGGGGCGGTATGAGCGACGGCACGGACCGGCCGGTGGTGAGCGTGGTGGTGCCCACGTACAACTGCGGTGCCAACATCGATCCGCTCGTCGCCTCGCTGACGCGGCAGGGGTTGCCGCCCGGCGGGTACGAGGTGATCTTCGCCGACGACGGGTCGACAGACGGTACGCCGCAGCGGCTGGACGAGCTGGCCGCCGCCGACCCGCACGTGCGGGTGCTGCACCTGGAGCACTCGGGCTGGCCGTCGCACCCGCGCAACAGCGGGCTGGAGCAGGCGCGCGGCGAGTACGTCTTCTTCGCCGACGACGACGACTGGTTCGGCGACGAGGCGCTGGCCCGCCTGCACGCCTGCGCGCGGGACCACGACGCGGACATCGTCATCGGCCGGATGGTCGGGCACCGGCGGGGCGTCCCGCGGGAGCTGTTCCGGGAGAACCGGTTCGGCGTCACGCTCGCCGACGCGCCGCTGGCCGACAGCATGACCTGTCACAAACTGTTCCGGCGGTCCTTCCTGGAACGGCACGGGCTGCGGTTCCCGGAGGGTCCCCCGCGCCGCCTGGAGGACCACCGGCTGATGGCGGCGGCCTACCTGCTCGCCGAGCGCGTCTGCGTGCTGGCCGACCACCCCTGCTACCACCACGTCCGCCGGGTGGACGCGGGCAACGTCACCGCCACCCGGATGGACCCGGCCGAGTACTACGGGGCGCTGCGGGCGGCGCTGGACATCGTCGCCGCGCACCGCCCGGCCGACGGGGCCCGCCTCCGGCTGCACCGGCGCTGGCTGCGTAAGGAGATGCTGAGCCGGCTGCGCGGGCAGGCCCTGCTGAACGCGCCGCGGCAGTGGGCCGACCAGGTGGCCGGCGAGGTGGGTCAGCTCCTCAAGGAGCGCTTCGCGCCGGAGGCGGTCGCCGGGCTGCCGCCGATCTTCCAGGTGATCGCACACCTCGCCGGGCAGGGGCGGACGGCGGATCTGCGCCGGCTGGCGGAGTGGGAGGCGAGCATCCGGGCGCGCGCCACAGTCGACAGGTGGCGGGTACGGGGGCGGACGCTGACCGTCGGCGTCTCCGCCGACCTGGCCGCGGGTGACGAGCCGCTGCGCTTCGACGACCAGGGGCTCCCGGTGCTCCCGCTGGCCGACACGACGCCGGCCGGCGCCGTGCTGCGGGCCGGCGGGGCGAGGACCGACCTCGTCGTCCGCAGCCGGGAGACCCGGGAGGAGTTCTTCCTGCCGGTCGACACCGGCACCGAGCGGGCCGACGACGGCCGGGTACGGCACCGCAGCACCGCTACCGTCGACTTCGCGGCGCTCAACGGCGGACGGACCCGGGGCACCTGGGAGGTGCGGGCCCGGGTGATCCAGGCCGGCTGGGCGCTCGACACCCGCCTGCCGCTGGTGGTGCGTTGCGCGGCCGACGGCGGCCCGCTCCGGGTGGAGGACGCGCGCCGGCTGCGATCCCGGATCCGTCGCGCGGTCCGGCGACTGCGGGACCGCGCGGTCGGCCGGTCGGCGCGCGCCGGCAGCCGTTCGCACGATCGACCGGCCGCGGCCGGCCGGTAAGGATTCGGTGACCCCGGTTCGTCCTCGGCACGGTCGCCGCACACGCGATCACCGGGAGGCCGGGTGGCGCTCTCGACCGATCGCCGGTGGGCTGCGAAACTGTGTGCCGGCCGGTGAGTTGGGGGTTCGATGAGCAACGGGTGGCTGCTACCCGAGGACGTTCTGCGGGATGCGCCGTCGTACGCGCCCAGACCCGCTGAGCTGGCCGATCTCCAGTTGTTGCTGAGTGGGGCGTACGCGCCGCTCACCGGTTTCCTGAGCCGGGCCGACCTGGCCTCGCTGAACCGGCGCGGCCGGCTGGCCGACGGCACGTCCTGGCCGGTTCCGGTGACGCTCCAGGTGCCGGCGGCGCTCGCCGACGGGCTGGACCCGGCCGATCCGGCACGCCGGGCGGTGGTGCTCACCGACGGTGAGGGCGCGCCGGTGGCGGCGATGGACGTGACAGACGTCTGGCCGGGCCGTGAGGGCATGGTGGGTGTCGGTGGCGCGGTGCGCCGCCTGGGCGACGGCGGCCACGGGCCGTTCCAGCGGCTGCGGCGCGGCCCCGACGAGGTGCGCGGCCTGCTGCCGCCGGGCCGGGTGCTCGGCGTGTTCGCCGACCGCCCGCTGCACCGGCCGCAGCTGGCGCAGATCGCGCACGCGGCTCGTACGCTCGGCGCGCACCTGCTGGTGATGATCCCGGTGGGTGAGGAGTCGATCGGCGGGCTGCCGGCCGAGGCGCTGGTGCGCAGCGTGTTCGCCGCCCGCGACCGGATGCCCCCGGCGACGCTCGTGGCGGTGCCGCTGGCCCGGCGGCGCGACGAGATCAGCGACGCGCTGCTGCGGGCCCGGGTCGCCGCCGCGTACGGGGTGACCCACCTGCTCTCCACCGAGGGCATGCTCTCCGGCGCCGGCCTGCGCGTGCTGGTGCCCCGCGAGCTGGCCTACGACAACCGGGACGGCCAGTGGCGCTGGCGTGAGGACATCCCGCCGCGCAACCGCCGGCTGGCGCTGAGCACGCGGGAGATCGACGACCTGCTGGACCGGGGGTTCCCGCTGCCCGAGTGGCACACCCCGCCGGCGGTGGCGAAGGAACTGACCCGGGCCCGTCCGCCGCGGCGGCACCGGGGCCTGGTGATCTTCCTGACCGGCCTGTCCGGCTCGGGCAAGTCGACGATCGCCAGAGGGCTCGCCGACGTGCTCCGCGAGCAGGGCGACCGCACGATCACGCTGCTCGACGGCGACGTGGTGCGGCGGGAGCTCTCCGCCGGGCTGGGGTTCAGCAAGGCCGACCGGGATCTCAACGTACGCCGGATCGGCTGGGTGGCCGCGGAGATCGCCCGGCACCGGGGGGTCGGCATCTGCTGCCCGATCGCGCCGTACGCGGCAGCTCGCGCCACCGCCCGGGAGATGGCGGAGACGGCCGGGGCGGGCTTCCTGCTGGTCCACGTGGCGACGCCGCTGGCGGTCTGTGAGCAGCGCGACCGCAAGGGCCTGTACGCCCGGGCCCGGGCCGGCCTGATCACCGGGATGACCGGCATCGACGACCCGTACGAGGAGCCTACCGACGCCGACCTGGTGGTCGACACCTCGGAGCTCAGCGTCGAGGAGGCTGTCGGGAAGGTGATGGAGCACCTCACCGAGACGGGCTGGGTGGAGCCCCGCCTCCAGCCCGCCTGATCGTCTGATCGCCGGCCGCGTTCCGGCACACAGCACGTCGACCGCCGCCGTCCGGACTTCCGGACGGCGGCGGTCTCGCATCACCCCTCGTTGCGCGGTAGTGTTCGTCTTTGTTGGAACACGTTCGACCGCGTGAAGTGTCCGCGCGGCCGGTGAGACGCGGAGGTGAGCCGGGGATGCTGGCGCGGCAGCGGCAGACGGCGATCCTGGAACGACTGCGCCGCGCCGGCGGCGTCCGGGTCACCGAGCTGGCGGCCGAGTTCGGCGTCTCCGACATGACCATCCGGCGCGACCTGGACACGCTGCACGAGCAGGGCCTGCTCGCCAAGGTGCACGGGGGCGCGACGCCGGCCGGTCCCGGCTCGACCGACGAGCCCGGCTTCCACGCCAAGTCCGTCCGCCAGTCCGCCGAGAAGGCCGCGATCGCCGAGCACGCCGCGCTGCTGGTCCGGCCCGGCGCCGCGATCGCGCTCTCCGCCGGCACCACCACCGCCGAACTGGCCCGGCGGCTGGTGGACGTGCCCGGCCTCACAGTGGTCACCAACTCGCTGCCGGTCGCGGAGGTCCTGCACGTCGGCGGCCGGCCGGACCAGACGGTGGTGCTCACCGGCGGCGTCCGCACGCCGTCGGACGCGCTCGTCGGCCCACTCGCCGTGGCCGCGATCGCCGCGCTCCACCTGGACCTGCTCTTTCTCGGCGTGCACGGGATCAGCGAACGGGCCGGTTTCACCACGCCCAATCTGATGGAGGCGGACACGAACCGGGCGCTCGTGGCCGCGGCGGACCGGCTCGTGGTGCTCGCCGACCACACCAAATGGGGCACCGTCGGCATCTCGTCGATCGTGCCCCTGGACGCGGCGGACGTGCTGGTCACCGACGACCGGTTGGCACCCGAGGCCCGACGGGTACTCGACGACAGGGTGGGTGAGCTGGTGACGGTGCCCACGACGAGGGGGGCGGAGTGAAGCGTACGCAGATCGCGCTGGCCGACGGCCGCGAGCTGATCTACTTCGACGAGCGAGACGACGCGGTCCGCGACCAGCCGGACCGGCGGGACCTGCCCCCTCCCCCGCCCGCCTCGCAGCTGCGGTACGACCCGCTGACCGACGAGTGGGTGGCGGTGGCGGTGCACCGGCAGACCCGCACGTTCCTGCCCCCGGCCGACCAGTGCCCGTTGTGCCCGTCCCGGGGGGAGCGGCACAGCGAGATCCCGGCGCCCGACTACGACGTGGTGGTCTTCGAGAACCGGTTCCCGTCGCTGAGCCAGCGGGTGGCCGACGAACCGGTCGAGATCACCCCTTTCACCCCGGTACGCCCGGGGCGCGGCAGGTGCGAGGTGGTCTGCTTCACCGACGACCACAACGCGTCGTTCGCCCGGCTCTCCCCGGCCCGCGTGCGGACGGTGCTGGACGCGCTCGCCGACCGCACCACCGCGCTGAGCGCGCTGCCCGGCGTGGAGCAGGTCTTCCCGTTCGAGAACCGGGGCGTGGAGATCGGAGTGACACTGCACCACCCGCACGGGCAGATCTACGCGTACCCGTTCGTCACGCCGCGCACCCGCACCATGCTGGCCGCCGCCCGGCGGCACGCCGAGCGCACCGGGGGCAACCTCTACGCCGACGTGCTGGCCGCCGAACGGGCCTCCGGGGTCCGGGTGGTGACGAGCAACGAGCACTGGACCGCGTACGTCCCGGCTGCGGCGCGCTGGCCGTTCGAGGTGCACGTGGCGCCGCACCGGCCGGTGCCGGACATCCCCGCGCTCGACGACGCCGAGCGGGACGCGTTCGGGCCGCTCTACCTGGACCTACTGCGCCGCTTCGACGGGCTGTTCGACATGCCCATGCCGTACATCGCGGCCTGGCACCAGGCGCCGGTGCGGATCGACAGGGAGCTGGGCCACCTGCACCTTCAGCTGTTCAGCATCCGGCGGGCCAAGGACAAGCTGAAGTACCTGGCCGGGTCGGAGTCCGGCATGGGCGTGTTCATCAACGACATCGCCCCCGAGCGAGCCGCCGACCTGCTCCGCTCCGCGTGAAAGGAAGGGCCCCTTATTAACGCCTGCGGTAGAGGAAGGGCCCCTTCTTAGAGGTCCTAACTTTTTGAGGGTGGGCGTAACCGACTGGATGTGAGGGTCGTTTCGTCTGAACGTGAGGAGGGGTGAGCA
>NZ_JBEZMS010000075.1:0-8800 GCF_040652815.1 Micromonospora sp. NPDC048169
CCCGGCCAGGGCGGCCCCCGCGCGGCCGTCGCACCCCCGACCACCCGCACACACCGTGGCTGGGGTGAGGCGGCGGGACACGGCGGCGGGGCGGGCTCGGGCCGGCCCGAGCCCGCCGCACAGGTCGCCCCGGACGCCTCCGCCCCGGACATCGCCGGCACGACGGTCACGCCGGCCGAGGTGAGGAGGTCGGCGATCATGCGCCGAGCGGCGGGATCACTTGCGTGAATGGTGACTCTCAACATCGGCATTCCTCGAGAGGCGACGCGGAAGAGCGCACAATGAATCCGCACGGGGTGCGGTGGGTGAATATTGCGCACCAAGGAGCGACCAATGTGTGGACAATGAACAGCCCGCACATGAGGTGAAGAGAAATGATCCTGGCCGAAGAGTGGCCGGAAAGTCCCTATGGATGCATCCGCGTCAAGTAAGCATGACCATTTCCGCCACCCCCGTTCGAAGGAACTCGACGAAGGTCATTGTCCCACGCCCGATGATCGCGTGCTGCCCCGTCCCTGCCGGCGTACGGCACCACGCGCAGACGACGGTGGGTGGCGGTCCGCCGGACCGCCACCCACCACAACCACTGGGCTGCCGAAGCCTCCTGGTCAGTCCTCGTCAGACTTGCCGCTCATCCCCGACGAGATCAACTCCATCACCGAGGAGTCCTGGAGAGTGGTCACGTCGCCGAGCGACCGGTTCTCCGCCACGTCCCGCAGCAGCCGGCGCATGATCTTCCCGGACCGGGTCTTCGGCAGCTCCGGCACCAGCATGATCTGCCGCGGCTTGGCGATCGGGCCGAGCGTCTTCGCCACGTGGTTGCGCAGGTCGGCGATGAGCTGCTCGCCCGCGTCACCCGCGGTCTCCGCGCTGCCACGCGGGATGGCGAACGCCACGATCGCCTGGCCGGTCGTCGGGTCGGTCGCGCCGACCACCGCCGCCTCCGCCACCGACGGGTGGCTGACCAGCGCCGACTCCACCTCGGTCGTGGAGATGTTGTGGCCGGACACCAGCATCACGTCGTCCACCCGGCCGAGCAGCCAGATGTGTCCGTCGTCGTCCTTCTTCGCGCCGTCACCGGCGAAGTAGACCCACTCGTCGCCGGTGTTCGCGCCCGCCCCGAACCGGGACCAGTACGTCTCCAGGAACCGGTTGTCGTCGCCCCAGATCGTCCGCAGCATCGACGGCCACGGCTCCTTCAGCACCAGGTATCCGCCGCCGCCGTTCGGCACCGACTGGCCCTGGTCGTCGACCACGTCGGCGACGATGCCGGGCAGCGGGCTCATCGCCGAGCCGGGCTTCGCCTCGGTCACGCCCGGCAGCGGCGAGATCATGATGGCGCCGGTCTCGGTCTGCCACCAGGTGTCCACCACCGGCAGCTCGGCGCGGCCGACGTGCTGCCGGTACCAGATCCACGCCTCCGGGTTGATCGGCTCGCCGACGCTGCCGAGCAGGCGCAGCGACGACAGGTCGTACCCGGCCGGGATGTCCTCGCCCCACTTCATCATGGTGCGGATCAGCGTCGGCGCGGTGTACAGGATGGTCACCTTGTACTTGTCGACGACCTCCCAGAACCGGCCCTTGTGCGGGGTGTCCGGGGTGCCCTCGTACATGACCTGGGTGGCGCCGTTGGAGAGCGGGCCGTACACGATGTAGGAGTGCCCGGTCACCCAGCCGATGTCGGCCGTGCACCAGTAGACGTCCGTCTCCGGCTTCAGGTCGAACACCGCGTGCGTGGTGTACGACGTCTGGGTCAGGTAGCCGCCGGTGGTGTGCAGGATGCCCTTCGGCCGGGCGGTCGTGCCGCTGGTGTAGAGGATGAACAGCGGGTGCTCGGCGTCGAACGCCTGCGCCTCGTGCTCCGGCGACGCCGTCTCCACCGTCTCGTGCCACCAGTGGTCCTTCGCCGACCAGGCGACCTCCTCACCGGTACGCCGGACCACCAGCACGTGCTCCACCGACGGGCAGTTCGCCACCGCCTCGTCCACCGTCGGCTTGAGCGCCGACGGCTTGCCCCGGCGGAAGCCGCCGTCCGCGGTGATCACCACCTTGGCGCTGGCGTCCTGGATCCGGTTGGTCAGCGCGTCGGCGGAGAAGCCGCCGAACACCACGCTGTGCGTGGCGCCGATCCGGGCGCAGGCGAGCATCGCCACCGCCGCCTCCGGGATCATCGGCAGGTAGATCGCCACCCGGTCACCGGCGGTCACGCCCAACTCGGTCAGCGCGTTCGCCGCCTGGCAGGTGAGCTTGTGCAGGTCGGCGTAGGTGACGGTACGGGTGTCGCCCGGCTCGCCCTCCCAGTGGATCGCCACCTTGTCGCCGCGGCCCGCCTCGACGTGCCGGTCCAGGCAGTTGTACGCCACGTTGAGCCTGCCCCCGGTGAACCACTTCGCGAACGGGGCGTTCGACCAGTCGAGCACCTGCTCCCACGGCTGGGCCCAGGCCAGCCGGCCGGCCTGGCGCTCCCAGAAGGCCAGCCGGTCGCCGGCCGCCTCCTCGTACGCCTCGACGGTCACGTTGGCGTTCGCGGCGAGTTCAGCCGGCGGCGGGAACTGGCGCGTCTCGTTCAGCAAGTTGGCCAATGCCTCGCTCATGCGGTGACTCCTTCGTCGCGTGACCTGCGTCTCCTACTGCGGGGAAGGTTAGCCCCGGCTACCGTGCCCGCGACCGCCCGTCCCTCACCGCGCGCCCAGCGGCCCTCCCCTCGCGCCGAGGTGTAAGGAAGGGCACCTTATTAACGCCTCCGGTAGGGGAAGGGCCCCTTATTAACAACCCCGGGCTTGGGGGGAGCCCGGCGGTCGCTAGCGTGACGGGGTGACCACCGATCCGCTCGCCCCGCTGCTCGCGCTCGCCGACGTCGCCACCGCCGTCGAGCAGGCCCGCGAGCGGGTCGACCAGGCACACCGGCACCGTGCGCTGCGCCGCCAGGGCGGCCAGGTCGCCGCCGAGGTCAGCCTCCGCTCCGCCGTGGCCAGCGCCGCCCTGGAGGGCCGCGCCCACGACCGTGAGGAGGTACGCGCCGGCACCGTCACCGACCCGGTGCTCCAAGGTGCGCTGCGGGTCGCCGGGGCGCTGCCCGGGCTGAGCGACCTCTGGCCCAAGGCGCCCCGGCAGGTGCTGGCCCGGCTGCACGTACTCGCCGCCCGCGACGTGGTCACCGAGGAGGAACTGGGCCGGCCGGTCGCCGACCCGGTGGTCGCGGCCCGTCTCGACGGCCTGGCCGCTCTGGTGGCCGGTGGCACGAAGGTGCCGCCACTGGTGCTGGCCGCCGTCGTCCACGGCGAACTGCTGAACCTGCGCCCGTTTCCGGGCCCGTCCGGCGTGGTGGCCCGCGCCGCCGCCCGGCTGGTGCTGATCTCCACCGGGTTCGACCCCCGCGGGCTGGTCGCGGTCGACGTCGGGCACTGCGAGCGCGAACCGGAGTACGTCGGCGCGGCCGGCGCGTTCGCCACCGGCACGCCCGACGGCCTGCGCTCCTGGCTGCGGCACTACATGACGGCGGTGGAGGTCGGCGCCGACCAGATCACGCTGATCGGCGACGAGATCCTCGCCGCGTCCTGAGGTGCGCGGGCGTCACGCGGTGGGTGCGGCGGTGCGGGTGCGGCGGTGCCGGCCGTACCAGGCGATGCCGATGGCCACGCCGACGCCCACACCGAGTGCCGCCGCGGCGACCGGCACCGCCGGCCGCTCGCGCAGCCGGCGACCCAGCGGAATCGGGTGCCGGAACTCCAGCACCGGCCACGCGTTCTCCACCGCCAGCTTGCGCAGCGCCCGATCCGGGTTGACCACCGTCGGATGCCCCACGCACTCCAGCAACGGCCGATCGGAGTACGAGTCGGAGTACGCGTACGAGTCGGCCAGGTCGTAGTCGCGCTCCAGAGCCAGTTCGCTGACCGCCTCGACCTTGCTCGGACCGGCCGCGTAGAACTCGACCTCGCCGCTGTACCGGCCGTCCACCACACCCATCCGGGTGGCGATCACGTCGGTGATCCCGAGCAGCTCACCGATCGGCCGGACCATCTCGTCGCCCGACGCCGAGACCAGCACCACGTCCCGCCCGGCGGCCTGGTGCTCCTCGATCAGAGCGGCCGCCTCGGCGTACACATAGGGGTTGATCAGCTCGTGCAGCGTCTCCGCGACGATCTGGCGGACCTGTTCCACCGGCCAGCCCTTGCAGAGCGTGGCGAGGTAGTCCCGGGTGCGGGCCATGGTCTGCTCGTCGGTGCCGCCCAGCCGGAACATCAACTGCGCGTACGCCGACTTGACCACGTCACGCCGGGTGATCAGCCCGTCCCGGTAGAACGGCCGACCGAACGCCAGGGCGCTCGACTTGGCGATGACGGTCTTGTCGAGATCGAAGAAAGCGGCGCTACGGCCCACGGCGCGAAAGTCTAGCCCGACGGGCGACGTCCGGGCGTCCGCCCGGGTGGCGAAAGCCGATGAGCACCCGGAGGAGTGACGTCGGTCACAGGCGGTTATCGATGAATTTAGCTTTGCGTGGAGTGAACAACACTCGACGTATAAGGGTCGACTGCGGCATGCTTGTGCACGCGACGGGAGTTCGCATACCCGGCGCCGCTCGACCCTCGGCGGTTGCACCCCCCGTAACCGCTGAGTCGGTTCGGCTCGACCCCCCCGGAGCCGAACCACAAGACGACCCCCGTCTCCCCCCGACGGGGGTCGTCCCTTTGTGGTGGGAGCGTGCCACCGCAGGTCACCGGCACCCGGGGACGGTCTGCTGGACCAGTAGGTGACAGGTTCAGTTCACGCGGTCTGACCAGCCGGTCGGGTCGGGGCGCGTAGCCGGGCCGACGACGGTCTCGGCGGTGCGGGCCAGCCAGCGCAGGGCGGAATCCACCCGGCGGCACAGGTACGCCTGTTGAACCGACCGGCATGAACACGAGATCGGTGACGTCCAGAGACGAGGCGGCGGCACCTGCCGGCAGCCTCAGGTGGCGACCGGCGTCACCGGCCGCCCTTGCCGCCTCGCCCAGCGGTGGGCGAAGGTGGAGGCTGTGAGCGACGAAATGGCACGGCCGGACGTCTGGCAGGTCATCCGCGACCGGCTCGCCGGAAAGCCCGACGACCATGTCCTGGCGCTCACCCTCGAGGGTGGCGGCATGCGCGGCGTGGTGTCGGGCGCGATGCTCATCGCACTGCGCGACCTGGGCATCACCCGCGTCTTCGACCGGATGTACGGCACCTCTTCGGGCTCCATCAATCTGGCATATTTCGCGGCAGGCGGCAGCTGGGATGCTCTCTCCGTCTACTACGACCACCTTCCGCGCGGCTTCGTTAATCCGGCCTACCTGGTGCACCGACCGCGCCTCAACATGCCGTACGTGTTCGAGCGGGTGATGCGGGAGGAAGTTCCGCTCGACACCGTCGCGCTGGCCGACTCGCCTTTCGACGTGCGGATCGCCCTGTCAAATGTGGACACGATGCTGCCGGAGCCATTGGATGTCCGAGATGTCGCCCCGGACATCCACCGCTATCTCATGGCCGGGTCGTGGTTGCCGATCCTCGCAGGTCGTCCGTACCGGCTCGATGGCCATCGCTACCTCGACGGCGGACTGCTCTGGCCCGATCCCCTGTATCCGGCGCTGGCCGATGGCGCCACCCATGTCCTGATGATCAATACAGCTCCTGAGGGAACCCCCACGGACGCGAACCGGGTGACCAGCTTCGTCCTGCACCGCACCCTCAACCAGTGGGCACGGGGACTCGGCGACGCGGCACTTGAGGCGCGTATCGCCTGGGAGGCCGACAAGCAGCTCTTAAAGACAGGCACCACTGTGGACGTGCGGGGTACGTCCGTTCTACGGCTCCGACCCGCCGCCGGCTCCCATCGGGTACGGCGGCTCACGCTCGATCGCGGAACGCTGCTGGACGGGGCTCGTGTCGGCTATCAGTCGATCTTCGAGGCGTTCGGGCGACCGCTGGACGGGGCGTACTTTTCGATCAGCGGACGCAGGTCAGCCGAACAAGGGTGAGGCTTGCTCGGATCGCTACCGTGGGTGCATGGCTTCGCGGCGGACGGTGATTCCCAGCACCTTGATCGGCCTCGTCGTCGTGCCCGCCCTCATCAACCTTGCTACCGGCGGTACTCCTGACGAGTGGGGAACGCGCCAGTGGGCACTGTCCGGGGCTGCCGTCGTCCTCGCCCTGGCCGTTGCGGTCCGCGAGCGCGATCAGAGGTACGAGCAGCCGTCGCTGGACGCGGTGCTCAACAACCTCGCCGACGCGATAAGCAGTCAATGGACGACGGAGATGGGCACGCGGAACCTCAACGAACCGCGCCCGTTCCCCCTGGGCTGGAAGGTGGCGCCCGCGGAGCTGACCACCCCGCTCAGCACGCTGCATCTTGCGGCAAGTGAGTGGTGGCCGGCACCCGAAGGCGGCTGGGCGCGCTCAACCGCCCTGGCAGGTGACGACCTCGACCTTGCCGAGGTGCTACTGCGGCGGGCGCCGACTCGGCGGCTGCTCGTGCTCGGCGGCGCCGGTTCCGGCAAGACCGTCGCGCTGGTCCGCCTCGTTCTGCGCCTGCTCAAATTGCGCGGCACGCCCAAGGGCGTCAACGCTGTCCCGGTCCTCTATTCACTCGCGTCGTGGGACCCGAAACACACCGGTCTGTACGACTGGCTGGAGACGCGGCTCTCCAACGACCACCCCCAACTGGGGGAGACCGATGGCCGGGGCGTCACCTGGGCACGACGACTGATCGACGCAGACCTGCTCCTGCCGGTCCTCGACGGGTTCGACGAGTTGCCCGCAGCACTGCGCGCCGCTGCCCGCGACGGCATCAACAACGAGATGCGCCGAGGCGCCGGTTTCGTGCTCTCTTCCCGTACGGAAGAGTTCGCCGAACTCGTCGACGACAATCCCGGCACGGCTGGCCGACTGCACCTAACCCTGGCCATTGAGATCGAGTCGGTACGCCTCCCTGCGGCTCGCTACTACCTGGCTGCCGAGGGCGGGGAGGAGCGGTGGTCGGGCGTCTTCGCTGCCGCAACCCGATCGGAGCCGTTGCGCGAGGTTCTCACCACCCCGCTTCAGATCAGCCTGGCCCGGGCGATCTACAACCCTCGTTCTGAGGAGCCCCTGGATGAGTTGCCTCACCCCGACGAGCTAACCGACAGCGACCGCTTCCGGGACCGGGCGGCGCTCGATCAGCACCTGTTCGCCGGGTTCCTGCCCGCCGCCTACCGGCAGTTCCCCGGGCAGAAACCCGAGCCGTTCTGTGACAAGGAACGCGCGATCAGATGGCTGGGCCTCCTCGCCGTCTGGCTGGAGAAGCGGGCCGTAGTCGACCTGGCCTGGTGGGAGCTGCGCGAGAAGGTCGGCGCTCCGGTGATCGCTCTCTCGGTCGGCGCCCTGCCCGCGCTCGCGGTCGGCTTGGTCGCCGCGTTCGGTGACACGCTCGGGATGGGTCTCGGTCTCGGCATCCTCGTCGCCCTGGCCGTGGTGTTTCTGCCGATCGGGCACCCGGGAAACGGATCGGGCCGTCGGCACCCGAACACCTTCCAACTCCTGATGGTGCCTCGACGCGTCGGCATCGTGGGCGGCATGGCGGCGGGTTTCGTCGGTGGTCTTCTCGGTGCGCTGGCCGGGGGGATGCTTTGCCACGTCCTGCGGGGCACCCCGGTCTGGGCCGGCCTCATGGGGGGTCTGGGTGCGGGCATCGGCGCCGGTGCCATCGGTGGTAGACGCCGGGGATTCGCGGGCGGCCTCCTGGGCGGCATGGCGGTGGCACTGACCGCCGGTCTGGGCAGGGGCGTGGTCGCGGGTCTGGTGGACGGAGTCGCCGCGTGGTTGGCAGCTGGCGCAGTCGTCGTGCTCACCGGCCTGCGCCGTCCGGCCCGGGAGGTGCGGGCCCTGCACTACTCAAAGGTCGGTCTCGTCGTCGGGATCACCGTCGGACTCGCCATCGGTACACAGGTGTGGCTGCGCTCCGAGCTTCGCCTGGGGATCCTCGCCGGCATCGTCGTCGGAGTGCTCGGCGGCCTGGCCGCTGGTCTTGAGGGCACCACCGTAGACCCGAACAAGATCGCGGACCCGCTGAGCGTGCTCCAACGCGACCGCGGGACCTTCCTCATGGTCGGTACCCTCGGCGGACTCGCCTTTGGCCTGGGCGCAGCCTTCGGCGTACGCCCCAGCGTCGGCCTCGCCGCCGGTCTGACCGTCGGGCTGGTGGCGGCGTGCGTCCAGTCCTCGTACGGCCCGTTCGTCATCGCCCGCTTCTGGCTCGCCGTCCGGGGTGACTTGCCGTGGCGTCTCATGAAATTCGTCGACGACGCTCACCGCCTCGGTGTCCTCCGCCAGATTGGAGCGGTCTACCAGTTCCGTCACATTGAGTTGCAGAGATATCTGGCCAGGGCGACCAGTCGGTACGAGTCGACGCGCGAAGCCCAGGAACGGGCGGCCGTCGGGCCGCATGTCCGCAGTGCCACAGCAGATGGCTGATAACGACCCCGGCCGAACAGCCAGACGTCCTGAGGGCACCCGGCACGGCTCAGCGGATCACGGTGCGCAGGTGTACCGGGCCGGCTCGAAACACACCAGTCCTCGGCCCCGCTCGTCGGCCACCACCCAGGGACGACCGACGTACGTCTGCTGCCGGTCCGACTGGCCGGGCCGGAGCACCGCGTACTGCTGCCGGCGGCGCTCGTAGTTGATCCAGTCGACCACGGCCATCGGCCGGTGGGCCTAGGGCCTGTGTCGAAGTCCGTGCGAGGGCTTGAGCTGTTGGGTGAGGATCTTGGCGTGTCGGTGTTCGAGATGTAGCGAGGTCTCCGGTATC
>NZ_JBEZMS010000076.1:0-8265 GCF_040652815.1 Micromonospora sp. NPDC048169
GTTCCGCTTCAACGTCTGAATCCGGCCCGTTTCCGCAGGTCAGCGGTTTGGTGCCTCGCCCTGGGGCACACCGGGGGCACAACCCCACGCTTCATCGACCGCCCGGCGGGTGCGCTCCTCCGAGTCCGGCATCAGGTGACCGTACGTCGACAGGACCAACGTCGCGTTCTCGTGCCCTAGCCTCTCCGCCACGGTGATGACCGACTCACCCTGCATCAGCAGGACCGAGGCGTAGTGGTGACGCAGGTCGTGGGTCGTGATGCTCTCCGGCAGGCCCGCTTTCCGCACGGCCGCGCCGAAGATGAGCGAGCCGTAGTAGTCGTGCCGGTAGGGGCCGGCGAAGCGGGTCGTGAACAGGGTGCCGTCATCAGCCGGCGGGAACTGCGCCATATGCGCCCGCAGCGCGTCGGCGACGACCTGGGGCAGCGGCACGATCCGGCGCGAGCGCGGTGTCTTGGGGACCGTCCGCACCTTGGACTGTGGCGCGAACTGCCACTCAATCCGCACCAGGCGCGCGGCGAAGTCGACATCCTGCACCCGCAGCGCGAGCAGCTCGCCGAGACGCAGGCCCAACCCGGCCTGGGTGAGGACCATGGCGCGGTTGCGGGCGGGGATCGCGTCAGCGAGCGCGCGAACCTGGTCAACGGTGAGCGGCACGACGCGTTCCCGGTGGGTTGACGGCAGGCTGACCCGGACCACAGGCGAGCGGCCGACGAGCCGATCCAGCACGGCCGCCGCGTAGACCGAGCGGAGCAGCCCGACGAGGTTGCGCAGAGTCGACGGCGACAGCACCTTGCCACGGTCTGCCGCCCACGCCTGGACCTCGGAGGGCACGACGGCCGCCAGGCGGCGAGAGCCGAGCGGAGTCGCGGCAATGTGCGTCTCGATCAAGCTGGAGACACGCCGGGCAGTGGTGGGACGGTGAGCGCGGCCGGCAGCCCACCGCCGGGCGTACTCGACGACGGTCGTCTTGTCGGACGGGTCGACGTACTGCCCGCGCACGATGTCGGCTTCGACCTGGGCGAGGAAGCGATCGGCGTCGGCCTTGCGCGTGAAGGAGCGCTTGCGCTGGCGGCGGGCGTCGTCGCGCCACCGGGCCAGGTAGGTGACCTTGCCGTCACGTGTCCGCTTCTCCACGCTGCCCATGTCAGGCCGCCTGCCCCGACAGCCAGGACCGCACGTCGGCCGGGTCGTAGCGCAGGTGTCGGCCGACCTTGAACGCCCGGGGACCGGTGCGCCGGTAGCGCCACTGGTAAAGCGTGCCGACAGGCACCCGCAGGAACGCCGACACCTCCTCGATCGACCACAGTTCGGTCGCTGCTTCACGGGTTGCCAATGCTGTCTCCTCCTGTCGTCAGCTATGCGGCCGACGCGATACCGGCCGGGGTGGTGCCGAGTTCGTGGGCGAGTTCTTCGCGGCCGGTGGTTCGTCGCTCGCGGGCGAGGGCGGCGGCGGTGTTGGCGAGCAGGGCATCACCTGAGGTGTGCCAGCCGACTCCGGCGAAAGTGAGACTGCCGACGATGAGCGTGGTGTCCTCGTCGACCTGCTCGATGGGTGGGCCGCTGGCGGCGGGGTGTTCGTGGTCCTGGTGCTCGTGGCGCCGGTACTGGACGCGGGTGTCGCGTAGGAGTTGGAAGGTGACGGAGTAGCGGCGGGCTTTGGTGAGGAAGTGGCCGCCGTAGCCGAGCATGTGCGCCCACCGCCGTAGGCGGGTGTACGGGTTGCCGCTGGCCGGTTTTGACGGTTCAGCGTCAAGGGCAGCTTGACGCTGGGCGACGCAGACGGGGCAGGCCCGGTAGCGAGTGTGAGTGCCGCAGTCGGGGCACTCCCAGCGCTCGATGAAGCCGCGACGTGGACGGCGTTCCCGTGGCCGTCCGGACAGTGGGGCCGGGGCGTTGGTGGGTCGGCCAATGCGCCAGCAGGCGTCGATGAGGCGGGCGGTGTGGTCGCCGTCGGGGTCGGCGAAGTCGCCGATGGTGTCGGCGGTCAGTCGGGTGGAGGTGTGCCCCGTGGCCTCGGTGCTCTTGGTGGCGTACTTGGCAAGGTATCCGGCGACGAGGCTGTCCGTGACCTCTCCGGTGCCGTCGGTGGCGATTGGTTCCAGGTCTAGCTGTTCGCCCCAGGCGATCGGCCAGCCGTCGGGCCGGTCAGGGTGAGGCGGGGTGTGGAAGGCGATCTGCCGGGCGGCGTGCCGGAGCGCGTCTACAAGGTCGTCGACGGTGAACCCGGCCGGCGGGGGCACGACGTTGTCGGGGTCCAGGCCGTCGACGCCGTCGAGGCGGGCGATGGCGTGGAAGTGCACCGCTCCCCGCGCTTGCAGTTCGGCGACCTTCCCGGGCGACAGCCTCACCGGGGCGACCTTGCGCGTCTTGCCGGAGGCGGTGACCACCTCGACCCGAGGGATGCCGCGGCGTTGGGCGAGTTTCGCCAGCCAGCGTTCCGCGGCTTGCTTCGTGCGGTGCCACAGCTCGCCGGAAAAGATGTTCCAGACGACCTGGTGGCCGTGGTCGTAGCAGTCCAGGCACAACGGATGCCCAAGCACCGCATCACCCTGCTCGTGCCTCGCCCAGCAGACGGCGGGTCGGCCGTGGGGGCACAGTCCGGTGTCGCGGCGGGCGTGGCAGGGTTCGGCGCGGCAGTCGCAGCGGCGTCGGTTGCGGCAGGTGTGCCGCTTGACCTTCCGGGCGTGGACGGTGCCGAACGACGGTGCGGTGAAGGTGGCGAACACCGCCGGATGTGATGCCACCGATTCGGGTACGCCTTTGCCGCCGACCAGGCCGGCGCGCAGGAGTTGGAAGGCATCCCGCTGGTAGGTCTGCGCGCAGGTGGGGCAGACGGTGGCGCGGCGGTTGCCGCACGCTTTGTAGATGGCGGCGTCGGGCATGGCGTCGGTGTGCCGCTGGTCGAGGATGCGGCCGGTGCCGGGTTCGACGGTGTAGAGGCTGCCGGCGAGGCGGATGGGTCGGGTGCAGCCGGCGGCGGCGCGGACGTGGTCGAGCCAGCCGAAGTAGTCGGGTCGGGTGGCGCGTTGGAACGCGGAACCGGCGGCGGTGTAGGCGTAGACGGGGGTGGTGGTGTCGGCGTTCGAGCCCACACCCCGGGCCAGAGCGGTCCGGGGTGTGAGGTCCAGCGTCGACGCCATCAGGCGGCCACCTCGGGCCGGTTGGTGATGGAGTGCTGGGTGACGATGGTCCGGCAGGCTCCGCACTGGCGGGCGGCCGGTTCGTGCCGGTGGCACGCGATGGTGACGGTCGTCTGGCCGCAGCGGATGGTGACCGGGGTCCGGCAGGGGCCGCCGGGGATGACGTGGATGACGGTGCGTCGGGTGTCGTAGGGGTGCGGCTCGTCCGGGTAGGCGGGGCAGGTGTGGGTGACCTGCTCGATGTCGACGACGTGGATGGTCATCGGGCACCACCAGTGACGGGGGTGCCGTTGACGGCGGGGGTGTGGCCGCCGAGGGTGTGCAGCAGTTCCCGGGCGATGTCCGGGGTGACGGTGAGCAGTCCGGCGAGTTCGTCGATGGTGATGGGGCGGCCGGTGCTCTGTTCGTGGCGGCCGATGACGAAGCGGGCGGTGGGGATGAGGTGCGCGGGCACCTCAGGTCGGGTGATCGGCACCGGGTTGACGGGTGCCTCGACGACGGCCGGGACTGCCGGCGGGGTGTCGACGGCTGGCGGGGTGTCGATGGTCGGCGGCTCGTCGACGAGCTGGTCGGCAGCGTCGTTGGTGTCGGTGTCTTCGGTGGTGGTTTTGACGGGGGCGAGGACGAGTTTGACCAGGGCCATGAATGCCAGAGCGGGGACGGCGGACAGGAGCCAGCCGGAGGGGCCAACTTGGCCGACGGCGACGCCGAGCTGCGCGGCGAGGGAGAAGCCGGCGAAGGCGATCAGGAGGACCAGGGGGTAGCCGATCGGGCCGCCGTGGCGCTTACGACGGCGGATGACGAGCAGGCAGGCGACCGGGACGAGTTCGGAGATGACGGCGTTGGCCCAGCCGAACCAGCCAGAGGTGCCTTCCGGGCTGTTGGCCATGGTCCAGTCGTGGACGTGGGTGAAGGAAGCCGCCCCGGCGGCGAGGCCGACGAAAATGACGATGAGGACCAGGACGCCGCCTTCGAGGCGGGCGGGCCAGGCAGCGGTCGGGTTAGTGGTGGGCATGGGGGGTCACCTCCGGTGCCGGGATGCTGTCGAGGGGGATGAGGTCGACCACGCCGGAGCAGTGGGCGCACATGATCGGGGCCAGGCCCTAGGCGGCGAGCTGGTTGCGGAAGCAGGGCAGGCAGGTGAAGTCGGCGGGGAAGAGGCCGTCGCCTTCGCAGAGGGCGCAGCGGCCGAGGCAGACGGGGCAGGGCGTGTAGACCGGGCCGAGGACGTCGTGGACGCCAGCGGGCGAGTTGCCCTCGATGCACCACAGGCACGGGTCGGACAGGTTGAAGGTCATCGGTCGCCTCCATGGCAGTCGAGGCAGCAGCCGTAGCGGCGGGGGATGTAGTAGGGCTTGGTCTGGCCGCAGTGGCGGCAGGTGCGGCGAGCCCGCAGGGCTTTGGCGATAGCGGCCCGCTGGGCCGGGGTCGCGACCCGTTTCGGGGCGGCGAGGTCGAGGCGGTAGAGGTAGGCGACGCGCTTACCGCGACGCCACAGGATTTGCGCGACCGCGTGATGCCCGCCCGGGCGGAGTCCGGCGGCGCGGAGCTGGCGGCGGGTGGCCAGGCCGTCGGGGGCGAGCCGGTAGGGGTAGGTGGGGAATTCGTCGGCGGGGTTGGCCGGGTCGTAGGTGTAGGTGGTCATGACTGGCCTCCCCAGCGCTGCTGGGCGGCCTGCTTGGAGATGCCGAGCCGGGTGCCGATTTCGGCCCAGGAGTAGCCGAAGGCCCGCAGGCCGACGACGGCTTCGCCGATGGCGTCGTCGAGGTTGGCCGACAGTGCGACGAGGTCGCGGAGGGCTTCGACGTCGCCGGCGGCGACGCGGCGGCCGTGGGCGCGGATGATGCGGCGGGCGAACGCGGCGAACGCGTCGTTCTCGACGACGTCGCGCCGCTTGCGGCGGGAGGGGGTGCGCGTCAAGGACGCCTTGACGGTGAACATCAGTTCTCGCCTCCCTGGTTGTGGAGGCGGTCCCACTCGTCGGCAGCCGCGTCGAGGGCGGTGATGACCTGCTCGGCGGTGCGGGCGGGGTCGTCGTTCCAGGAGTAGGGGGAGGTGTGCTCGTCGAGCAGGTAGCCGTCTTCGTCGATGTGGAAGACCGGGGCGTGGTCGTCGAGGTAGTCGACGAACGCGGCCATGGCCGCGAGGTAGTCGGCGAGCGCGCTCGGGTCGAGCTGGGAGAAGTGCTCGACGCGGTGTCCGGCGGTGGCGATGCCGATGGCCCCGGCGGCGCAGGCCGGCGGGGTGAGGATGTCGGTGGTGGGTGCGTAGTAGGTGCCCTGGTGCCAGCCGTGCCGGCGCAGGTAGAGGGCAGCGCACCGGAGCAGGTCAGCGGGTGTGACCTGGACTCCGGTAGCAGGGTTTTGGGTAGCCTTCATGGCAGCCACGTCCTTTCGGGGCTGTTGGTGGAGGTCGGCAGGACCAGCACTGCTGCCAGGCGATGTCCTGGTCCTGTCGGCCGCTTATCGGGTGGTGCGCAGCCGCAGGTAGCGGCGTTGGCGGGTGTCGTCGCCGCCCATCGATCTCGGGGCGGACAGGTAGACGAGTCGGCCGCTGGCCGAGGCGACCTGGACCATGGCGGCGATGTCCTCGGGACGGCCGACGATCCACAGTTCCGTGTACTGCGCGGCCCGCTGGCTGTTGGCCTTGGCGTAGGTGCGTTCCCGGGTGGTCATGCCGCCACCCCGAAGTCGACGCGGGTGAGGTCCGGAACCTGCTCCGGTAACCGGCGGGGACGGCGGACCCAGGCGGCGTAGTCCGCGATGCCCGCGATCTGGGCATCGGTCAGGTAGGCGACCTTGATGCGGCGCGGAACGCCACCTTCGGCAATCAGGTAGGCCGCGCCCTGGTTGGTGGGGGCGATGTCGGTGGCCGTGTAGCCCTGCTCGGCCCAGCCGTGGCCGAGGACAATGTTCGAGCTGTTCGGGGTGGTGCAGCGGAACGCGGCCCGGTAGCCGAACAGATCCCGCAGGCTGGTGGGGATGATGTCGAAGCTGGGCCGCTGCGTCGCGGCCACGACCGGGATACCGGCGGCCCGGCCCCGGGCGACCAGGTCACGCAGGAGAGCGACGAACTCTTCCTGCTCCTGCTTGCTGCCCACGGTGGCGGAGTAGAAAGCGATCTCGTCGACCAGGACGGTGATGACCGACAGGCCGTCGTCGGCGGTCACCTTGCGGCGCCCGTGGGCGCGCAGCCAGGCGTAGCGGTTGTTCATCACCAGTTGCAGCCGCTTGAGGACGGTCAGGGCCTCGGTGATGTCCGGGCCGATGAACGCATCAGCGGAGTCTTCCCACTGGCCCAGCTCGACGAGCTTGCCGTCGAGCAGCACGAGCCGGGAATCGACACTGAGCGCGGCATGGGCCGCGATGCAGTTGAGCAGCCCGGACTTACCGCCGCCGGGCTCACCACCGGCGAGAAGGTTGCGGTAGGCGAGGGTGATGTAGACGGGCTGGCCGAACTCGTCGATCCCGATGAAGATCGGGTCGAACATCGACAGGCCAGGACCCACCGGCACCGCAGCAGCGGGGGCGGGAATCGCGGTCATCGGTGCCCTCCTTGGGCGGTTGGTGGACGCGAGGAACCACACGAACGAGCCCGCAGGGCTCCTCGCGTCCCAGGTGAAATTGGGGGTCAAATCCAGTCGGAAACGTCGTCCTCGGGCGTCGAGGACGAAGCCGCGGGCTTGCTGCCGTTGGCCGTCGTGGTGGTGGCCGGCTTCTTGCCTGCGGGTTTGCCCTGTGCCGGGAGGGTGATCGTCGGGACGTCGACGTCCGGCAGGTCCAGGGCGGTCGGCACCGTCAGCGGTGCCTGCTCGACCGTCGGGGCGTCCGGGTCGATCACGTCGACCAGCGGCGAACCCACAGTGGCGGTCAGCACCTCACGGCGCTTGATGTCGAACCGCAGATACGCGGCAGTCCGCTCCGAGGCGCGCTCGATGAGCACGGTGGAGGCGTGACAGGTCACGGCGATCTTGTCGAGGCGGCCTTCCAGGTCCTTGGCCGACAGGCCAGGACGCAGGTACACCCAGACCCGCTCACCGACCGGCGTGGGACGAGCCCACAGGATCAGCGGCAGCGAACCGGACTGGTTGGCGATGATGAACTGCGAGAAACACACCCGCAGCCGATGCCTCACCACGAGACACCACGCCCAGGCGATCACCTGGCGGCGGCAGACCGGCACGGCGGCCGGGACACCGACGACCAGGGCGACCACGAGCAGCGTCACCACGGCCGGGGTGTGGTCGGCGAGCTGCACCCAGAAGGTGAGCACGGCGACCGCGAGCACGATCTCGATCGCCCACCACCACAGCAGCCGCAGCACCGGCCAGATCCGGACCAGCACCCACGCGATCCCACCCACCGGCACGCCGACGAGCGCGCCGAGGAACAGAGCCAGGATCGGGTGCATGTACGACGCGGCCACCACAGCCGACAGAAGACCGACGATGACCGCCGACAGGACGAACGCCAGCCGGGCGTTACGGGCCGAGGAACGGTGAACCCGGGCCTCAATGACCGTCACCGTTCCGGTTGACTTCCCGCCGAAGGAACGGCGAGGGCTAGACTTGGACACGACGAGTCCTCCCAAGTGCCAGTTGGGATCGGATGAGTTGACGGCACCGGGGTCGGCAGATGTAGGAGTCAGTACCGACCCCGGGCCAATTTCCTTCTTGCCGCCACCTGTCGTGACGACCGGACCGGGAACGTAGGAGTCAGGAACACTCCCGGAACCGCATGGGGTTGGATCAGCGGACCATCAGGCCGCTTCGTAAGCCACGGACACCTGTGGCTCACACAGCACGACGTGCCAAGAGACCTACTTGGCCGGAGAACCAGTCTTCGGCTTCAGCGACACCGCCCGGAACGCGACGCCGTTACGCCCGTTCGTTGCCCACGGAATGGCCTCCAACTGCTCGACCGCGAGGAAGTCGCCCACCTTCACGTTCGGCTTCTCACCCGCCGTCGTGATGGTGATGACCTCCCCGCCCGTCTCGTCGAGCACGAAGACCTGCGTGGACCACATGGGCCGGCCCGTGTTCTTCTCGGACTTCTGGTTGCCGTTCTGGTCGTTCTTCGGCTCCGGGTCCTTCGACGCCGTCACCTGCTTGCTCGTGGTGTCC
>NZ_JBEZMS010000077.1:0-8168 GCF_040652815.1 Micromonospora sp. NPDC048169
TCCCGCCGCATCTGTGGGCGCGAGCGCGGGGCCGCCGCGGGTGCGGGCGTCCGGCACGCCACCCCCCCGGCCCCGCCCGGCCGCCGCCGGCCGCCGTTCCCGCAGCGGGAACGGCGGCCGGCGTCGCTGCGGTCAGTTCAGCTCGGCGACCGCCTCGAAGATCAGCCACAGGCCGCAGATGGCGAACAGCACCGCCGCGCCGTAGCGGATGGTCCGCTCCGGCAGGTGCCGGCCGAGCATCCGGCCCACCAGGATCGCCAGCGCGTCCGCGGCGACCATGCCGAGTGTCGAGCCGAGCCAGGTGCCGAACCAGCCGTACTTGGTGGCCAGCGTGATGGTGGCGAGCATTGTCTTGTCGCCCAGCTCGGCCAGGAAGAACGCCACACCGACGGCGATGACGGCGGACTTGCCGCCGCGCTCGGCCTTGCGCTTCTCCTCCTCGGTCAGCTTGTCGCCGCGCAGCGTCCAGGCGCCGAAGCCGAGGAACGCCACACCGGCGATGAGCGAGATCCACCCGGTGGGCAGGGCGGCGCCCAGGCCGTACCCGATGGCCACCGAGGCCAGGTGGACGACGGCGGTGGCGATCGTGATGCCGATGAGCACCGGCACCGGCTTGAACCGCGTGGCGAACGTCAGCGCCATGAGCTGGGACTTGTCGCCCAGCTCGGCCACGAAGATGACGCCGAAGCTGACCACCAGCGCGACGAGGAAACCCTCCATGTGAACCTTCCCGATCAAGCCGGGAGGAGGAACGGGGGCGCCCTCGACCCGGCTGCGACAGCCTGAGTCGAAGGTCTCGCCCGCCCCGGGGACCGGGGCCGCGTGGCCGGGTGCGGAACGCACCAGTGTGTCGACCACGACATTGGGGGCTACTCCCCTTCGCGCCGACCAGCCTAGCCGATCACCGGCCCGGCCGGTCACCGGGTGTGGTCGCGGCCACCCCGAGCCTCAGTCGGCCCGGGCCAGGCTCACCCCGAACAACCCGTCCGGATCGGTCCAGAACGCCCGCCTGTCGAACCCGGCGGCGGTCAGCTCGGCGGCGATCCCCTCCGGCCGGAACTTCGCCGACACCTCGGTCCGCAGCTCCTCACCGGCGGCGAACACCACGTCGGTGTCCAGGACCCGCACCCGGGTCGGGTGCTCGGCGCGCAACCGCATCTCGATCCACTCCCGCTCGGGATCCCAGACGGCCACGTGGCGGAACGCGTCGACGTCGAAGTCCGCACCCAGCTCGCGGTTGATCACCCGGAGCACGTTGCGGTTGAACTCGGCGGTCACGCCCGCCGCGTCGTCGTAGGCGGGCACGATCACGCCCGGGTCCTTGACCAGGTCGGTGCCGACCAGCAGCCAGTCGCCGGTCTCCAGCGCCGCGCGCATCGCGGTGAGGAACCCGGCCCGCTCCGCCGGCAGCAGGTTGCCGATCGTGCCGCCGAGGAACGCCACCAGGCGCCGGCCGCCGGTGGGCAGCCGGTCCAGGTGGCGGGTGAAGTCGCCGACCATCCCCCGGACCCGCAGCCCCGGGTACGCGGCGGCGATCTGCTCGGTGGACGACCGCAACGCGCTCACCGACACGTCCAGCGGCACGAAGGTGCCCAGGTCGCCGTGGCGGGTGAACGCGTCCAGCAGCAGCCGGGTCTTCTCCGACGAGCCCGAACCCAGCTCGATCAGCGTCTTCGCGCCGGTCATGGTGGCCACGTCGTCGGCGTGCGCGGCCAGCACCGCCCGCTCGGCCCGGGTCGGGTAGTACTCCGGCAGGCGGGTGATCTCCTCGAACAGCTCGCTGCCCCGGGCGTCGTAGAACCACTTTGGCGGCAGCCACTTCGGCGTCGCGGCCAGCCCGACCCGTACGTCCTCCCGCAGACCACGGTCGAGGTCCTGCTGCTCCAGGTGGATCTCCAGCGGCTCCGCGCTCATCGAGTGTCCTCTCTTGCGGTGGGTACGGATCGTCAGGCGGCGGTCGTCTCCCGCACGTCGAGCCCGCCCGTGGTCGCCACCACGAGCCGGCCGTCCGGCACGGCCCGCCAGGCCGGGTCGTCGTCGAACGGTTCGGATGCCAGCAGCACCGAGCCCGGGCCACGGCGCACCGACAGCGCGTGCCCGGCCGTGCTCGCCACCACTGTCGTACCGTCGGTGAGCAGCAGGTTCAGCCGCGAGCCGGGAGCGGCGGCGGTGACCGCCGCGACGGTGTCGGCCACCGCCGCGTCCGGCTGCGCTCCGGCGCGCAGCCGGTGCCGGACCAGCGCCCACAGCAACGCCGAGTCGGTCGGCACGTCCAGGGTGATCAGGTCGCGGACGGGCAGGCCGGCGGCGAGCGGGACCAGGCTGTCCGGCCAGCCCCGCACCACGCCGTTGTGGCTGAACAGCCACCGCCCCTCGGCGAAGGGCGCGGCGGCGGTCTCGTGCAGCGGCATGCCGACGGTGGCGGAGCGGACGGCGGCCAGCACCGCCCGCACCCGCGTCACGGCGGCCAGCTCCGGCAGCGTGGTGTCGCTCCACATCGGCTGCGCCCGCCGGTAGCGGACCGGGTCGCCGTCGTCCGGGTACCAGGCGACGCCGAAGCCGTCGGCGTTTATCGTGCCGCCGCCGCGCATGTCACGCGGCGCCCACGACTGGCGCAGCAGCCCGTACGGCGGGTCGGACAGCAGGCTGCGCAGGAGCACCGGTGGACCGAGGTACGCGAGGTGACGGCACATCGGGCCGGCTCACTCCTCCGGGCCGGCGTCGCGGGCGCAGCGGAACCCGCTGAAGATCTGCCGCCGGATCGGGTAGTCCCAGTTGCGGAACGTGCCCCGGCAGGCGGCCCGGTCGGTGCCGAACGAGCCGCCCCGCAGCACCCGGTGGTCGTCGCCGAAGAAGACCTCCGAGTACTCCCGGTAGGGGAACGCGGTGAAGCCCGGGTGCCCCCGGAACGGCGAGGAGGTCCACTCCCACACGTCGCCGACGAGCTGGTGCACGCCCAGCGGCGAGGCGCCGCCCGGGTACGCGCCCACCGGCGCCGGCCACAGGTGCCGCTGGCCCAGGTTGGCGTGCTCGCCGGTCGGGTCCTCGTCACCCCACGGGTATCGGCGGGACCGGCCGGTCGCCGGATCCCAGCGGGCCGCCTTCTCCCACTCCGCCTCCGTGGGCAGCCGCTTGCCGGCCCACGCCGCGTACGCCTGTGCCTCGTACCAGCAGACGTGCACCACCGGCTCGTCGTCGCGTACCGCCGACCAGCGGCCGAACCGGCGGTACGCCCAGCCGTCCCCGTCGCGCCGCCAGTGCATCGGCGCGCTCAGGCCCGCCTCGACGCGGTGCCGCCAGCCGGCCTCGCTCCACCAGCGCGGCTCGTCGTACCCGCCGTCGGCGATGAACGCCCGGTACTGGCCGTTCGTCACCGGCGCGGCGTCGATGAGGTACGCGGGCAGGTCGACGGTGTGCGCCGGGCGCTCGTTGTCCAGCGCCCACGGGTCGGTGGAGGTGCCCATGGTGAACGGACCGGCCGGCACCCGTACCTCCCCGCCGACCCGGGCCCGGGGCTCCGGCGGGGGCGGCGCGTCCAGCACCGGGGCGCCGGCGCGCAGCTGGTGGGTGGCGAGCATGGTCTCGTCGTGCTGCTGCTCGTGCTGCAGGATCATGCCGAACGCGAACCCGTCGGCGACGAGGGGACGCTCGGTGAAGCGGATGCCGTCGAGCAGGTCGAACACCTTGTCCCGGACCGTCCGCACGTAGGCGCGGGCCTCGGCGGGCGGCAGCAGCGGCAGCGCCGGCCGGTCCTTGCGGGGCTGCTTGAACGCGTCGTAGAGGTCGTCGATGTCGTGGCGCACCGGGTCACGGCCGCCGACGTCGCGGACCAGCCACAGCTCCTCCTGGTTGCCGACGTGCGCCAGGTCCCAGACCAGCGGCGACATCAGCGTGGAGTGCTGCCGGACCAGGTCGTCGTCGTCCACCGCGTCGGTCAGCAGGGCGGTACGGGCCCGGGTCCGCTCCAGCTCCGCGGCGATCCGGTCGCGTAGTCGCTCGGTGGTGGTCACCGGTGTCCCCTCTCCGCGGCGGCGCGGCGCCGCCGGATCGCTCGATCGGTCTCGTCGTGGATGCCGTCCGGCAGGCCGAGCCGGGGCAGGGCCGTCAGGGCCAGGTCGAACAGCGCCGCCGCGGCGCTCGCCAGGGGACGCTCGGCCAGCCCGCACCGGGCCGCCGCCTGCCACCTGTCGGCGACCGGACCGGCCACGGCGAGCGCGTCCCGGGTGGTGGCCGGGTCGGCGAAGAGCGCCGCCAGCACCGCCAGCGGCACCGTCCACTCCGGGCCGGGCTGGGTGTCCAGGTAGCGCAGCTCCAGGTAGCCGCGCGGGCGTACCGGCGGGAACAGCGTGCTCAGGTGGTATTCCAGGTCGTCGGTGGTGGGCGGGCGGGGCAGCGCGCCGGCCAGCCAGTCGGCGAACGTGACACCGGGCGGCGCGGTCCAGTCCGGGCCGTCGCCGCGTACGCACAGCAGCGGCGCGGCGAGCGCGTACCCGGTCCAGGCCGCCACCGGGTCCTCGTCGGCGTGCCGCGGCGACCACACCGGCCTGGTCCGGGCCGGGTCGATGGCCAGCCAGGTGGCCATCCGGGCGGACGCCCAGCCGGTGCGGCGGCCGGCATGCCGGTCGGCGGTGGCGAACGCGGCGAGCAGCGGCGGGCCGACGGCGTGCGCGGCGGCCCAGCGCTGCGCCAGGTGCTGCGGCTCGCCCGCGTCCAGGCAGACCTGGAGGCCGGCGGTGCTGTACATCATCGCCCGTCCGGCCGGGCCGCGCCGGTCGAAGGCCCGGCGCATGGCCCGGTAGCGGGGGGTCTCCACGACGGGCCGGGGCAGGCGCCAGGGGTCCATCCCGCTGCGGCCGAGCACCAGGCCGGCGGCGTCCAGCCGGGCCCGCAGCTCGGCGACGTCGGCCTCGGTAGCCAGGATGAGCGCGGCGACCGACGAGCGCGGCATCGCGGAGATCTCCACCTGCCCGCCGGGCTCCACGGTCACGGCGCCGCCGCGCCGGAGCTCGCCGGCCGGGCTGGTGGGGTCGAGGGTCACGGGGCTGTGCCGCCCCAGCGCCTCGCGTAGTCGCTCGCGGTCGACCGGCCGGGCCGGGTCCGCGGCGTCGTGCACTGTCCATTCCAGTTCGACGCCGACGAGTGCGGGTGGCCCGGTCTTGAAGCAGATCCGGGCGAGGTGGCCCCGGGCCGCCTCCTCGCCCCCCAGGACCACTGCCCGGTCCAGGTCCGGTGACATCACCATGGGACGGCTCCTCCTCGGCGGTGGGCGGCCACGTCGTGGCGGCGGGCCCGGCCGGGACGGCACGGGACGCCGTCCCACCATCCTCTGTCTAGCAGATGAGATCCGCTTGCCCAGGGAGATGAATTATTGTCCGGAATCTGATTGCGCGGTGGCGTTCAGTCGTCCTCGTCGTCCGGGTCCTCCGCCGGCTCGTCCACCAGGTTCCGGCAGTAGCTCTCCACCTGCTCGGGGCCGCCGGCCGCGGTCACCAGGTCGGCGAAGCCCGGTGCGGTGAGCGCCTTCGCCCGCTGCCGCTCCGACTTGGCCAGGTAGGCGCGGCAGTGCCCGGCCATGCTGTTGTTCCCGCGGGTCGGGGACGCGGAGGGCGGGGTCGCGCCGCTCGGCGTCACGCTCGGTGTCGCAGCCGGCGGTGACGTCGCGTCGGACGCGTCGCCGGCCGGTGTGCTCGGCGCCGGCCGGGAGGGGCCGGTGACGGCGGGGCCGGCGCCGGTCGGGCCCTCGCCGGTGGGGCGGGCCGTGGTGGCGGGCGGGAGGACCGGCTCGGGCTCGCGGTCCAGGCGCACCGCGGCGAACGCCACCCCGGCGACGGCGGTGGCGGCCAGCCCGGACAGCGCGGCGGCGATCCGCAGGCGCCGGCGCGGACGCGGCGCGACAACCGGTCCGGCCGCCGGTGACGCCCCGGACGTCCGGGCCGCCCGGAAGGCGGCGAGCGCCTGCTCCTCCCCGGCGACCTCGCCGGGTTCCGCAGGTCCGGCCGCGGCGGACAGCAGCCGGGTCAGCGGGTCCGCGTCGGCCGCCGGCGGCGTGCCGGCGCGCGCGGCGTCGAGCAGGCGGTCGGACTCCGCCCGGTCGGCGGGCCCGCCGGACCGGCGATCGTGCATGCCGTCTCCCCTCACGTCAGCCCTCCGCCGGCTCGGCCTCGGGCGCGTGCGGCACCTGGCGGTCGGTACGGGGACGCGGCGCGGTGGCGTCCCGGACGTCGTCCGGCGCGGCCCGCGCCGCCGCCGAGCGCTCCAGCATCGCGGCCAGCCGGCGCAGGCCCCGGTGCGCGGCGGTGCGCACCGCGCCGGCCCGCCGGCCCAGCACCCGCCCGGCGGTCTCCGCGTCCAGGCCGATCACGGCCCGCAGCATCACCGCCTCGGCCTCCGCCGGCGGCAGCGTACGGATCAGCGCCAGCGCGTTCTCGGTGGCGATGGCCTCGCCGGCCCGGTCGGCGGTGTCGACGTCGGCGGCCAGGTCGTTCAGCGCCTGCACCGGCACCGGCACCGAGGGACGTCGCCGCTGCCGGCGCAGGTGGTCCATGGCGCGGTTACGGGCGATGGTGACCACCCAGGCGCGGAACTCGCCGCCGGTGAACGACGGCAGGTCGCGGGAGATCTGGAGCCACGCCTCCGAGGCCACGTCCTCGGCGTCGGTCCCGACGAGCGCGGTCAGGTAGCGCAGCAGGGCGGGTTGCAGGCTGCGGTAGAGGAATCGGAACGCCTCCTCGTCGCCCGCCTGGGCAGCGGCGACCGCCTCGTTCAGCTCGGCCGTCACGCGCGCCGTCCGGCCCGGCTGACGGCCCGGCGCCGGGCGTCAACGGCAGCCGGTGGCCACACCGCCATCCGCACTCGCCCCCCCCGGTGAGCTGATCAGGCACGCGCACGAGCGTGCGGTGCGCCATGGAACACCGCCCGCGGCAGCGGGCGTCGGCGGGACATACCGTACCGGCGGCCGGCTGCGGCCGGGAGTCGGGCCGACACGGGAACCCGCGGGGGCGCCTCGGCAAGGCGTCGGCCGCCGGGAAAACAGAGAGAAATGTCTAGCGCCGACTCCGGCGTGTCGTGGTAACACCGAGGGCGGCCGCGACGCTCACCGCTGCGGTCCGCGCCGCCGCGGGAGAGCCCGCCACGCGGGGGCGGGTGACTTTCTGGCCGATCGTACCGGGTCGATCACGATCAGCCGATCGGCGTACCGGCTGTCGGACACCCGGCCGATCGGGCAGCCGGAGCCGGGCACGGATCTCGCGGGAAATACTTCGCGCCCGCTGTGGGTACGGTATGGGGGTGCTGTCCTCAGACGTCGTACTCAGCGGTCGGTACCGCCTGGATGACCGTGTCGCCACCGGCGGCATGGGCGACGTCTGGCGTGCCACCGACCTGGTCCTCGGCCGTCCGGTCGCGGTGAAGGTGCTGCTTCCCGCCCTGGTGTCCGACCCCGACTTCATCGCCCGGTTCCGCGCCGAGGCGCGGATCATGGCCTCACTGCGCCATCCCGGCGTGGTCCAGGTCTTCGACTGCGGCGAGGACGATCTGCCCAGCGGCGGGCGGGCCGACTACCTGGTGATGGAGTTCGTCGCCGGTGAGCCGCTGTCCCGGCGGATCGAGGACGCCGGGTGCCTCGAGGTGGCCGAGACCATGTCGATCGTGGCCCAGGTGGCGCAGGCGCTGCACGCGGCGCACGGGCGCGGCATCGTCCACCGCGACGTGAAGCCGAGCAACCTGCTGGTGCAGGACGACGGCACTGTGGTCCTGGTCGACTTCGGGGTGGCCCGCTCGACCAACGTCACGAGCATCACCAGCACGAACGCGGTGCCCGGCACCGCCCTCTACATGGCGCCGGAGCAGGCCGCCGGCCGGCCCGTCTCGGGTGCCACCGACGTGTACGCGCTCGGTGCCGTCGCTTACTGCTGCCTCACCGGCAGCCCGCCGTTCACCGGCGACAACCCGCTCCAGGTGGCCGTACGCCATCTCGACGACGAGCCGCCGGAGCTGCCGGCGGAGATCCCGCCGGCGGTGCGGGAGCTGGTGTCCCGGGCGCTGGCCAAGGATCCGGCCGACCGCTATCCGAGCGCCGCGGCGATGGCCGACGCGGCCCGGGCCGCGCGGACCGACACCCCCGAGATCGGAATAGCACACGACTGAAAAACAGTCAAACCAGCGCAGAT
>NZ_JBEZMS010000078.1:0-3646 GCF_040652815.1 Micromonospora sp. NPDC048169
ACGCAATTCAGGGCCACCCCGTGCGGGGTGGCCCTGAATTGAAAGATTGTCCGGCGGTGTCCTACTCTCCCACACCCTCCCGAGTGCAGTACCATCGGCGCTGGAGGGCTTAGCTTCCGGGTTCGGAATGTGACCGGGCGTTTCCCCTCCGCCATGACCGCCGTAACTCTATGAACATGTCAACCAACCCCACAACACGCGGGTGGTGTTTGTTCAGAGTTGCACAGTGGACGCGTAGCAGCTTAGTAGTCAAGTCCTCGGCCTATTAGTACCGGTCAACTGAACCCGTTACCGGGCTTACATTTCCGGCCTATCAACCCAGTCGTCTAGCTGGGGGCCTTACCCCACAATGTGGGTGGGATACCTCATCTTGAAGCGAGCTTCCCGCTTAGATGCTTTCAGCGGTTATCCCTTCCGAACGTAGCTAACCAGCCGTGCCCCTGGCGGGACAACTGGCACACCAGAGGTTCGTCCGTCCCGGTCCTCTCGTACTAGGGACAGCCCTTCTCAAGTATCCTACGCGCACGGCGGATAGGGACCGAACTGTCTCACGACGTTCTAAACCCAGCTCGCGTACCGCTTTAATGGGCGAACAGCCCAACCCTTGGGACCTGCTACAGCCCCAGGATGCGACGAGCCGACATCGAGGTGCCAAACCATCCCGTCGATATGGACTCTTGGGGAAGATCAGCCTGTTATCCCCGGGGTACCTTTTATCCGTTGAGCGACACCGCTTCCACATGCCAGTGCCGGATCACTAGTCCCGACTTTCGTCCCTGCTCGACCTGTCAGTCTCACAGTCAAGCTCCCTTGTGCACTTGCACTCAACACCTGATTGCCAACCAGGCTGAGGGAACCTTTGGGCGCCTCCGTTACCCTTTAGGAGGCAACCGCCCCAGTTAAACTACCCACCAGACACTGTCCCTGAACCGGATAACGGTCCGAAGTTAGATACCCAAATCAACCAGAGTGGTATTTCAAGATTGCCTCCACCCATACTGGCGTATGGACTTCACCGGCTCCCACCTATCCTACACAAGCTAATTCAGATACCAATGTCAAGCTATAGTAAAGGTCCCGGGGTCTTTCCGTCCTGCCGCGCGTAACGAGCATCTTTACTCGTAATGCAATTTCGCCGGGCCTGTGGTTGAGACAGTGGGGAAGTCGTTACGCCATTCGTGCAGGTCGGAACTTACCCGACAAGGAATTTCGCTACCTTAGGATGGTTATAGTTACCACCGCCGTTTACTGGCGCTTAAGTTCTCCGCTTCGCCCCGAAGAGCTAACAGGTCCCCTTAACGTTCCAGCACCGGGCAGGCGTCAGTCCATATACATCGAATTACTTCTTCGCATGGACCTGTGTTTTTAGTAAACAGTCGCTTCCCCCTGCTCTCTGCGGCCATACAACGCTCCACCCGCGCGGGGCTTCACGTCTCCGGCCCCCCTTCTCCCTAAGTTACGGGGGCAATTTGCCGAGTTCCTTAACCACAGTTCGCCCGATCGCCTCGGTATTCTCTACCTGACCACCTGTGTCGGTTTGGGGTACGGGCCGCTAAGAACTCGCTAGAGGCTTTTCTCGGCAGCATAGGATCACTGACTTCACCTGAATCGGCTCGGCATCACGTCTCAGCCTATGTGGCGTGCGGATTTGCCTACACGCCGGCCTACACGCTTACCCCGGCACAACCACCGGCCGGGCTCAGCTACCTTCCTGCGTCACCCCATCGCTTGACTACTACCCGCCAGGTTCCCACGCTCCCCACCCGCAGTCCGAAGACCTTGGATGGTTTGGGTGGTTAGCACAACGAGGTTCGTCAGGGTCGCTCTTTCGCGGGTACGGGAATATCAACCCGTTGTCCATCGACTACGCCTCTCGGCCTCGCCTTAGGTCCCGACTCACCCAGGGCGGATTAGCCTGGCCCTGGAACCCTTGGTCATCCGGCGGAAGGGTTTCTCACCCTTCTTTCGCTACTCATGCCTGCATTCTCACTCGTGCCGCGTCCACAACTGGGTCACCCCGCTGCTTCACCCCCGGCACGACGCTCCCCTACCCATCCACACACCTGCATACCCCATCAAGGAGGCACGAAGTTAAAATGTGAATGCCACAGCTTCGGCGGTGTGCTTGAGCCCCGCTACATTGTCGGCGCGGAACCACTTGACCAGTGAGCTATTACGCACTCTTTAAAGGGTGGCTGCTTCTAAGCCAACCTCCTGGTTGTCTATGCGACCCCACATCCTTTTCCACTTAGCACACGCTTAGGGGCCTTAGCTGGTGATCTGGGCTGTTTCCCTCTCGACTACGAAGCTTATCCCCCGCAGTCTCACTGCCGCGCTCTCACTTACCGGCATTCGGAGTTTGGCTGATTTCGGTAAGCTTGTGGGCCCCCTAGACCATCCAGTGCTCTACCTCCGGCAAGAAACACGCGACGCTGCACCTAAATGCATTTCGGGGAGAACCAGCTATCACGGAGTTTGATTGGCCTTTCACCCCTAACCACAGGTCATCCCCCAACTTTTCAACGTTGGTGGGTTCGGCCCTCCACGCGGTCTTACCCGCGCTTCAGCCTGCCCATGGCTAGATCACTCCGCTTCGGGTCTAGAGCATGCGACTAAAAACGCCCTATTCAGACTCGCTTTCGCTACGGCTCCCCCACACGGGTTAACCTCGCCACATGCCACTAACTCGCAGGCTCATTCTTCAAAAGGCACGCCGTCACCCCGCAAGGCTCCGACGGATTGTAGGCGAACGGTTTCAGGTACTATTTCACTCCCCTCCCGGGGTACTTTTCACCATTCCCTCACGGTACTCGTCCGCTATCGGTCACCAGGAAGTATTTAGGCTTACCAGGTGGTCCTGGCAGATTCACGGCAGATTTCAGGAGTCCGCCGCTACTCGGGAACACCCACAGAAGACCAGCAGCTTTCACCTACCGGACTATCACCGTCTACGGTCAGCCATTCCAGACTGTTCGACTAACCACTGGCTTTGTAACTTCTCCAACAGATGTCAGTCTGTTGAGCAGGGTCCCACAACCCCGACCACGCAACCCCTGACAGGTATCACACGCCGCCGGTTTAGCCTCAATCCGCTTTCGCTCGCCACTACTCACGGAATCACTATTTGTTTTCTCTTCCTACGGGTACTGAGATGTTTCACTTCCCCGCGTTCCCCCCACACACCCTATGTGTTCAGGTGCGGGTGACATCACATGACTGATGCCGGGTTCCCCCATTCGGACACCCTGGGATCACAGCTTGGTTGACAGCTCCCCCAGGCCTATCGCGGCCTCCCACGTCCTTCATCGGCTCCTGGTGCCAAGGCATCCACCGTTCGCCCTTGACAACTTGACCACAAAGATGCTCGCGTCCACTGTGCAATTCTCAACAAACAACCAACCCACAACCCACAGCCCCACACCAACAACCCGACAACCGCCGGCGGTATGCGAGACCAGGCCATGCCTGGCGCCTTCCGCCCCCTCGGACACAGTCCACAGGAGGCATCTCAAGGCTCTGAAACAACAACCACACGGGTTGTTCCTTCAGGACCCAACAGGGTGCTTACATCCGTCCCCAGCCGCACCACGGACTCGTTCCCACCACCCGAAAGTGGCTGTACTAGAGGATCCGCAGCCGTTGCCGA
>NZ_JBEZMS010000079.1:0-4976 GCF_040652815.1 Micromonospora sp. NPDC048169
CCATCGACCAGATCCAATCCCTGATGCACCGGGTCAAAGGCTGTTTCAGCGACTCCTCGGCCTCTCACGTCCTGTCCGGCCGATACCTCGATCGCGCTCACGAACAGCTCTCGTTCGTCTTCACCAACGATGACGACGAGGACTGATCGGACCAGCACCAACTACGAGGCAAGCAATCCCGCAGAGGGATTGTGCGGCAGCACCCAAAAACCCGACCAGCCCGGCAACTTGCACGGACCCGGACCGGTCACCACCTCGAAACCACGCGAAGGAACACAGACCATGGACATGCTCATCGCCTCCGAAATCGCCGCCGGGATCTCAGCGGCCGGCCTCAGCTACCTCGGCCTCCAGTCCTACGGATACGGCGCGAAGTACTGGCAGATCAAGGACCCCGAACTCCGGCGCACCCACCGCGACGCCGCCCGCGTCCGTCGAACCTGGATGCGCCTCGCCCGCTATCTCCGGCTGAGCCTGCGCGACGACATCCCCACCATGCGCGACGCGATGTTCACCGACCGGAGCCGGGCCCAGCAGCCCAAGATCCGAGTCCCGCGCATCCGCAAGATCGACAACGACGCCTTCGGCGTGACCATCGATTTCGCCTCGATCCCCGGTGTCGGCCTGGAGGAGTTCGTCAAAGCCTGCGACCATCTCGCCAACCACTGGCGCATGACCCGCGTTTCGGCCCACCAGCCCGAACCCGGCGTCATTCGCGTTCGTGCTGTCCGCCGCGACCCGCTCACCATCCCGCTCGCGGTAGGCACACCTCGGAACCCGCGCCGCCTGGACTACTTCCCCGCAGGCCTGGACGAGTACGGCGAAATCGTCACGATCCGATTGAAGAACTCCAGCGGTGTCGGCGTCTACGGCCTGCCCGGCTACGGCAAGACCTCGTTCATCCTCGGCCTGATCTCCTATTTCGCCCTCAGCCCGGCCGTTCAATTCGTCGTCGCCGACGGCAAGGTCGAAACCGGCCTCGAAGGCGACTACCAGGACGTTGCCGACCGCTGCGCCGTCGTCATCGGAGACGACATCGCGACCTTCAACGCACTGCTCAAGCAGCTGCGCGACCTCCGCCGCCTGCGGTCGTCCACCATCCGCCAGACCTTGGGCACACCGAACGTGTGGGATGTCGGCCCCAGCGAGGACTGGCCGCTGATAATCGTCGTGATCGACGAGTGCCACACCTACTTCCAGCAGGTCAAAGACGGAGGCAACCCGGAGTTGAAGAAGCGCAACGCCATGGCCGCCGAAAACGTCCTGCTGGTCGAAGACCTCGGAAAGAAGGGTCGCAGCGTCGGAATCATCCCGATGCCGGCCACTCAGAAATCCACCGGCGAAGCCATCCCCACTCAGATCCGCGACGTCATGACGACCGCGATCAGCTTCGCCGTCCGCACCGAGGAAGCCGCGGTCGCCGCCCTGGGCGCCGATATCAAGAACTGGCCCGACGCCCACCCGCTGACCTTCCTGTCCGAGGAATACATCGGGGTCGCTTCCATGGTCGCCGCAGGTCGCCCCGGATTCACCCGCTTCCGCTCACCACACTGCCGCTCGGCCGTCGCCGCCGCGATCAGCGAGCAGGCCGCACACCTCGTCAAGCCGGAAACCCTGCCCGGCATCACCATCGGCCAATCCCACCGCGCCATCGCACCGGGCACGGCTGCGGCGTTGCTCCCCCATATCGACAAGATCACCGACTAGGCTGCCCGACCAACTCAGAGCGCTGAAACGCGTTGAGGGCCAGACCACTTGCACTGGTCTGGCCCTCGATGTCTTCACCGGCCCCTACGGAATTGCACACCTGCGGCCGGTTCAGCGCTCCCACGCAAGGAGACTGATCGATGGTACGACATCAGCCCGGCGGATCACCGGGTACGTGTCTGAACTGTGTCGCATGTGGCACGGAGATCCCGGCTTCCGAGATGGGCCGCCCTCGTCGGTTCTGCAACGATGCGTGTCGCAAGCGCGCGAAACGGGGCTCTGACCAGGCTTTGTCCGGAAAGTCCCCCACCAATTCGGGGGTAGGGGCGGGCCGAAGGCAGGAGCCCCACCCCCCCTCTTCCACTCAAACCTCCTCTGCCGCAACATCTTTCACCAATGGATCTGGTTCGGAAATCCTGTCCGAAATCGAGCCTGAGGGACTTTCCGGACACGCGCTCTCTAGGTACTACGCAAAGTTTGCGGCCGCCCCAGGTCAGGACCCATTTTCGGAACGTCGCATCATCCGCGCACGCCTGCTACACACGCTCAGGCAGGTCTCCACGGTCGATCGCTGCAAGAGCTGCGGATGGACACCACTCGGCCTCGCCGTCGTCCTCAAGGTCGGAACCACCGGTGACCGGAAGACAGCGGGATTCGGCGGACTCGAACGCTGCGGCCGAATCTGGCTCTGCCCCGAGTGCGCGGCCAAGATCCGCCTACGACGCGGTGAGGAGGTCGCTGAGGGCATCAGCAGGCACCTCGACAACGACGGCGGGGCACTGTTCTGGACCGTCGCCATCCCCCACGAACAAGGCGACGCACTCAAGGCTGTATTCACCACCCTCACCGAACTGATCCGGCTCGTCGCCTCCGGCCGGCCATTCCAACGCGATAAAAAAGCGCTCGGGATCCTCGGCAACATCAAGGCCATCGAGGTCACCCACGGCCGCAACGGCTGGCACCCGCACGCGCATATCCTCGTTGTCACCGAACGGGTCCTGACCTGGGAGCAGTGGACCACCTTTGCTCGGAACCTGGACTACCGCGTCGCGGCCGCGCTGAAAAAGCTCGGCTGGAACACCGGCCGGGCCGGTATCCGCTCCACGGTTATCCCGGTCGACAAGGGCGAAGGACTGGCCGCCTACATCACCAAGGTCCAGGAGAAGGGCCTCGGCAATGAGCTCGCGCGCGCGGACCTCAAATCCGGACGCAGAGGTGGCCGGACACCGTTCGAGATCCTCGCCGATTTCAGCGAGACCGGCCTGGTCGACGACCTCGAACTGTGGTGGGAATACGAGAAGGCCACCGCTGGCCGATCCGCGATCCGGTGGAGCAAAGGACTGCGCGCGCTGCTGCTGCCCGATACCGCGGAACAGAGCGACGACGAAATCGCCGCAGAGGAACAGGGCGGCGAGGCGGCGGCCTACATCACCATGCCCGCCTGGCGCCGAATCCGCCGCGATCCCGAGGTCCGATTGGCGTGCGAATTCGCCGCCGCCGAAGAGGGCTGGGAAGGACTTCTACGGGTGCTCATCCGCTATCGGATCAGCGCTCAGGGCATCTACACACCGGAGGAATGGGCCGTCCCCGACGAGGTCGAACTGGAGCCCGGATAGGTCGTCTCTCCGGGCGATAATCCCGGATCTCACCGAGGGTGCAAGAGGTGTGTCGGAAAAGTGCCGGCCGAATCAGCTCGGCCGGACCACCCTCCACCCTTCCCCGATATAGGCCAGATCCAAAGCTCAGGAGGGGCAGTCAAGGGCGCACTTCCCCTTGACTTCCCTGGATGAGCTGGACAATCGAGGCCCGGGGAAGACGGACCCCATCAAGATGATGCGTCCCGAACCGGACCTATCAAGATGATGCGGACACGAAAACGGCCGGTCGAACCCCTCCGACCGGCCGTACGTCTGCCCCCGCGCGCTACTTCTCCGGCCACACCTCCGCCCAGGTCTCCCGAGCCACCCGCGACGCGGCCCGGTTCGCGGCAGCCGTCACCGTGAGCCCCATCGTCCGGGCCACCTCGGTCTGCGTCGTCACGCCGTTCCGGAGCGCGTACGCCGCCAGCAGATGAGTCGCACGCTTGCCGATCTGCTCGACGTGGGAGAACTCCTCGAGGAGCGGAATCAGCCACTCGCCCACCGGCTGGCCCTCACGCGAATCGGCCTTGGCCACGATCCGGCGCGCGGTCTTCAGCAGCAGCGCGGCACGCTCCTCTACCCAATCTTCCAGTTCCGGAGGGGTTTCACGGTCAGGCATGGCGGTTTCTCCTTGACGGTCGGGCAATGACGTATAGAGTGTAGACGTACGGTTTTCGATTTCTAGAGACTAGAAATTCACGGAAGGTCTACCTCATGCCTCAGACATTCGTCATCGACCAGGCCGCTTCTTTCACCGGGATCGCGTTCCTCAGCAGCGCGCCCCGGCTCGAATTCGGCAGTGACAAGCAGGACCGCACCCGAGACGGCCTCGGCAAGTGGCAGATCGAGTGCGTCGCCGGATTCAAGGATCAGTTCGGCAACACCTCGCACGAGGTCATCAAGGTCAACGTCGCGGCCGCGCAGGACCCCGGTGCCGAGATGAGCTCGTACACCCCGGTGCAGCTGGTGAACTTCGTCGTCGGCGTCGTCCCGCCCGAAATGCGCAAGGACGGCCGGGGCCAGGACGTCGTACGTGGCGGCACCGTCTGGTACCGCGCCGATGAGATCCGCCCGACCAGCGCCCCCAGCGCCACCAACGGCAGCCGGAAAACCGCCGCTGCCGATCAGTGACCACGCCGGAAGGTGAGGCGCGGCTGGGAGCCGCGCCCCGCCGCCGGCGCTTTTCCGTTCGGCCCCGATATCCGAGAGGAACCCTCGATGACCACTCCCACCGATCCCGTAGCCGCAGTGCAGGAACTGTTCCCGACCACCGGCCCGCACACCCCCGAACAGGTGATCGCGGCCGCCGAATCCATCGCCGAACTCTGGCGCTACCTCGGCCACGCCTTCCAGCCCCAGTCCGGCCGGATCGAACCGCTGGAAAACCTCAGCGACGCCTACAGCTTCGTCGGCAACCTCGCCCTCGCAGACCAGCGCGCTACCGAAATCCTGCTTCGCCTCGCCCACTGGTCCACCTACATCGGAGACCGCTCCGTCAACACCGAGCACTACGGCATCACCGATCCGGACGGCTCCATCGACCAGATCCAATCCCTGATGCACCGGGTCAAAGGCTGTTTCAGCGACTCCTCGGCCTCTCACGTCCTGTCCGGCCGATACCTCGATCGC
>NZ_JBEZMS010000080.1:0-3722 GCF_040652815.1 Micromonospora sp. NPDC048169
GCCCCGCCCCCCCCCCGCCGGGCGCCCGGCCGGCGGGCGGGCCCGGGGGCCCCCCCCGGCCCGGCCCCCGCGGCCCCGGCCCCCGTCCCCGGCGGTCGCCGCGCGCCGACCGTACAGTGGGGTAGGTCCTGTTCCACCGTTTCGCCCGGAAGGACCACAGTGAACCGACGCATCAGGACCACCCTCGGCGTCGCCCTGGCCGCCACCCTCGTCACCACCGCCGCGCCGGCCCCCGCCGCCGCTGCCCACGACCGCCGTCCCACGGTCATCGCGCTGCCGGACGGCTTCCAGCCGGAGGGCGTCGCCGCCGCCGGCCGGTACGCCTGGTTCGGCTCGCGGGCCACCGGCGAGATCTACCGCGCCGACCTGATCACCGGCGCGGGCCGGCAGGTCAGCCCCGCCACCGGCACCCCGTCGCTCGGCCTGAAGGTCGACCCGCGCGGCCGGCTCTTCGTCGCCGGCGGCACCGCCGGTGACGCCCGGGTGATCGACACCCGCACCGGCGCCGTGCTCGCGAGCTACCAGTTCGCCGAGGCGCCGACGTTCGTCAACGACGTGACGCTCACCCGCGCCGCCGCCTGGTTCACCGATTCGAACCGGCCGGTGCTCTACCGCCTGCCGCTGGGACGCGGCGGCACGCTGCCGCCCGCCGGCGGCTTCACCACGCTCCCGCTGACCGGCGACTTCCAGCAGAGCGGCACCGGCGTCAACCTCAACGGCATCGTGCCCACCCCGGACGGGCGGGCGCTGATCGTCGTGCAGTCGAACACCGGCACGCTGTTCCGGGTGGACCCGGCCACCGGCGTCACCACCGCCGTCGACGTGCCGGGCACCACGTTCGTCAACGGTGACGGCCTGCTGCTGCTCGGCCGCACGCTGTACGTGGTGCAGAATTTCCTCAACCAGGTCGCCGTGGTCGACCTGAACCGCTCCGGCTCGGCCGGCGTGGCGCGCGGCGTCATCACCGACCCGGGCTTCGACGTGCCGACCACGGTGGCCGCCGCGCTCGGCCGGCTCTACCTGCCGAACGGCCGGTTCACCACCCCGCCGACGCCGACCACCCCGTACACGGTAGTCGCTGTCGACCCGCGTTGAGCCACGCCGGCCGCCACCCCTACCGGTGGCGGCCGGCCGGCTCACTCCTCGATCTCCGGCCCGAGTAGGCGGATCTCCTCGATGTCGATGGCGGCCTGGAGCTGCCGCAGCACCGCGTCGTCGATCTGGTTGGAGTTGCGCAGCCGGGTGACCTCCTGCCGCTTGTGGTCGAGCACCCGCAGCCGCAGCTGCCGGGCCAGCTCCCGCTCCCCCTGAGCGTCCTCGCCGGGTGGATCGCGGACGGCGGCCAGGTGCTCCTCGTAGTCGGCCCGCAGCCGGTCCACCGTGTCCGGCGCGGCGCCCACCTCGCCGGCGGCCCGGGGCAGCGCCTCCAGCGCGGCCTCGGTGGCCCGGATCCGGGCCCAGCGCACCTCCTCGTCTCGTTCCCGGTCGCCGGTCAGGCCCGCCCAGGTGACCACGGCGGGCAGCGTGGTGCCCTGCACCAGCATGATCAGCACGATCACCACGACGGTGACGAAGATGATCAGGTCACGCTCGTGCACCGGGCTCCCGTCGTGCATGGTGACCGGCACGGCGAGCGCCGCGGCGAGCGAGACGGCGCCGCGGAAGCCGGCCCAGCCCGCGGCGGTACGCATCCGGCCGTCGAAGTGCCGCGCCCGGCTCGACCCCCGCCGGTCCACCCGTTGCAGCACCGACACCGACAGGTGCACCCAGGCCAGCCGGATCACCACCACGACCACCGCGACGAGGGCCGCGATGCCGAGCGACGCGGCCGGCGAGTGGCTGGTGATGCCGCGCAGCGAGCGCGGCACCTGCGTGCCGAGCAGCACGAACAGGCCGCCGTTGACCATGAAGGTGGCCAGGTCCCAGAACGCGAACGCGGTGATCCGGGAGCGGGCCCGGATCACCCGGGGCGCGGCGTAGGACAGCAGCAGCCCGGACACCACCACCGCGAGCACACCGCTGGCGTGCACCGCGTCGGCGAGCAGGAACGCGACGAACGGGGTGAGGATGCTCAGCCCGCCCTCGCGCATCGGATCGTCGACGTGCTTGCGGATCAGCACCACCACCGCGCCGACGAGCAGGCCGGCGGCCACCCCGCCGGCCGACTTGCCGACGAACTCGCCGGTGAGCGTCAACGCGCCCGGCACCGTACCGCCCGCGATCACGCCGACCGCGACGGCGAACAGCACGAGCGCCGTACCGTCGTTCACCAGGCTCTCCGCGCGCAGCGTGGTGAGGATGCCGCGCGGCATCCGCTTGGCCAGGCCGGCCACGGCGGCGGCGTCGGTCGGGGCCAGGACCGCGCCGAGCACCCAGGCGGCGGCCGGCCGCACGCCGAGGGCCTGCGCGGTGTACGCGACGGCGGCCATCGTGACGATCACCAGCACCACGGCGAGCCCGACGATCACGGTGAGGTTGGCGCGGATCTCGCGCAGGCTGACGACCAGGCTCTCCCGGTAGAGGATCGCCGGGAGGAACAGCACCAGCACGACCTCGGGTTCGAGGATCAGGTGGTCGAACGGCGGCAGCAGGCCGATCAGCGCGCCGATGGCGATCAGCAGGACCGGCGGCGCGACGCTGTACCGCCCGCCGATGGTGGTGCCGACGAGGACCGTGGCGCCCAGCACGGTGATCAGCACGAGTGCTTCCACGCCGTACCCCCGTCACCGTCCGCCGGTCCCACCGTGCCCCACGGCGGCGGCCCGGCGGGACGGAATCGGTGATCGCTACTCGAAGCGGGCCGGGTCGCCGGCGCCCCGGCGCAGGATCTCCGGCTCCGGTCCGGACAGGTCGACGACGGTGGTCGGCTCCAGCCCGCAGTCACCGGCGTCGACCACGGCGTCCACGAGGTGGTCGAGCCGATCCTTGATCTCCCAGCCCTGGGTCATCGGCTCCTCCTCGCCGGGCAGCAGCAGCGTGCTGGTCAGCAGCGGCTCGCCGAGTTCGGCCAGCAGCGCCTGGGTCACCGCGTGCCGGGGCACACGCGCGCCGACCACCCGCCGCCGCGGGTCCTGCAACCGGCGCGGCACCTCGGCGGTGGCCGGCAGCAGGAACGTGTAGCTGCCCGGGATGACGGACTTCACCTGCCGGAAGACCGCGTTGCTGAGCTTGACGAACTGGCCGAGCTGGGAGAAGTCGGCGCACATCAGCGTGAACGGGTGCCTGTCGTCGAGCCGCCGGATCTCCCGGATCCGCTCCACGCCGTCGCGGTTGCCGATCCGGCAGCCGAGCGCGTAGCAGGAGTCGGTCGGGTAGGCGATCACCCCGTCGGCGCGCAGCAGGTCCACCACCTGCCGGATCACGCGGGGCTGGGGGTTGTCCGGATGCAGGTCGTAGTACCTCGCCACGCCGGTCAGCCTATGTCCGCGCCCGGGCGGGCGCAGGTTTGGCCCGGGCGGTTTCCGGAAACAGGTGGGGGCCGTTCACGACAGGGGGACCGAATCATGTCCGAAGCCAGCACAGACCGCGTCGCCGACCGCCCCGCGGAGGTGACCGATCCGCTGCTGTGGGACCTGGCCGCCGCGGTGGCCGACGCGCACCAGCCGGACGACGAGCGCGCCTGCGCCAGCCCGAGCTGCGCCGGGGCGGCGTGGCCGTGCGCCGCGTGGGACAACGCGCAGGCGGGGCGCGGCGGGCTGCCGCGGCGTCCGGGCGGCGCTCAG
>NZ_JBEZMS010000081.1:0-2896 GCF_040652815.1 Micromonospora sp. NPDC048169
CAAAGTTTCTGTACGTCTTCAAGGCGGCCCGCAACGGGCCGCACGCGCCGCCGCCTGGGCGCGCGTCCGTCGCTCCGCTAGCGCTCCGACTCCGGCCACGCAAAACGCCCGGCGGCTGGCGCGGAAGCGGGAAGCCCAAGGGGCCGCCGCAGAACGACAGGCCGTTGACCGGTGGTGTGGGGGCCGGCAACCGGCCGGGCCGCGCGGCCACGAGCCCGCGCGACGTAGGGGAGCGGACGCCGGCCGCGTCGGCGAGCTGGCGGCGGTCACGGGGTTGCGGTTACTGCGCCTCCGGCGGGGGCGCTCGGGCTCCGAGATGGTTGCAACCCCGACGGCGCGTTGCGGTCCGTAGGTGGTTGCGGAGGGGAAGCCATCCCGTCTGCCATCGACCCGGGCAAGCCGAGCAGACCACCGCCCAGCCCGCCAGCGTCCGTACGGATGTCAAGGCCGTCTTGACGTGGCGGGCTGGGCGGCGGCCCGCTCCCCAGGAGGGCGGGTCGACGGCAGACGGGATGGCTGGGGACAGGTGGCGATGAGATCACGAGGTCGTCATGCGCGACCCTGCCATGGAACAATCGGCCGCGTGACGGAAGAAGCGTGGCGACCTCTTGGCGTTGACACAGAGGAAGACATAGCCGCATACGACGCGCTCCATGATGGTGTCCCGGATTGGATGAGTTCGTCTTACTGGGCGTGGGTGCGAGAAGCCCTGACCGTGTTTGGCCGCTATCGCGACGGTAGTGGAAAGGTGCCTATGCTGGACACGGCCTTGGCGGAACGCATGTGCCAAATTCTTAAGGTTCCTCTGCCTAACCTCCGTTCAGCGACGACCGACTACACCGTAGGTCAGCAGCAGCTCAAGAACGCCCTCATCGCACTGCGCAACCACAAAGAGCCGCTTCAGATCGCGGACTACCTCCTCGCTCACGGCGGTCACGCGTCTGCGTATGACCTTGATGATGTGTTGGAGCGCAGCAAGTCGGCATATGAGGTTGGTACCCGATCCGGCCGACCGGGACTAACGCGTCGGGTCCCCAAGGGTGTGCAGGTTGCCGCCGACTCTGTCATGGCGAGAGCGGGGCGGGCGGGGGTAAGGCTAGCGAAGGCGTGGGAGCAGCTCTATGGCCTCACCCCTAACGCTAGCGAAGCATATCGACTGGCGATCTTGGCCGTTGAGGACGCCGCCGTACCTGTGGTTTCACCCACCAACTCAAGAGCAACGCTGGGAACAGTGCTTAAGCAACTTGAGGACCAGGGGAACTGGCGACTGCCGATGGAGCGCGAGCACCAGGCCGCTTCTTCGTCACAGGTCATCGTCGCGATGCTGCGGATGCTGTGGCATGGCCAACATGACCGTCACGGTGGCCAACCATCAGCGCCGGGCGACGTATCGGTCGAAGAAGCTCAGGTGGCCGTTTCTGTGGCGGTCACCCTGGTCCAGTGGTTCGACGCCAGGCTAGTCCAGCGCGAATCGAGCTGAGTGACTAACTGGGTGATAACGGGCGCTTACAGCGCCGGGACGTCGGTGGACTCCGACGGACCGTCTGGACATCTGCCGTGCTGCCGGCGCAGCTCATAGACGAATCGTGGTTTTTTCGGGACGAAGCGGTCAGGGGGCAAGCGCCGCCGCAGCCAGCGGCGCTCTACCGCTAGGACGCCGCCTCCACTCAACCGTGGGGTTGCGCCGGTTACCTAGGCTCAGTCAGCGAGCCTAAGGGCCAAGGAGGCGACATGCCTAGGCAGGGTTCTGTCCAGAAGAGACGGCGGGCGGCAGCGACGCCCCGAGCTGTCGCAGGCGAAGCCCCGGATAACCGTGCATTGGCAGAACTCCAACGGCAGGTGCGGCAGCTCCAAGCGGGCGGTGAGCACACCGGCCGCTGGCAGCGAGACCCAACTGTGTTTGTATCAGTCTTGGCGCTTGTGGTCTCTGTCGCTACTGCTTACTTCACCTATGACCAAAGTCGAGATCAGCAGGAGCGGGGCGCGCGGGTGGAGCTGGGAGAGAGGATCCAGCGGCTGTCAGACCTCTCTCGCGAAGACCTTCTAAACATCAAGGATCCCGCTGGCAAGGTGGTGGCCAGGCAACACTCTCCCGCCTTCGCGTCTGAGAACCTTGCGCTAGCGCAGCAGGCCAAGGATCTGATTGGCCAGATCCCGGATCAGGTGTCAGCGAGCGAGTACCTAACGGTCGCTCTGGCCTTCGATGTCTCCGGTCGCTCCGAGGAGAGTCATGAGCTAGCCGTTGATGGCCTCGCCAAGCCGGGGGATTCGCTGACGTTCATCAGCCTCCGTCGGATGAACGCCAAGGCGCTCTACCAGATGGGAAAGACGTCGGAGGGCCGGGAGCAACTAGCTCTGGCCCTAAACCTAGCTGAATCCCTACCCGCCGAAGATCGACAGTGGTCGCGTGCATCCCAGCACATCTTCTGGTCCGCTCTTGAGAAGCGCGCAGGCAACTGCGTGGAGATGGCTGTACGCGAACAAGAGGCGGAACGCGAGCTGGGGTCGATGTCGGTCAGCGCCAGGCGGAGTCAGTTGGAGGAGCAACTGAGGGGAGTCGGCAAGGACTGCGCGTAGCCCGGCATGGGGCCCAAGAGCAAGATCCGGAACATGCGCGCAATGATCACGCTCTTCGCTGAGAGTCGGCAGGGCGTATGCCCTGGTAAGGCAGCGGGTTCCTCAGCAGGCGCTACACCCTTCCTAAACCGTGTGCCTTGGACACCGAGGACGGTCGGCTGCGGTGGACCCGCTCGGGGCACACAGGGGGCACAAGGCGTCGTCAAACGTCGGCAATCAGCGAGCAGCGGCGGCAAGCCACGACGGGGCGCGACCAGCGTGCCGACCAGGTCGCCGCAGGTCACGAACGAGCACGTCTAGGTTCCGCTTCAACGTCTGA
>NZ_JBEZMS010000082.1:0-1411 GCF_040652815.1 Micromonospora sp. NPDC048169
TAGTACTCCAACGTCACTTCGCTTGTCTGCGCTGGTAGTGGGATCGTCGGGCTCGGGCTTGGGATGTTCGTCGCCAGATCGACCAGTGCAGGATGTGCTCTGGTGGTAGCGGCTGGGTGAGGACGAAAGCGTTGAGGAGTCGGCGGATCTCGGCGACGGTCAGCCCGATGAGTTCCGGCTCGGGGTCGGGCTGCTGCGCGGTGGCGGCGAGGATGGTCAGGACGGCCAGGGCGAGCATGGCCAGGGTGATGAAGCGGTGCCAGCCGGTCCAGCCGCGGACCTGGTAGTGGTCCAGGCCGACCTGGCCTTTGCCGGTCTGGAACAGCTCTTCGATGCTCCAGCGGGAACCGGCCACTCGCACGAGGGTGTGCAGCGGGACTGGGCGGGGTGACCAGCACAGGTAGAAGGCCAGTTCGCCGGTGGTGCAGTTGCGGCGGATGAGCAGCCACCGATGCTCACCTCGGCTGGTGGCGGTGGTGATCCAGGCCCACAGGTAGTCGCGGGGGCCTTTCGCCCCGGGCCCGCAGCTGTGCGGCTGCCACTCGCGGGTGGGGATCCGCTCGGCGAGGTCGTCGACGCGGATGAGGGTGCGGCCGTCGTTGACAGCAACGCGTCGGTCGCAGCCGATGGCCAGGACGTAGCCGACGCCACGGTCTTCGAGGTCGGCGCGTAGGCCGGGGTCGGCGCCGTAGACCTCGTCGCCGGTCACCCACCCGGCCGGGACACCAGCCTCGATCGCGGCGGCGATCATCTGCCGGGCCAGGGCCGGCTTCGTCGCGAACCCGACGTCGTCCGGCACGCCGGCGGCGGCGAGACGCTCGGGCTGGGCGCACCAGGTTGCCTCGGGTAGGTAGAGCCGGCGGTCGATCAGCGCCCGCCCGTGCGGGGTGACGTAGGCCAGGAACACCCCGACCTGACTGTTCTCGACACGCCCGGCGGTGCCGGTGTACTGACGCTGGACACCGACCGAGCACACGCCCTTCTTCAGGAACCCCGTCTCGTCAGTGGCCAGCACCCCCTCGGGGTGGCCGAGCTGCTCCACCAGCCAGGACCGCACGTCGTCGCGGACGTCGTCGGCGTCCCACACCGCCGTACGCAGCAGCCGCTGCATCGCCTGCGGATCATCGTGACCCGCCCGCTCCGCCAGGGACCAGCAGGTCTTGCGTTCCAGGCCCGACAGCAGCCCTTCCACGAACTGCCCGGCCGTCCGGCGCGGCTCCGCCCGCACGAATCGGCCAGCGACACGCGTCACCGCCTCGTCGAGAGTGACCCGCCACCGATCAAGGTTTACGCTGTGGCACGCGGCCACCGCACGATCTTCGGTTGTCCTCACAAACCATCGATGATCAACGCGGTGGCCGTCTTCATGCCCGCGCCACGCCCAACGCCAAAGCCAAGTGACGTTGGAGTA
>NZ_JBEZMS010000083.1:0-1395 GCF_040652815.1 Micromonospora sp. NPDC048169
TGCAAGACGCTTCTATGTGTGTGGTGATCGGTTCGGCTGGTTGCCGTTAGGGTTCGGCATCGATGATCACTTGGGTGACTCTTCGTCGATCCGGCCGCTCGGGTTGTGGGTGTGCCTTGTGCAAGACCTGTCCCCGGGTGGTCGTCGGCGCCGGCCCGGTCCACCCTGCTGGCCTGATCAGAAGCCTGCCCGTGCGAGCACACGTGGCCCATCACAGATCTGCCGCCGTGGTGACTGCTTCCCGAGCCGACGCCAACTGTCCCGGTCGTCGCTGGCTAAGGAGCAACAATCCGAGATGGCAAGGATCGTAGAGCGGGTCGCGGATCGCTGCGACGTGGTGGTGGGGGTGGACACCCACACCGACACGCATACCGCAGCTGTGGTTGACCGGCTCGGTGGGGTGTTGGCGCAGGTCACCGTGTCCACCGACCCAGACGGGTTGAGCCAGCTGTTGGCCTTCGCCGTCGAGCACACTCCCCCGCAGGGGCGCCGGTTGTGGGCGGTGGAAGGCACCCGGGCGCACGGTCAAGGGTTGTGCCGGCTGCTGAGCGCCGCCGACGAGCCCGTCTGCGAGGCGCCCAAACCCGCCGCCGCGGCCCGTCGCCGGGGCGGTAAGTCCGACCGCCTGGACGCGGTCGCCGCCGCTCACGCCGTGCTCGCCCTGCCCGCCGAGCGCATCGCCGTGCCCCGCAGCGACGGACCACGCGAGGCGCTGCGCCTGCTGCTGGTCTGCCGCCGACACCACAGCGACGCCCGCACCGCCGCGATCAACCTGATCAAAGCGCTGATCCTGACCGCCGACGACACCCTGCGCCACACACTGCGCGGACTGTCGACCACCACGCAGGTCGCCCGCCTGGCCGCCCTCGACCTACCCGAAACTACCGACCTGCCCCTCGAAGAACACACCCGCCGCCGCGAGCTGACCACCCTCGCCCGGCAGATCCAGACCCTCGACGCCACCCTCGCCGACAACCACCGCCACCTACGAACCCTCGTCACCCAACTGTGCCCACCCCTACTCGACCAACCCGGCATCGGACCCGTCACCGCCGCGATCGCCCTGACCGCCTGGTCCCACCCCGGCCGCATCCGATCAGAAGCCGCCTACGCCACCCTCGCCGGCGCCGCCCCCATCCCCGTGGCCAGCGGCCGCACCGACCGACACCGCCTCAACCGCGGCGGCGACAGAACCCTCAACAGCGCCCTGCACACCATCGCCCTGACCCGCCGCCGCATCCACCCCGAAACCCGCGACTACATCACCCGACGCCGCGCCGAAGGCCGCACCACCAGAGAAATCACCCGCTGCCTCAAGCGCTACATCGCCCGACAGCTCTACCGCACCATCACCAACCACCACCGAACCACTTGACAACCCCCACTCACAGATCG
>NZ_JBEZMS010000084.1:0-1336 GCF_040652815.1 Micromonospora sp. NPDC048169
TAGCCGCGAGCTGGCGGCCGAGTGGAACACGAGCGCCTTCACCGTCACCTCAGCCATGAAGCTGCTGGAAGCAGAAGGCGTCATCGAGAGCAAGTCCCGGTCCAAGAGGGTTGTGCGCGTGCCCAACCAGGAGCGACGGGGGCCGGTCCGCCTGCCGAAGCCGCGCGTGGTGCTCATCGGCGGGTACGCCGGCAGCGGCAAGACCGAGTTGGGCCGAATGCTTGCTCGTGCCACCGGCTGGCCCATGCTCGACAAGGACACGCTGACCCGGCCAATCGTTGAAGCCGCGTTGGAGATTCTGGGCCAGTCACCGCATGACCGGGAGTCGGAGACTTACCTGAAGCTCGTCCGGCCCCGGGAGTACGAAGCCCTGAGTGCTGCGGCGGAAGAGAACGTGCAATGCGGCAACAGCGTCATCGTGACTGCACCCTTCATTGCCGAGTTTCAGAACCCGCAGTGGCTGGACCGGACGCGCGCACGATTCGCCAGCATGGACGCCTCGCTGAGCGTGGTTTGGGTGTACTGCGACGAGGACACGATGAACCTGTACCTGCGGAGACGGGGAGCTGCACGCGATGCGGCAAAGCTCGCTGACTGGGCGGGCTACCTCAGCCGCATCGATACAGGTTTCCGGCCGCCAGTCGATCACACGGTCGTCAACAACTGTGTGTCTGCGAAGCCCTTGCAGGAACAGGCGGAAACCTTGGTGAAGTCCTTGATGGGGTTGGAGCTCGACTGATGCACGGCGTGATCCTCTACGGTCCGCCAGCATCAGGGAAAGACACCATCACGGCGGCCCTGCACCAGCTCGACGGCCGCTACCAGCAGTTCCAACGCCTGAAGGTTGGACCTGGGCGCACCGATGGCTACCGTATGACCACCGAAGCCGAGCTAACCGCGCTGCGGGCATCAAGTGATGTGGTCTGGGAGAACCAGCGGTATGGCTCGGTGTATGTCGTCGACAGCCCCGGCCTCCGTCAGCAGCTCGACGACGCCATTCCCGTCGTGCATCTCGGCCAGGTCGAGGCAATCGACGCTGTACGGCAAGCCTTCCCCGATGTGTCCTGGACCGTTGTGGCTCTCACCTGCCCCCGAGACGTGGCCGAACAGCGAATAGCTCGACGAGGGACGGGCGACACCTGGCAGCGGCTCAGAGCATGGGACGAAACTGCGCCTGCGTCGACCGCGGACATCACCATCGACACCTCGCAGACGACGGCGGACCAAGCGGCACTGCTCATCGACCAGGCGGTGCGGGCTGCGGCGCCGTAGAGGCATGGGCGGCCGGACTGCCGGCGAGGTGGTTCAAAGTTTCTGTACGTCTTCAAGGCGGCCC
>NZ_JBEZMS010000085.1:0-1049 GCF_040652815.1 Micromonospora sp. NPDC048169
CTAGGGCCTGTGTCGAAGTCCGTGCGAGGGCTTGAGCTGTTGGGTGAGGATCTTGGCGTGTCGGTGTTCGAGATGTAGCGAGGTCTCCGGTATCTGGTTCAGCGACCAAGCAGAACCCGAACACCGGAGACCTCGTGGACACCCTAGCGGTGACGAGGCGGCACGACCTGACCGACGCACAGTGGGCGGCGCTGGAGCCGTTGCTGCCCGCGGGGCGTAGGCCAGGCCGGCCGTCGACATGGACGAAACGGCAGCTCATCGATGGGATCCGGTGGCGGACACGGGTTGGCGCCCCGTGGCGGGACGTCCCGGACTGCTACGGGTCCTGGGCTGCGGCGTACGCGTTGTTCCGGCGTTGGCAGCGGGATGGGACCTGGGCGAAGATCCTGATCGCCCTGCAGGCCCTGGCTGACGGAGCCGGACGCGTCGTCTGGGACGTGTCGGTGGACTCGACGGTCGCCCGAGCGCATCAGCATGCCGCTGGAGCGCGTAAAAAGGGGATCTGCAGGCCGAGCCGCCGGGCGGGGTCACGGTCGAACCGGACGATCATGCGCTCGGTCGCTCGCGGGGCGGCCTGACCACGAAAGTGCACCTCGCGTGTGAGCAGGGGCAGAAGCCGCTGTCGATCGTGTTGACCGCCGGGCAGCGCGGGGACAGCCCGCAGTTCATCCCGGTGCTCGACGGGATCCGGGTGCCCCGCCTCGGTAGCGGCCGGCCCCGGACCCGCCCGGACCGGGTCCTCGCTGACAAGGCGTACACGTCGAAGGCCAACCGCCGCTACCTGCGCCGACGTGGGATCGCCGCGACGATCCCGTCGAAGGCCGACCAGGACGCGAACCGGCGTAAGAAGGGGTCGAAGGGCGGCCGGCCACCGGCCTTCGACCCACAGCGGTACCAGCAGCGTCACGCCGTGGAGTGCGGCATCAACCGCCTCAAACGCCACCGCGCCGTGGCCACCCGCTTCGACAAACTCGCCGTGCGCTACGCGGCCACCGTGCACGTCGCCGCCATCAACGAATGGCTGTGACCGACTTCGACACAGGCCCTAG
>NZ_JBEZMS010000086.1:0-1040 GCF_040652815.1 Micromonospora sp. NPDC048169
CGGCGACGGTCCCTATCTCCAGGTCAGGGATCTGCGGGTGCGGTTCGACACCGAGGACGGTGTGGTGCGGGCCGTGGACGGTGTGTCGTTCGCGGTGGAGCGGGGTCGGACGTTGGGGATCGTGGGTGAGTCCGGTTCGGGTAAGAGTGTGACGTCGCTGGCGGTTCTGGGTTTGCACGACGTGAAGCGGGCGGCCGTGTCGGGGGAGATCTGGGTGGGTGGGCGTCAGCTCGTGGGGTTGGGTGAGGAGGAGGTGCGGCGGCTGCGGGGCCGGGACATGGCGATGATTTTTCAGGATCCGTTGTCGGCGTTGCATCCGTACTACTCGGTGGGTAGGCAGATCGCTGAGGCGTTCCGGGTGCATCATCCGAGGGCCGGCAGACGCGAGGCCCGGTCGCGGGCGGTGGACATGTTGGGTCGGGTGGGGATTCCGCAGCCGGCGCGGCGGTTCGATCAGTATCCGCATGAGTTTTCGGGTGGGATGCGGCAGCGGGCGATGATCGCGATGGCGTTGGTGAATGATCCGGATCTGTTGATCGCGGATGAGCCGACGACGGCGTTGGATGTGACGGTGCAGGCGCAGATCCTGGATCTGCTTGCGGATTTGCAGGGGGAGTTCCGGTCGGCGATCGTGTTGATCACGCATGACCTGGGTGTGGTGTCTCAGGTGGCTGATGACGTGTTGGTGATGTACGCGGGCCGGGCGGTGGAGCACGGGAGTGTGGGGCGGGTGTTGCGGTCGCCGCAGCATCCGTACACGTGGGGGTTGTTGTCGAGTGTGCCGTCGTTGCACGGTGACGCGGACGCGGATCTGCTGCCGATTCCGGGTAACCCGCCGTCGTTGATCAATCTGCCGTCGGGGTGTGCGTTCCACCCGCGCTGCCGGTGGGCTGGGGTGAACGGCGACCGGTCCCGCACCGAGGTGCCCGAGCTGCGGGAGGCAGGCGAGGTGGGGCACCTGGTGGCGTGTCACCTGCCGGTCGCCGCGCGGGAGCGGATCTACCGCGACGAGGTCGCCCAGGTGGGAGTGGCCCGATGAG